>JAOTVL010000051.1 GCA_029863525.1 Gemmatimonadota bacterium
ACCGTCACCTACGACCGGCTGCTCGAGCGTAGCGGCCAGGAAGATCGGCTCCGACAGCCGATTCCAGAGAGCCTCGAACCCGCGGGCGGCCGCCACCGCGGCCGGACCGCGTATCTCGACGCCGGTATCCCTCCAGGGCGCCTCCGTCTTTGAGCCCGCCCATTCGTGACCGACGCACAGCCCCCCGAAGTGCGCAACCTCTCCGTCGACGACCACGAGCTTGCGGTGATCGCGCTGGAGCGCGCCGAACGGATTCACGACCGCGGCCGTGGGCGGGTTGAAGCCGACCACCTGCACCCCGGCCGCGCGGAGTGGCTTCCAGAACGCGCGAGGGGTCGCCCAGCAGCCGACCCAGTCGTAGATGACATGGACGGGCACGCCCTCACGGGCCTTCGCGATGAGCGCGTCGCGGAACTCACGCCCCACGAAGTCGTCCCGCACCAGGTAGTTCTCGAAGTAAACGAACTTCTGCGCCGCCGCGATCGCCTCGAGCCAGGACGAGAAGGTGCTCGGCCCCTCGAACTGAAGTCGGAGCTCGTTCCCGCAGATCGTCTCGCCCCCGGTCGCCCGCGCCAGGTCCATCCACGAGAACCGTCGTTTGGCCTCGTCGACGTCGGCGTGTCGAAACCGCATCGGTGCCGGGGTGCTCTGCGTGGGCTCGATCAACGGACTCCGTCCGGACTCGACCGATCTATCGGGGCTTCACCGGCGCGTGTCGGTCATCGATGAGAGGGGTGTGCATGAACTTCGAATCACCCACACCGCCGATCAAGCATTCGCGACGCCTGTCCACCCGAGGGCATCGTCATCCCAAACGCGTCAGGTAACGATAGGAAATGAGTTTGTAGGCGAGCTTCGCCACCGCGAAGTCCGGAGCAGGCAGTCCAGGGGTGGGCGCGAGCTCGACGATGTCGGCCGCCACCACCTCACGTTCCGCGAACACCCGCTTCAGGAAGCGAAGCGTCCGGTACCAGTCGCCCCCGCCCGGCTCCGGTGTGCCGGTAGACGGTGCGATCGAAGGATCGAAGTAATCGACGTCGAACGTCAGATAGACGCGCGGACCCAACGCGTCGAGGGCTCGCTCCATCCAGCGGTCGTCCTCCCACATCTCGTCGGCCCACACGAGCGTCGAGCCGCCGGACGCCGCCGAGACGTCGATTTCCTCCCGGCTTACCCCCCGCACCCCCACCGCGACCACGTCGGCGCGGTCCAGCACGCGAGCCATCGCGGAAGCGTGAGACGCGGGCGTGCCCTCGTACTGCGCGCGGAGATCGGCGTGCGCGTCCATCTGAAGGACGCTCAGTCGTCCGTCGTACCGATCAGCCTGGGCCAGGATCGCCGGTGACGAGATGGAGTGCTCCCCCCCGAGCATGAGGAGGAATCCCTCCCCGGCGGCATCCGCGACTCGGGCGTACGCATCGCGAAGCTCCGCCATCGCGGCCTCGGCACCGGCCCTCGTCAGCTCCAAAGCGGGAAGCGTGTGAATGCCGAGACTCGCGGCCGGCTCGCAGCCGAACTCCTGGTCGTACAGCTCCACGAAGCGCGAGGCCGCCAGAATCGCGTCGGGGCCAGCCCGGGTTCCACCCCCCCACGACGTCGTGGACTCATAGGGCACCGGCAGTACGATGGCGTCGGCCCGGACGAACGAGTCATGCGAGCACTCCAACCCGAGAAACGTCCGCGGAAGCTCCCACGGAAGTCCGGCCAGGCCGGGTGGCACGCCGTTGGCGGGAGCCACCTCGGGTCCTCGGCCTGCGGCCTCCGGATCGGGGCGGTTCGGCATCTACCGGATAATCTCGATGGGGCAAATCAGCCCCTCGGTCGTGAGCTCCACTCCCGCGTCCTGACACGCCCGGCAGAGGCCGTAGATCTCGAGGTTCCGCCGGACCGGGAGGAAGTCGAACTCCGCCCGGACGCGGTTCTCGATGCGGTACAGCTCCTTGCTCTCGAACTCGGTCACGGTCCCGCATTCGACGCAGATCATGTGCTCGTGGACCGGACGCCCCGACAGTCGATGCTCGTAGCGCTTGAACCCCTCGCCGAAGTCGTGCTCCACGACGAGTCGGCTCCGCACCAGCAGGTCGAGCGTTCGGTAGATCGTCGCCTTTCCGATCCGCTCCCCGCGGCTCCGCAGGGCCCGCTCGATGTCGTCCACCGAAAGGTGCTCATCGGAGGTGAAGAGCGCCTCGGCCACCGCCTCGCGTTGCTGCGTGACCGGTAGGCCCTGGTCGCGCAGATACCTGGCGAAGAGCCGCATGAAGGGCGGTGAGCCTTGGTCCGTCTCGGTCGACCGTTTGGCCCGAGGGTCAGTCACGCTCAGGAGCCTCGATGAACACGTCGTCGTATTCCTCCATCAACTCTTCGAATCTCTCGGCCGAGGCGGAGATGTCCACCTCTCGAGCCTCACCGGCCCCGTCCCCGGCTCGCCGCACCGTCCCGCTCATGACCGGTGGGAAGCGGTCGGGCGGCGCTTCTCCCTGATGGGTCAGAACCGGCTCCACCGTGACGCCCTTGCCGGTGTGCTCGGCCTTGTAGGAGACCGTGACCATACCTCGTCGCTCGTCGTGCTCCTCGAACGTGCTCACGGCGACGAGACCCGACTCTCGACGTCCCTTTCGTACCGGAGGGAAGATCCAGAGGCGGTCGATCCGCTCCACGCCCAGCTCCTCGCGAAGTCGGATGAGCGTCCGCGGTAACGCCTCGGGGACGCCGGGATCGGTCGAGTTCAGGCCGCTCGGGACCTTCATGACGTACCCTGTCCGTTCTGCGAATCGGCGACAGCCTGGCGGGTACGTTCGAGTACCGCCTCGATCGCCCGATCCATGGGACCTGGGACCACCGCGCCGGACGCCTTGACGTGTCCTCCGCCATCGAACGTCCTTGCCAGGGCGTTCACGTCGACGTCTCCGTTCGAGCGAAAAGAGACCTTCACCTCACCCTTGCTCGTGTCGCGAAAGAGCAGGCCGACCTGGGTGCCTTCGATCGACCGCGGAATGTCGACGATCCCCTCCAGGTCCTCCGCGGTAACGCCGAGCTCGTCGTACGGCTCTTTCGGGATGACCATCCACGAGATCTTCGCGTCGGGTTCGTGAACGAGCGAATCGAGAGCGTAGCGCAGCAGTTGGTATCTGCGGAGCGGCGCCGAGCCGTAGATCCGCTCGTACATCCAGGCGGGCTCCGCTCCCATCGCGATGACCTCCGCCGCGACACGATGACACATCACGGTTGCATTGTCGAAGCGGAAGCTTCCCGTATCGGTGAGGATCGCAGCGTAGATGCCGTCCGCCACGTGCCGGGACCAGGGCCCGCCGGCGGCATGAATCACGTCGAAGACGAGCTCTCCGGTCGCGCACGCGCTGGGGTCGCGTAGAGAGATGCCGCCGATCGCCTTCTCCCCGATGGGGTGATGATCGATGACGACGGTGGGGAGCTCGCGGATCATCTCGTGGACCCGCCCGATCCGAGGGGCTTCGCCGGTGTCCAGGACGACGGCCAAGTCCGCGCTGTCGCAGAGGTCACGGGCCTTTCGCGTGCCGACGGGAAGGATCCAATCGTCGTTCTCGATGAGGAACCGCAGGTTGTTCGGGAACGACGTGGGATTGACGATCCAAACCTCGGCGCCGTTCGATCGCATCCATGATGCAAGCGCGGCTTCGCAGCCCCCGCCGTCCCCATCCGCATTGAGATGGGTCGTGAGCACCGCCCGCCGGGAAGCGAGCAAGGCATTCTTGACCTCGTTGACCGCCGCCGCTCGGTGCGCAGGCGTCCGGTAGCTCAAAAGCGATCCTGACCCTGAAGGTGGGGGAGTGGGGCGACCCGCGAGCCGCCGAGACTCAAGCTACCGCCCGCGTAGGGGGCGACGCCACCGAGGCCGCCGCAGCCAGCCCGCGCGACCGAAGTCACGGGAGCCGCTTCCGGACCTTCGCCCACGTCGACGCGAGATGCACGAGGCGCGACGCCTCCCGTCCGCCCGTGCGTCCCTGTGCGAGGGCCGCCCGCAAGGCGTCGGGTTGGTTCGGATGCGCGGGAAGATCCACGAATGCGTTGCCCACCTCGCGGAGGGTATGGGCGTCGGAGCCGGCCCCTCGAAGCTTGACGTGCCGTACCGCGAGGTCGTACGCGGCGTCGTTCATCCGCCGAGCGTGCAGGCGCGCGTTGAAGACTTCCACCACGTCGCAAAGGGGGGCCAGACGCTCCGAAAACCTGCCACCCCCACCCTTCCCAGCCGCGTACGGGTGGGGGAGGTAGGGGATGCCGCCCTGGTCACGGATGCGAGCAATCGTCTCCTCGGCAGGCGTCCCCTTGGGGATCTCTTCTCGCACGTACAGCCCGATCACATCGATACCTTCGGCCGTCTTGACCTCTTCCCCCGGAATGATCCGGTCCGGATACGCCTCGGCCATGCGGAGCGCCACGTGCACCTTGTCGTGGTCGGTGATGGCGACGCGCCCATAGCCCAAGGTGAGCGCTCGCTCGAGCACCTGCTCGGCGTCGGAGAGGCAATCCCGAGAGCCCTCGGTATGGAGGTGCAGGTCGATCCGCAGCATCCTGTCGCCCGAGCGAGCACGGAGCTGGGCCAGCACGCGATCCGCCATCAACTCGAGGTCCGGGAGCGAGCCGACGTTGTCCATCACGAAGTCCGCACGCTCCCGTTTTTTCTCGGTGCTCATCTGCGACTCGATGATTCGGCGCGCTTCCTCGGGATCCAGGCCCCGGTCCCGGACCATGCGCTCCAAGCGCAGCTCCACAGGGGCGTCGACGAGGACGACCACGTCGAAGTCGCCCTCACGCCCCGTTTCGAACAGGAGCGGGATCTCCGAAACAACCACCGACGCCCCTTCGGCGCGGCGATCGTTCAGCCAGCGTTCCCTGAGCGTCCAGACGATGGGGTGAATGATCTCTTCGAGCCGCGTCCGAGCCGTGGGGTCCTCGAACACGAGGTCACGTACTCGGGCGCGGTCGAGCTGCCCATCCGCGGTGAGGACGTCTGGTCCAAAGGCCTCCACGACCCGCTGAAGTCCGTCGCTTCGCGCCTCCACCGCCTCCCGAGCGAGCTGGTCGGCGTCGACCACGGGAACGCCGAGGGTCCTCCATCGGTCCGAGACCGCAGTCTTCCCGGACGCCACGTTCCCGGTGAGCGCTACGCTCAGCATGTCATCCCGCGTCCTGGGGGGCGGCGGGACGGCCACGACGGCGTACCACGAGATAAGCGGTGACCCCGACGAGCGCGAAGCCGATCGCTCCGCCCACACCGAACATTCGCGTAGCCGCCTGCCATCCCTCCCTGCCGGCGAAGCCGATGCTCACATAGATCGCGGCCCAGCCGACGACGCCCACGAACTCGTACGGAACGTAGCGCCGATAACTCAGGCCGCTCATGCCCGCCGCCATCGGCATGACCGTGCGCACGAACGAGATGAGGCGAGCTACCGTGACGGAGTAGACGGGATGCCGCCCGAAGAGGTCTTCGACCTCCTGGAGTCGGCCCCCGAGCAGTGCTTGCCAGCGCCCTCCCTGCCGGAGAACGCGCGCGCCCCAGGCGCGGCCGATCCAGAACCCGAGCGTGTCGCCCACCCATCCCCCGCACACGGCGGCCACCACCACGGGCGCCAACGCGAGGTCGCCCTCGAGCACGATGATCGTCGCCGCCGACGTCGCGAGGCCCGAGGGGACCATCAACCCGGTCACGAAGCAGGTCTCCAGGATCGCCATGACGAACAGGAGCCAGGGTCCATGAATGGTGAGCTGCTCGAAGATCAGCGGTACCAGATTCACGCGTTCACCGATTACCCACGGGGCGCGCTTACCCGGAAGTCGTCCTCTGTCGCGCGCACCCGGTCCGGACCGATCGATAGGACCCACACCGAGTCGGCGGAAGCCTCGAGCTGATAGACCGAGCCCCATGGGTCCCGCTTGATCTCGTCACTCGCGTACCGATAGTCGAGCCACTCGAGCCATCCCCCGCCCGCCGGAAGCTGGCCCGTCAGTCGTTCATGCTCGACCACGTTGCGGGCCACCTGTCGCATCTCTTCTTCCGTGCTCCAACGAATGATGGGCAAGACCACGGGCTCGGCTACGTCCATCAGCATCGCGCGCGTTTCCGGGAAGTAGGCCCAGGTGACCAGCGCGAGCACGACGAGCAGAAGGAGCCTACTCATGGCGGCCTCGCCTCATCTCGCTCCTCATGTGAGCCGACCAGACGATGTAGCGCTCGAACTCGTCCAGCGGCGGCTTCGCCTCCGGGTCTCCGTACGCGGTGTCCAGACGCCAGCGCATGTACGAGCGTGGCGGAAGCGGGAGGAAGGGAGGTCGACGATACCATCCGCGCGCCCGGAAGGCCCAGGCGGCGCGGAGCAGGTACGGGATCATCCGCGGTCGGCGGATGGCCATTCCGGCGATTCTGGCGTACAGCGTGCGATCTCCTTCGGACCGAACCTCCCCGAAGGGAGCGGTATGTCGTCCCCGGCGGAGGACACCGCGAAACATAACGAGAGCGCCCGACCGAATCGACTCGCGTCCGGGTCCAGTCCGAATCAAGAACCCTTCGCCCTCGGATCGAGTGGAGTATCTTAAAGGGCTTTTCGACGACTCTGATCCTACGATTCATGGCGACCAGCGAACACGAGGTCTTTCGCGCCTCGGATCTGGCCGGGCTGACGCACGAGCAGCTCCTCGACTTCTACCGCACGATGGTCACCTCGCGCCGCGTGGATGACCGCGAGATGAGCCTGAAGCGTCAAAACAAGGCGTTCTTCCAGATCTCGGGTGCGGGGCACGAAGCGATCGGGGTCGCCGTGGCCGCGCACTGCGACCCGACTCGTGATTGGTTCTTCCCGTATTATCGGGACCGCGCGCTCATGCTGTCGCTCGGTCAATCGCCACTCGATCACCTGCTCCAGGCGGTCGGCGCCGCGGCAGATCCCGCGTCGGGAGGTCGGCAGATGCCCGGCCACTTCGGTGACGCCCGCTTCAATACACCGACCTCCTCGTCGCCAACGGGCACCCAGTTCCTCCAGGCTGTCGGAGCGGCGGAGGCCGGAACGAAGATCGGCATCGTGGAAGGACTCCGGGACCGTGTCGGCAGCTTCGCGGAAGACGAGATCGTGGTCGTGTGCACAGGAGATGGCGCCACGTCGGAGGGCGAATTCTGGGAGTCGCTCAACTCGGCGAGCAACCTCCGCCTGCCGGTCGTCTACGTCGTGCAAGACAATGGGTACGCCATCAGCGTCCCAATCGAGGTGCAAACCGCGGGCGGGAGCATTTCTCGGCTCGTGTCGAGCTTTCCGGGGCTACACATCGTCGAGTGCGACGGGACCGACGTGATCGACAGCTACCGTGCGGCCGCCGAGGCGATCCACCACGCCCGCGAGCATCGGCGCCCCGCCATGATCCATGCACACACCACGCGCCCGTACTCGCACTCGATGTCGGACGACGAGCGCGCGTACCGCACGACCGAGGAGCGGGAGCTCCAAGACATGCGTGACCCGCTGCGTCGTACGCGGGAGCTACTGATCGGCATCGGCGCTGCCACGGCGGAGGAGCTGGACGCGCTCGAGGCCGAAATCCACGAGCGGGTCGCGGACGCGGCGGACGAGGCGCTCGCCTCCCCGCAGCCGGATGCCTCGACGGCCATGCGCCACCTCTTCTCCGAGGACGTAGATCCGACCTCCGCTGAGTTCGATACCGAGGACGCGCCGCGGTACGCGGACGACCGCCTCCTGACGATGGTCGACCTCCTCAACGACTGCATGGGCACGGAGATGGCGCGCGACCCCCGCGTCGTAATCTTTGGAGAGGACGTG
Source organism: Gemmatimonadota bacterium (assembly GCA_029863525.1). Classification (GTDB taxonomy): domain Bacteria; phylum Gemmatimonadota; class Gemmatimonadetes; order Longimicrobiales; family Gaopeijiaceae; genus UBA2589. Next base: position 7,806 of record JAOTVL010000051.1, read on the forward strand.
GCCGATGCGTCCCGCGAGGACATCCTCGACGAGGTGAAGGGCAAGGGCGGCGTGTTCAAGGTGACGCACGGCCTGCAGAAGCGCTTCGGCTCGGCCCGGGTCTACAATTCGCCGCTCGCGGAGGCGAGCATCGTCGGCAGGGCGATCGGGATGGCGCTACGGGGCATGAAGCCCGTCGCGGAGGTCCAGTTCTTCGACTATATCTGGCCCGCCATGATGCAGATCCGAAACGAGCTCGCCACCATGCGCTACCGCTCGAACGGGCGCTTCTCGGCCCCGGTCGTGATCCGGACCACGTACGGCGGTTATCTGAAGGGAGGAGCGATCTACCACTCCCAGACCGGTGAGACGCTCTTCACGCACTGCCCGGGCCTACACGTGTGCATGCCGGCCACGGCGGAAGACGCCGCCGGATTGCTGCGAACGGCGATCCGTTGCGACGATCCGGTACTCTTCCTCGAGCACAAGCACCTGTACCGGCAGGTCTATAACAAGGGCCGCAATCCCGGCTCGGAGTATATGATCCCGTTTGGGAAGGCCAAGGTGCTCCGGGAGGGTAGCGACGTGACGTTGGTCACCTGCGGAGCGCTCGTGAAGCGGAGCATGGACGCGGCGAAGATCGCCTCGGAGCAGCACGGAATCGAGGCGGAGGTTCTCGATCTCCGAACGGTCCAGCCGTTCGACATGGAGCGGATCGCGGACTCCGTGAAGAAGACCAACAAGGTCATGGTGGTCCACGAGGACAGCCTCTCGTGGGGCATCGGATCCGAGATCGCCGCACGCGTCGCGGACGAGCTCTTCGAGTACCTCGACGGTCCGGTCAAACGGGTGGCTTCGCTCGATACTTGGGTCGCCTACGCACCACCCGTGGAGACCGCTACGCTGCCCCAGACGCCCGACGTAGTGGCCGCTTTGCGGGAGTTGGCCGCCTACTAGAGGGGCTTCTCGGGGCGGTCGCCCCTCACAGTCGAAGTCCGAAGGAGAGCGGGATGAAGCGGGTCGATCCGGGGTCTCCGTTGATCTGCACGAGCCGGATCTCGGCAAAGGCCCCCAGCCCTCCGGTGCCGAAGTTCACGCCGAAACCACCGTGAAAGCCGGCGTCGGTCGTCTTCGCCGCCGCGCCGGCCGGGCCCGACTCCGTCTGATAGGAGCCGATGCCGACGAGGAAGTACGGGACGAGACTGATCCCGGGCAGGTGGTACACCACGCTGAGCGAGCCAGCCAGGATCTGGGTGTCCGCCAACAGCGCGTCGCCCGATCCCAGCTTGTGGACGGCGCCGTCCCCCCGGAGCCCGACCGGGATCGTCGGAAGCTGGACGAACAGACCAACCTGACCGTGATAGCCTGCGTCCGCGACGTCCGAGAGGTCCCCCATCGGACCGGTGAAGCCTCCGCTCACGAGGAAGCGCGGCTGTGCCTCCCCGGAGGCGGGCGCAAAGAAGAGAAGCGCGAGTGCAAGAGGGATGAGGCGACGCATCGTGTGTCCGAAGTTGAAGATTCAGAGGTGGCTGAAGCTCGCCTCGGACCAATCGATGTGGCAAGTCGTTGGGCGTCCGTCGCCACTCCTCGCCCGGTTGCACACTTCGCCACGCGTCGAAGAAGAGGGTTACGAGCCCCGGAACGTAGAAATACATTTGTTTATCGAAGAAAAGACTGTGCCAAAACATTTCCCGAAAAGGGTTTCCAATCATGCGACGGCATCACTATTTGATCTTCTTTCTTGCCGTCGCGGTCGTCGTGGCCGGATGCTACGACCAGGTCCTCGTCCCGGGTGACGAGTCCAACGAGCGCACCGAGATCACCAACGACGAGTTCGTGCTGGACCAGCGGGTCAGCTATCCGGAAAGCGACGTTCCCATCGGCCCGCCCGCGCAACAGCAGCATGCGGCCGCGGTCGGGCCCGCGCGGGCGCCAGCCTCCGTCGGCCTGACCCTCCTCGCCGAGGCAACCCCGCCGCTCGTGGCCGGAAACCTGGTCCAGGCGACGTCCGTTTGGCTCACCTCGGATACCAAGGCCGTCGTGGGTTACAGCTTCCGCGGCCTCCCCGCCCTCGGGGCCCTCGACTACTTTATCCAGCTCGACAAGAGCACGCCGAAGCTGAAGTCCAGCGCAGCGTTCCTCGACGCCGACATCCACTCGGTCACACTCGACGGCACCAACGTCTACGCGTCGATGTCGTCATCCGATGTCGCTCTCCCGGCCCCCGCGATCTTGGAGCGAGTGCTCCTCGAAGGAAGCAAGTTCACGCTCGACGGCAACGTGCGCGCTCAGCTGGAGAGCTTTGTCGCGACGAGCTCGGTGAGCACCGGCTCCGTCATCTACGCCACCTCGGGTGACGCGGGGAAGATCGTGGCGCTCGACGCCGGAGACCTGAGTCTGCTCGGAGAGTTCGCACTCGCCGACGCGCGCTGGGTCGCCTGGGACCAGCTCGGTGACCGGATTGTCGTGGTCCAGGGCCAGCCGGGTCGCTTGGCGGTCTTCGAGGAAGGCTCTTTTCCGGGCGGTTCGATGAACCTGCTCGTCACACACACCTTCCCCGGAGCGGACGTCCCCGAGTCCAAGTCCACCGTCGAGGTGGCGGGAGGAAAGGCCTTCATCGCGGCAGGACCGGAGGGCGTGCAGGTCATGTGTATCGATACCGGCTCCATCGTGGGTACCGTGCCGCGGCCGGACCCGGCATCGGTCGGCTTGGACCCGTCCGTGGTCGTGACGAACTCCGTCACGGTGCAGGGCGATCTGATGTTTATCTCGAATGGCGAAGCAGGCGTCTATGCCGCCGCTGGCGCGGATTCGTTCGAGACGACCGCATGTGACGCACCCCAGAACATCAGCGTTCTCGGCGCCCTTCAGTTCGGACCGCTGGAGTCGGTGAACCATGTGGTCTACCGCAACGGATACCTCTACATCGCGGCGGGACTCGGGGGTATCAAGGTCGTCGAGGTCGAGACGAACTAGGCTCCCAACGCAGGCCCCGAGCTAGAAGACCCAGCTCACCCCCAGAAGAACGGAGACGTAACGGTACCCGTCTTCCCCCGAGCCGAAGCTCGTGATGCTCGCGGTGGAGTACGACGCCGCGAGTGAGACTTCAGTGGCCTCGCGCACGCGGTACGCTGCACGACCGTTCGCCCGAATGGCCGCGCTGGCGTCACCGTCGCTGGTCACCTGTTCCAGACCCGGGGCCACCTCGACGACGAAGGACCACGGCATCGGGCGATAGAGCCACACCCCCATCACTTCGGCGATTCCGTAGAAGTCGGGATCGAAGTAGCCGTCGAAGAGGTTCTTCTCGAACGAAAAGCCGCGAAGACCCGCGCCGACCGACAGCGTCGCGCCCACGCTCCGAAGGACCGAAACGAGCGCGCTGCGGCGGCCGTTCGACTCCGTACCCTCGTACGACCCCACCCCTACCTGGCCATCGACCCGCCAATCGAGGCTCGGACGCCATCGCCCGGTCAGGAGCAGCTGATTGCTTCTCACACCCCGCTCGATGAGCGCCGCCGTGTCGTCGAGGCCTGCAGAGGACCACTCGAGTGTGACGTCGAGAGGGTGGCGCTGGGGGCTCCGGACGGCCAATCGGTACGCGAAGAACGACGGGTCACCAGCGCCGTCCGTCGTGCTCCCGCCGAGGCCGCCGATCACGTTCCACCCAGGATCGACCTCATACGTCCCGGTCACGAACGCTCCGTACGCGGTACGTTCGATCCGACTCGTCGCCAGATCCTGATCGACGTCCCTTCCGTACACGTCCGCGCGAAGGGCGAGGCGGGGCATCGGATGCCACCGCGCCTCGGCTCTCGTGGTGACCATACGATTTCCGTCGGAATCGTCCTCCAGGCGCACGGTCGGGACTCCGTGCGGCGCCAGGGCTCGGTCCAAAGATCGCACCTGGTCCCGAATCGTCGGGTCGTTGGGGGCAAGATCGGACGCGCGACTCAACGCCTCGTCGGCCGCGCCAGCTCGGCTCTGCCACCGGTGGATTTCGCCGAGGACACCCCACGCCGCACCACTCTCCGGGCGCGCATCAACGGCCGCACGTGCGGCTCGTTCCGCCTCGACCAGACGGCCCGCCCAACCCAGCGTACGCGCACGACCGGTCAACGCGCCAACGTCGGCCGGATCCCTCTCGAGCACGCGCTCGAACTCGGCAATCGCGCCGTCGAAGTTCCCGGAAAAGCCTCGGACACGAGCGAGTCCCCGCCGTGCCTCGAGATCGTCGGGCCGCTCGGCGACGAGGGCCTCGTACGCGGCCAACGACTGATCGTAGCGCTGGGCCCAAGCGAGCGCCCTGGCCTGAGCGAGACGAGCCGGCGTTTGTCCGGGGGCGATGGCCAGGAGCTGCTCGTAGCTCTCGAGCGCCTCCTCCGCCTGGCCGGCCCACGATTGGAAAAGAGCGAGGGCCTCCAGGGCGTCCACGTTGTCGGGCTCGAGCGAGAGGATCTGTTCGACACCGCTCATTGCGCGGCCGAAATCTCCCGACCAGGCGAGGAGACGGGACCGGGCGAGGCGCGCCTCGAGGTTGCTCGCGTCGGATGCGATCACTCGGTCGAGCAGGTCGAGACCCTCACCGTATTCGCCATCCCAGCCGTGCATGAGGCCGAGACGGAGGAGCGCGATCCCGTCGTCCGGGTCGGCCTGCAGGCGCCGCTCGTACAACGTGCGGGCCCGGCCCATGTCTCCGGCCATCCACGCCGTGCCCGCTTCGTCTTCCGGCCGGCCGGCACCGCCCTCGAGGCGGGCCAGATAGTCGAGCGCAGTGGGGTGGTCGGGCGCGTACGCGAGCGCCGTCTCGAAGTACTCCCGGACCCGGTCGAGGTCCGCCGAGCGCCAACTCACCAGGCCGAGCCCCACCAGAGCATCGACGTTGCCGGGCTCGGCTCGGACGACCGTGAGGAACAGCGATTCGGCGGCCTCCGTGTCGTTCCCGCGCAGCTCCACATACCCCAATCCGGTACGCGCGTACTGATCGTTGTCGCAACGGGCCAACGCGGCTTCGAAGCGGTCTCGAGCCCTCCGAATATCACTACCCTGGTAGGCGGTCCACCCGGCCTCCGCGTCCACGGCCGAAGCGCTCGGGCAGGGATCCTGAGCGCGGGCTTCTCGGGGCACCGTCATCGTCGCGAGCGCCAAGAGGAGGGGAAGCGAGGGGACACGAAGGTCGAGCTTCATCGAAGCCACTCCAAAGCGGTCGCGTAGGATCAATCGGTGCTCGAGGCCAGCGGTGGACTGGCGCCAATTCCGTACCTGCGTGCCCCAGGGTCAAGGATGGCGCACCGAGGAGAACGGTGGCTCAGACGACGCGGACGTCTCCGTCGACGAGGTCGGCCCAGGCACGAATCCCACCTCGAAGGCTCTCGACGTCCGTGCGCCCCACGTCGAGAAGGCGTCGCGCCGCGGTACGACTCCTCTGACCGCTTCGACAGTAGACGACCACCGCGCGATGGGCCGGTACCTCACCCATTCGCGCTCCGAGCTCTCCGAGGGGAATGAGGCGAGCACCGTAATCGGCCAGGTTCCCCGCGGCCCACTCCCACGGCTCTCGCACGTCGAGGAGGAACGGAGGGTCGTCCTGCTTCAGCCGTACATGCGCGTCTTCCACCGAGATCTCGACGACGTCGCTCCCTTCGGCGTCCGTCCCCGGCGTACCGACGGCTCCGGCGTCAGAGTCCGGCTTCACCCCGCAGAAGATCTCGTAATCGATGAGCTCCGTGACCGTAGGCTCGTCTCCGCACACCGGACAGTTCGGGTTTCGCCGAAGCGCCACCTCACGCCACGACATGTCGAGCGCGTCGAAGATGAGGAGTCGGCCTGCGAGCGACGTCCCGGCCCCGATGAGCAGCTTGATCGTCTCCATCGCCTGTGCCGAGCCCACGATGCCCGGAAGCACACCGAGGACCCCGCCCTCGGCGCAGTTGGGGACGAGGCCCGGCGGCGGTGGCTCGCGAAAGAGACACCGGTAGCAGGGCCCGTCCTCGGTCGAGAACACCGAGACCTGGCCCTCCCAGCGGAAGACCGAGCCGTACACGTTCGGCTTCCCGAGCAAGACACACGCGTCGTTGACCAGGTAACGGGTCGGGAAATTGTCGGTACCGTCGACGACCACGTCGTAGTCGGCGAGGATCCGCAACGCGTTGCCGGAATCGAGCCTGACCGGGTGTGCGACGACATCGACGTGCGGGTTGATGTCCCTCAGCCGGTCGCACGCGCTGTCGAGCTTGGTCCTGCCGACGTCCGCCGTTCCGTGAAGCAGTTGGCGTTGGAGATTGCTCTCGTCCACGACGTCGAAGTCGACGATCCCGATCGTGCCGACCCCAGCGGCCGCGAGATACATCGTCAGGGGCGAGCCGAGCCCGCCGGCACCGACGCACAGGACGCGGCCGGCCTTGAGCCGCTTCTGCCCCTCGAAGCCGACCTCGGGAAGCGCGAGATGGCGTGCATATCGGTATAGCTCGTCGCGCTCGAGGTCGGGCAGGCTCATGTGCCGTTGCACCCCCGGCGGGCCGGACGGTTCCTGGACCTCAGGGTTCCTCGAGCGTCGGTGACCCGCGGTATCCTCCCTGCGCGACCACCTGGAACGAGGCAGCGTCCGACTCGAGGCGCTCCACGGTGACCGGATCGCCCCCAGCGAGGGCAACCACGTCGGAGAGCTGGAGAGCGAGCGCGTAGTACTGAAACGGAATCATGAGCGTCGAACGGTCGAACCAGACGTTGCGCTCCTTGAGCCCACGATAGAGGTACACCTCGTCGTAGAGCTTCAGAGACTGAGCGAGAGCGTACCAATCCGCACCGTACTCTGGCGAGCCCTGGACGAGGCCCACGTGCTCGTCCGTCTCCAGATTCCTGAGCTCAAGTTTGGTGGTGAGTCCGTGCCGCACACCCCACGGGTCGAGCCCGAGCTGGGTCATGAGGCCGGCGGACGACGAGAAGAAGATCGGGCGTTCGCCGACCGAGTCGTTGATGATCCGGAGCGCGAGCTGCTGCGCCCGATCGAGGACCATCCCCTCGGGATACGTGACGGCGAGCTTGGGAAAGGAGATGGTCACGTCTTCGGGCAGCCGGATCGCGGCGACGCCGTCCATGGTCGCGTGGTCGAGCACGGTGATCGGCCTTTGGGGCACGGGCCGGGCTGCATGGAGTCCCGGGACGACGTCGGCTTCGTAGCTCCTCTGGCGCTCAGGTTCCGTCAACTGTTGGAGCTGCTTCGGATACCAGTCGGTGTAGAGGTACTGCCCGACCACCACTGTCACATCTTGGCGCAATCCTTCCACCTCCTGCAGGTACCAGAGCGGGAAGGTGTCGTTGTCGCCGTTCGTGAAGAGGACGCCATAGGGCTCCACGCTCATGAGGAGATCGTACGCCCAGTCCCTGGCGGCGTAGTCTCCGGCTCGGGACGCCCAACCCCAGTTGAGCATGAGCGGTATGAGCGCGATGGCGAGCACCGGCGAGGTGAGCCTGAACATCCGCGTGGCCCCGCCGAGGCCGGTCGCGAGGGTATGCCACGTCCACGCCAGCCCGATGCCGGCGAGGGAGCCCCAGAAGAGGAAGCCCGCGACGAAGAAGTAGTCGCGCTCGCGCACCTCGCGCTGTGCCTGGTCGAGTTCCGCGTGCAACGAGTAGCCGTGGCGGAAATTCAAATAGACGACGAGCGCTACGGTCAGGGTCGAGGCCAACACCGCGAGGTACGCGAAGATGGCTCGGTCCGTGCGCCACGCGGACGCCAGGCCGACGATCCCGAGGATCAGAAACAGTGCGGTGAACGGGAGGCGCAGAGGACTCGGAAGCTCCGAGGGGTCGATCCCCCGCGCCCACTGCCACTCGAAATACTGCATGTACGTCGCCATCTGAGCACCGAACGGAGCCTTCCGCTCGGTGACCGGCGGAGTCTGGTACTGCTCCCGGGTGAGGTTGGCCGCCAACGGTCCGCATCCGGCACGGCCCATGGTGAAGACCGCCACCACCGTGGGCGCCACGGCCTCGCAGGTGGGATCGCCCTCGTTGATGACCGGGTCGAGAGAGGCGCGAATCGGAAGCACGAAGTTGAACGACAGCCCGAGTAACACGAGCGTGAGCGCCCGACCGAGGAAAGCGGGTCGGAGCAGACGCCAGGGTCCGGCCATCAGGACCAGGACCATCATCGCCGGGGCGGGCAGAACCGACATGAGATGGCTGGTCGAGCCGATCGCCACGAGGAATCCCGCCCATAGGAGGTAGCGCTCGCTCCCCGGCTCGTCGCGCAGATCGTACCACCGGATGGTGAGCCAGGACACGAGGGCGATGATGAACACGGAGAGGGTGTAGACCTTCTCGTTGACCGTCGACTGGTTCCAGACCGTGAACGCGGTCGCTCCGATGAGCGTGGACGCGCCGGCCGCGAAGCGCGTGAAGCGAACTTCCCCGAACCACGCGGTCAGGACCCGGTGCGCGATCAGGTAGAAGCATCCGCTCGCTGCTGCGCTCGTGGCCGCCGCGAAAAGATTGATCCGCACCGCCACCGGGAGGCCGGTCGGGGCGAGGAGCAGGCTCCAGACCTTCGCCAGGACGACGAAGAAGGAATTCCCGGGCGGGTGGGGAATCCCCAGAATGTGCGCGGTCGCGATGTACTCGCTGGCATCCCAGAAGGCAGTCGTGGGCGCGAGCGTCACGGCGTACAGCGCGAAAACGCCGAGGCCCGAAAGGAAGGCGCCGACGTACGGTGGCCGCATGTCGGTCGCGACCTGTCCTTCAGTCATCTCACGCATCACGCCACCCCGTCGGCCAGAAGGCTGTTCACCCTGAGAGCCCGTTCCGACTCACTTCGTCGACCAGGTCGAGAGCATACTCGATCTCGGCCGGCGTGTTGTAGATGTGGGTCGAAAGCCTCATCCAGCCGTAGGCATACTCGCCGATGACCCGGGTGCGAATCGATGCTACGCGAGAAAGGTGACGCTGGAGCTCCGCCGACTCCACCCCGTTCAGCGAAAACGACACCATCGCACCCTTGAGCCCCTCCGCCTCCGGGCTCGTCACGTCGACACCCGGGATGGAGCGCAGCCCGTTCTCCAGCAGGCCCCGAAGATATCGGGTACGCGCCTCGATGCGCTCCGCGCCGATGGCCTGGAGGAACTCCGACGCGGCGAGAAGCCCCGCGGGCCGTGATTCGTCGATCGTGCCCATGTGATTGAGACGGTGCGCCCCCAGTGAACGGTCGTCCCATCCTCCCGAAGCCAACGTCGGCCAGAGCGCCTCACGCCACCGCTCCGACAAGTAGAGTAGCCCCGTCCCCTGCGGCGCGAGCATCCATTTGTGTGGAGAGCTCGCGTAGAAATCACCACCGAGCCGCGCGAGGTCGACGGACAACATCCCGGGGGGGTGCGCCCCGTCGACGCACAGGATGACCCCGGCCGAGGCGCACCGACGTGCCAGCTCGGCGATCGGTAGGACCGTGCCGGTCGTGAAGGTCATGTGGGAGACGGCCAGAACGCGCGTGCTCGGCGAGACCGTCGACCAGACCGTGTCGGCGAGCGAACCGGCGTCGGCCGCGGGCACGGGCAGCGAAGCGATCGTGAGGGACGCGCCCCGCCGGGCCGTGACCGACTTCCACGGCTCGAGACCCCCGATGTGCTCGTGATCGGTCGAGACGACATCGTCCCCGGGACCGATGTCGAGACCGTTCGCGACAAAGCTCACCGCCTCCGTGGTATTCCGAGGGAAAACGAAGCCTTCCGGCTCACCACCGACCAGCGCCGCGACCGACGCCTTGAGATCGTCCCACGAAACACCGGGCGGGTACGTGCTCGCCACCAGCCGAGTGTGCTCCGTGACCGCGTCGACGACGACTCGCGGCGACGGCCCCAGCGTCCCGTTGTTCAGGTAGATGCGGTCAGGCGGGATCGAGAACTGCCTCCGGACGAGCGACCAGAAGGCCTCGTCGTCCTGCGCTCCCCCCGACGCAAGCTCGCGCTGGATCGCGTCGACCGCCTTCGGCCACGCGAGGGAGGCGCCCCCGACGAGACTCAGGAAGCGTCGGCGACCGAGCGTCACGAGCCGCTCACTCGGCTACCCATCGTCGAACGTCCTCACCGCTCCGCTGACCTCCGGGCTCGGCCGACCGGTTCAGTCGGTCTTCACCGCAATGAAGGAGATCTCGATCGCGGCGCCGGCGACGAGCCCCGCGACCGCGACCGTAACCCGAGAGGGGGCGTCCCCACCTTCGAAGTATTGGGCGTACGCCGCGTTCATTTCCCCGTAGCTGTCGAGGTCCGTCAAGTAGACCTCTGCCCGGACGATGTCGTGGTAGTCCATGCCGAGCTCTTCGAGCAACGCTCCGAACGAGCGCATGATGTTGTGCGTCTCGGCCGCGACTCGGCCTTCGGTCATTGCACGAGTCTCCGCGGTCGCGCCCAGCTTGCCCGAGAGCCAATAGGTGTTGCCGACCTGGATCGCGGCGCTGAACGGAGTCCTGGCAGAAGGCTGGTGCGCGATGCGCGGGCCCTCCTGCGCGGCGACGGGTTGAGCGAGGACGAGGGCGGCGGCGAGAGCCAGTGCGAAACGCTTCACGGTCAATCTCCTGATGGTCCGCATGATCGGGGTCTGCGAGATCATGTCCGGCGCTGGGTCCGCGGGCAAGGATGCCTGCGTCATCGTCGTTGGGACGATGGTTCCAAAGAGCGCTCGAAGGGTACGTTTCCCATCATGAAACGTCCGAGCAGCCGCCTCATCCGATACACTCGAGCGTGGACCCTGGGCCCCGACGACGTGATCGAGGAGGAGATCACCCTGGACCGGGGCGGGACCCCGGTTCCGGCGACGATCGTGCGCCCTCGGAGAATGCGGGGCCCTCTCCCATCCTGGGTCGTGCTGCACGGCATCACCCGTCCGGGCAGAGCGCACCAGCAGCTCGTGAGATTCACCCGTTCGGTCGCGTCGGCCGGCTTGGCGGCGATCGTGCCGGACGTGCCGGAGTGGCGTGAGCTGGAGATGGCTCCGTACCTGACCGCGCCGACCGTTCGCGCAGCGATCGACGGCCTCCGGGACACCGGACTCGCCCAGGGAGATCGCCTCGGACTCGTCGGCTTCAGCTTCGGTGCCCCGCACGCGGTCGCGTCGCTCGGCGATCCCGTCGTGCGCGACGATATCGCGGGCGTGTGTGGATTCGGGGGCTACTGCTCGATCGAGCACACGATCCGTTTCATGATGAGCGGCCGCCACGAGTGGCAGAACAAGGAGTACACGCTTCGCCCCGACCCCTACGGACGCTGGATCGTCGCGGCGAACTATCTGACGAGGATACCCGGGCGCGAAGACGCGGGCGACGTAGCCGACGCCCTGCGCGCGCTCGCCAAGCTGGCCGGAGATGTGGGGGAGGCCTCGTGGAGTCCCGTCTACGACCCCGAGATCCGTCGTCTCCGTGCCTCGATCGCGGAGGACCGGCGCTCTCTCTTCGACCTCTTCGCTCGAGTTTCGAGCGAGGACGCCCGTCGGCACCGCGGCGCCGCACCTCGGGCCGCCGGATCCCCTCGAGAGGAGGAACGGATGGCCCTCGGAGAGGCGCTGGCCTTGGCGGCGCGGACGCGTGACCCGTCGATCGACCCGACGGACGCGTTCGGGACGGTGGAGGGCGAGGTCCACATCCTGCACGGGCGGCGCGACCACCTGATTCCGTTCACCGAAGCGCTCAGGCTCGATCAAGTCGTCGAGCGAGCACGCAGTCGGCTGACGGTGACTCGACTGTTCGGTCACTCCGCTCAGGAGCGACTCGAGCTCGGCGCGCTCGCCGACATTCCGGGCTTCTCGAAGGCGCTGCACGACGTGCTCACACTGGTGTAGCGGCTCGGGATCATCGCATCCCGAGAATCTCCTTCACCGCGGACTTCACCTCGGTCTCCTTGTCGTCCAACGCCTGGTTGAGAAGCCTTCGAGCGTGCGGCGTTCCGAAACGATGGAGCGCACGGTATGCCGTAATCCGCACGTCCGTCCTCGGCTTGGAGAAGCGTCGAGGCACCGCCCACTTCTCGATGGAGGGAACGGCTCCGGGATCGCCGAGCTGACCCAGCGCTCGGATCAGCGGCAGGGCCTGGTCGGCGTCCTTCGTCTCGTCCAGCATCTTGATGATCGATCGGAGTCCCCGTTCCACACCGAGCTCGCCGGCCGCAACCGCGGCAGCGATGCGAACGTCCTGATCCGAGTCGTCGAGGAGCCCGAAGACCAGCTCCCCTGATTCTTCGTCTCCGATCCGCGCCAACGAGCGGAGCGCCTCACGCCGGACCCGCGCATCGGGGTTCGCCAACGCGCTCGTGACCAGCTTCACGGCGTCATCACCCCCGATGTCGCCGAGAATCGCGACCGCGTTGCGGACGAGGAACCTGTTCTCGTCGACAGCCATCTCGTCGATGATCTCGCGGCCTGCCGGACCCATCGCGACCAGCGCGTCGCAGTGAATGCGTCGTGCGTGCCGGTCCGTGGATTCGGCCAGGTCGTCGCGGATCGCAACGCCCATCGGTGCGCCGAGCGTGCGACAGACCGTCTGGTTCTCTCCGCGTCGACCTTCGTCGCGCTCGGCCCCCATGTGCGCCGCAAGTCGGCCGAGCACGACGGGCGACGCGATCCCGATCGCCAGGCCGCGAATGGAATCGTCCGGCGGGTCACCGGCGGCGAGCGCGAGGCGACGGACAGACCGGGCCACGGGATCGAGTTCGCGGTCGTCGAGCATTTGGTTGGCGATCCGCTCGATCTCGTCGGCCTGCCCTCGGTCACCCGCCACGTATGCATCGACCGCGTGGTCGAGCGCGGTCGGTACGAAGTCTGGATCGAGGTCCCCGTCGCTCTCGGACCGCGCACCCGCCAGCGGTGCGGGTTCGGCAACGACCTCGGCCTCGGCGGGCGCCGTGCCCGGGTCGGGAGGTCTTTCGTCGAGCGGGGCATCGACGAACGAGGGCTGTGCCTCCTCGTCGAAGGCGTGCTCAGCAGCGTTCTCGGCAGCGCTCTCGAGGGGAAGGTCCGCGACCCGGACGGAGTCGCGCGCGGAGGGTCGCGGCGCCCCGGAAAAGAGCGCATCGATCGAACGTGCGATCCCTACGAGGTCGGGCGCATCCGTGGCGTCGGACATGGGCCTGCCAGGTCGAGTGTACGGCAACCGTCGGTCGGCTTGAATGTACGTGGCGATAGGCTCCGTCGGGAGTCACTGGAGCCCGACTCGGCTTTCTTGCTCTCGGCGCGAACGTCAGACATCTTCAGCGGCCCCCCCGGTGGCGGCACCCCCGAAATCAATCGATGACCGATGGTGCCGGACGATTCGACGTACGGCGCTGCATCCGACAACGAATCAGGAGAATCGAGATGCCGGTGTTCACCCGGTTTCGCGAGGGCATGCTCGTCCTCACGGCGGACGGCGACTTCACTGCCAACGAGCTCCGACGGGTCGCGTACGGCGCGTTCCACGCCGACGAAACGCCCCGCATCGTGCCGATTCTGCTGGACATGAGCGGAGCCGCGGGAGTGGCCGAGAAGTCGAGCGAGCAGTTGCAGGCCATGGGTTCGATCTTCGGCGCATACCGGGATCGGATCGCGGGGCTCGCGGTCGTGGCGCCGGCAGCGACACACGACCTGTTCTTGAGCAACGGCGACTTCGGCGGAGAGGCCGGGGTGTCGGTCCACGCCTGCACCTCTCACGCCGAGGCCCGGACCTGGCTGAAGGACCGACCGTGACGGCTGGCGCGTCCCTCCGCCGCTGGGCACGACCCGTGGCGGTGGCGCTGCTCGCGCTGGCGGGCTGCGCGCGGCCGCAAGCCGAGCCCGGCACGATCGCCTTCGTCGACGTCACGACGCTCCCGATGGACCGGCCGGGGGTGCTCGAGCACCAGACCGTCGTCGTCGTGAACGGCGCCATCACCGAGGCCGGACCCGCGGGGGAGATCACGGTTGGCGAAGGGGCGACGATCATCGACGGCGCGGGTCGCTATCTCATGCCGGGTCTCGCCGAGATGCACGCCCACGTGCCGCCCGGTGAGAATCCTCCCCGCGACGAGGTCGAGGACATCCTCTTCCTGTACGTCGCCAACGGTGTGACGACGATTCGTGGGATGCTCGGATCTGCGTACCAGATTGCACTCGCCGAAGAGCTCCGGCGCGGCGACGTGCTTGGACCGAACTTCTACGTGGGCGCACCTTCGATCAACGGCAATTCGGCCCCGACCCCCGAGGCGGCCGAGCGCCTCGTTCGGGCACATTCTGCGGCCGGGTACGACCTGCAAAAGATCCACCCGGGTGTCTCGCTCGAGACGTGGGACCACATGGTCGCCGTGGCCCGTGAGGTCGGGTTGCGATTCGGGGGTCACGTCCCCACGGACGTCGGTCTGGTGCATGCCATCGAAACCGGCATGTCTACGGTGGATCACCTCGACGGATACGTGCAGGCGGTGGCCTCGGACGATGTGGTCGCGCAGGTCAACACCGGGCAGCCGATCAGCCTCGAGGGTCTCGTAGACGGGGTCGACGAAGAGAAGATCGCCGAGATCGTGCGACTGACGATCGACCACGACGTGTACGTGGTCCCGACCATGTATCTCTGGGAAAACCTGTACGGCGCGACCGACGCCGAGCCATTCCTCGCGCAGCCCGAGATGCGCTACGTGTCTCAAGCGCAGCGAGACGCCTGGCGACGTCAGGCCGCGGGCGGCCCACGCGGAGCACCTGACGTGGTGCGCGCCTTCCTCGACGTGCGCAACGGGATCCTCGAGGATCTCGCCGATGCGGGTGCACCGATCATGATGGGTACGGATTCACCTCAGATGTTCAACGTGCCGGGTTTCGCGCTCCATCGTGAGATCGATGTGATGTCGGAGGCCGGCATGACCAACCAGCAGATCCTGGCCAGCGGCACCGTCACGGTGGGGCGATACGTTCGAGATCACCTGGGGATCGACGACCAGTTCGGCACGATCGGCGCCGGCCAGCGAGCGGACCTGGTGCTCCTGGACGCAAGCCCGCTGGACGACCTGGACAACCTCACGCGCCGTGTCGGCGTGATGGTACGGGGACGTTGGGTGCCGCGAGCAGAGATCGACGCAGGACTCGAAGCCCTGGAGGCGAAACATGCCCGCTGAGGTCGGGCCGACTCAGTCGCTCGGCGTTCTGCGCGGGGCGGCCGCCCTCGGGTCGACGGGATCGAGCTCCCTCCGCGTCGCCGAACCGGTGATCAACCTCGCGCCGCGTGATTGGATGATCCACTGCCACGCCCACTGGACCATGACGAGCAGCTTGTTTTCGAACCCGACGAGGAAGGTGATGTGCACGAGGCTCCAGAGGAGCCAAGCGAACGCCCCACCGAACGTCAGCCCTTTGATGTCCGCCACCGCGCGGGCACGCCCGATCGCCGCCATCTCTCCCTTGTCACGATACCGGAACGCCGGTCGGGGCGGGTGATCGTCGCCGGCCCGCAGCTCGGCCCGGATGATCTCGCCGACGAACGCGCCCATTTGGATCGCGCCCTGCGCGACGCCGGGCACCGGCTGTCGCGTTCTCGCGTCGAGCTGAGCGGCGAGGTCACCGACGACGAAGACGCGACGATCACCGGGTAGGGAGCAGTCGGGCTCGACGGGGACGCGCCCCTGCCCATCAAGGTCGACGCCGAGAGACGCTGCAACGGACGAACCCTGAACGCCCGCGGCCCAAATGACGTTCTCGGCGCGCACGGCCTGATCGTCGATCCAGACCCGAGTCTCGTCGATGTCGGTGACGAGCGTGTTCAGCCGCACCTCGACACCCAATGCCTCGAGCTGATCGAGGGCTCGCTCGGACGCCTCTTCCGACATCGACGCGAGCAACCTCGGGCCGCCCTCGAAGAGGACGACCCTGGTCGTGCTGGTGTCGACGTTTCGGAAGTCGGCCGGAATCGTCATCGCGGCGATCTCTCGTAGCGCCCCGGCCATCTCGACCCCCGTCGGGCCGCCACCCACGACGACGAAGGTGAGCTTGCCGCGCCGAGCCGCATCGTCCTCTTCGAGCTCGGCCTCCTCGAACGCCATGAGAATCCGACGGCGGATTTCGAGCGCGTCGTCGACGGTCTTGAGACCGGGCGCGCGCTGACTCCACTCGTCGTGCCCGAAGTACGCGTGCGTCGCTCCCGCCGCGAGGACGAGCCAGTCGAAGCCGATCTTGTCCGGACCAACGCAGACACGACGCGTTTCCAACTCGACGCTCGACACCTCGGCGAGGAGCACCTTCACGTTCTTGTACTTTCGCACGATGGCGCGGATCGGCTCCGCGATGTCCGCCGGGCTCAAGGCGGCGGTGGCCACCTGATACAGCAGCGGCTGAAAGAG
>JAOTVL010000172.1 GCA_029863525.1 Gemmatimonadota bacterium
CAGGAGGATCAGGAGAAGGAGCGCCTGACCCGGAGACAGCGCTTGGGCGGGGAGGGCCTCAGCCACCCGCCCGGCCCTCCTCGTACTCCTGTACCAGTCGGGACACGCGCGCCACGAGCTCCTTGACCGCGAACGGCTTCGCCAGGGTGTCACTCGCGCCCAGGTCGAACGCGCGGCCCGCGTCGTGGTCGCCCCCGAAGGTCAGGACGACCACCGGGACCCCCGCCAGCGCCGGAGCGTCGCGAATGTGACGCAGGACCTCGAACCCATCGGCGCCCGGCAGCATCGTGTCGAGCACGACCGCGGAAGCCTCGATGGACGCAGCGTCGGCGACCGCCTCGGCGCCGTCCACGAAACGCGTTACGTCGAAGCCCTCACGCCGGAAGCGGTGCTCGATCAGGTCGCCCAGGATCTGATCGTCTTCGATGAGCATGATAACCGCATTGTCACCACGCACCGACTCGTCCGACCAGACGATCCGCGTACCCACTTTGCTCCGAGCGAGCTGGAGTCGCCTCGTCGCCCGTGCAATCGCGGCGTCCACATCGGTCCGGTCACGGATGGACGCGACACCGGCGTGCCACGTCGGCACGATGGTGGCTCCATTCGGGAGGGAGAGGGGCGCGGCGGTCGTGGCGGCACGAAGCTTCTCGAGGGCGATCGCACCACCCTCGGCAGCCGAGTTCGCGAAGAGCACCGCGAATTTGCTGCCGCTCCACCGTGCGACGGTGTCGGATTCTCGAAACGACCGTTTGAGCGCGTCGGCGATCGTGCGCACGAGGGCATCACCGATGTCGCTTCCGTGCGCGTCGTTGACTTCGGCCAGCCCGTCCAGATCGATGATGGCGATCGAGAGCGCGAGGCCTGCACGAGTCGCGGCGGACGTCAGCTGGCGCACGTCGGAGAGGAAGACAGGTCGGTTCTTGAGCCCGGTGAGAGGATCCTGACGGCCGGTGCTACGCGCGACCGCCGATCTTTCAAGCATCATACTCGCAGCCACGCTGAGCACCGCCGAGTCGGCCGGCTTCGTGAAGAACGTATCCGCGCCGAGGGCCAATACCTCGGTCTGCGTCCGGGGATCGTCCTTTCCGGTCAAGAGAATGACGGGGATCCCCGCCGTACGCGGGCTGCGACCGAGTCGGCCGAGCAGGTCTCGACCGTCTTCCCCGGGAAGGCCGAGGTCGAGGACCATGAGGTCGACCCGACGCCGCTCGAGAACGTGAGTTGCTTCCTCCGCCGACGCGGCGAGCAGCACCTCTCGGTTGGGCCCGCCGACGATCGCCCGGGTCAATGCCGCTTCCATCTTGCTGTCTTCGACCACGAGAATGGTCGCGACGCGATCGTCCTCCCGAGCCGCCTCCTGACGAAGCGCCCCGGTCAATCGTTCGGCGGCGACGCTCAGCTCGGTGTTCGGCTGCACGGTCACGAACGCCGACTTGACCGAGATGTCGGGGAAGCGCTCCGCAATCGTGGATCGGGTGAGCGACCTGGCGATTCGGCGGATCGAGTCCGCGGCGTCTCTTCGCCCGCTCGCCATGGCTTCGCCCGCCTTGCGAAGCGCGATTGCTCGGGCCTCGAATCCCTGACGGTACCACGATACGAGCTCGTCCTCGACGCGTGTCGCGGTCTCGATGGCCGGGATCGCTTCGGCAGAGGGCGGGATCGCTTCGGCAAAGGGCGGGGGCTTCGACTCATCGCCACCTCCCCGCGGCGCGGCGGCCCCGGCGGCCCCGGCGGCTCCGTCGAACGAGTCGACGTCGGCCTCCGCCGTCGATCCGGGCGGCTCGGTCTCCGAGCTCACGATCTGGTCGATGGCCCGTTCCCTGGTGCCGGCCGGCTCGATCGTCGCGCCTGACGGCCCGTCGTCGGCTGGTTCGCTTCCGAGAAGGGACGCCAGCACCGCCTCGACCGGTCCCATCGACTCCCGAGCAGCCCGATAGAAGCGTCGACGTCCCTGTGCGCGTACCTCCACGAGACCCGCGTCGCGCAGCTTCGCCAAATGCTGGGAAACCGCCGGCACGCTGACGGGAAGCTGCGCGGCGATCTCGTTCACGGCTAATTCGTCGTCCCAAATGAGCTCGAGGATCTCGAGGCGCCTCGGCGAAACCGCCGTACGGAGGGGATCAGGGACCTCGGAGGTGGGGACGACCATGCTTACATTTAAGTACAATCTTAAGATAAAACAAGCCTTCAGACTGACCATTAAGCATACGCTTAACGAAATACGCGGGTCTTTACCCGGCTCTTGCCGAGAAGAGGCTTGTAATCGAGGCCGGTGAAGCCGACAATGCGCGCCATGCTCGGTCCATTCACGAAATCGGCACCCATGCTGGTGTGGCTCAGCGGCCTGCTCCTCGCCGCGCCCGCCTACGGGGTGGCTCAAACGGCCGGATTAGGGACGGCGTCGAGCTCCGAGCCGCTGAATCTGGAGTGGTGGCACCCGTTCGCGGCCGGAGCCGGGGTGGCGACACTCATGCTCCTCGACGAGCCGGTGCGCGATCTCATCCAGCCGGCTGACGATTCGCTGGACGGTCTGGCCGACTTCGCCGCACGCTTCAAGGACCCCGAGGTCTTCTATATCTCGAGCGCGGGCGCGGTGCTGTTGGGACTCGCCACGGGAGACCGGAAGGTGACCGCTACCGGTGTGCACATCATGGCCGCGTACGGGCTCGCGGGGTGGATGAGCATCGCCACGAAATGGGCGTTCGGTCGGTCGCGCCCCAGTGCGGTGCCCAGCGACGCCACCGACTTCGATTGGTTCGGCGGTGGAGAGAACTCGGCCTTCCCTTCGGGCAGCGCCTCGGTCGTCTTCAGCCTCGCGACGACGGTCGCCGACGCGGTCGACCGGAGGCCGGTGTCGGTACTGCTCTATGGCGGCGCGGCGCTCAATTCCTGGGCACGCCTGCACGCGAATCGCCACTGGCTGAGCGACGTGGCGACGGGTGCGCTCATCGGCATCACCGCCGCGAAGCTCGTCAACGGTGAGTGGACCGTGTTCGGATTCCGGCCGCCCTCACTCTGGACGGACGGGCGGTCGTCGTCGTTGGGCTACTCGATCGAGTTTTGAGGAGTCCGACTTGAGCCTGGAGCGATCCCCGGACTTTTCCAGAGACGTTCTGGAGGAGGTCTACCGCTACCGCATGAAGCGGCCGAGAGTTGCCTGGGCGATCTGGCTCGTCACCGGAGTCCTCGGGGGACATCGATTCTATTTGGGGAAGACCCTGAGCGGGTTGGTCATGCTCGGCACGGGCGGACTCGGGGGCATTTGGTGGATCGCCGACGCCTTCTTCCTTCGCCGGATGGTCAGGGAGTACAACGATCGGCAGTCGAGTCGGGAGGATGCGGGGCTCCCGCCCATCGAGATGGAGTTCATGCCCGCGATCCCGACCGACCGTGAGCTCGAGGGCGCACCGGTGTGGGCGCATCTTCGAGACGGGCGGGCGCGACTCGCGGGGGACGCCTTGGTGCTGCTCATCGCGGGCGTCGCGCTCGGCGCCGTGACAGCCTCACGAGGCGACTTCGAAGCGCTCGCGGCCGTGCTGGCGCTCATCGCCATCACCGTCTTAGGCGCGCGATGGGACCCGACGCTGCCCTTGCTCGGCCAGCTCGACCGGTGGAGCCATCGGCTCCGTCTCTATTACCGTTTCAACGACCCGGGCGGACCCTTGTCGCTCATGTTCCGACCCATGGTCGGTCCGCTCACGGCGTGGTTCCGTAAGAAGGCTCGTGCCGAGGTCCGGCTCTACCTGCAGCTCGGCGCGGTCTTCACGATCGGCTTCACGTTGCTGGACCTGATTCAAGCCGCGAGTGGCGGTGGCTTCGACGGGGGTGCCTTGGCCGGGGACCTCTTCTTCACATTCATCGTCGTGTATGCGTTCTGCACGCCGATCGGTGCGATTCTGACGACGCACATTCTGTTGGAACGCCGAGACGAGATCGTGTGGGCACTGAGCGGATTGACCGTCGTCGCGATCGGGATGGGGCTTCTGTGAGGGCGGATCAGCGCAGGAGATTCGCGACGACCAGGTAGAGGATCAGCGAACCGGAGAGGAGGCTAGCTCCGATCAAGCCTCGGTCCGCGCGCCCCGTGCTGCGATAGGAGAGGAGCGCGCCGAGCGCGCTGGCGGAGCCGAGACCGATGCTCGCGAAGACCGCGGGCAACAGCATGGGCGCCGCTGCCCAGGCGCCCCAGCCGTCGTAGCCTCTGAGGGCGAAGCGTGTCGCGAACCACAAGGCGATCGGCACCCAGCTGACCCCGATCAAGATGGAGCGCGCCCGGTTGCTCGGACGCGAGTTCGGCTCGCTCATCAGCGGATCCGTTGTGAGGTGGATCGAAGGTCGACGGATGCGGAAGCTACGCCTGGGTGCTTGCGGAGGCACGAGAAGCCGACTATCTGTAGAATGACACTTAGTCACTTGACAGATAGGGGGCCGATGGACGTTCACGGTCACCTGCCGCTGGCGCCCCGCGACTTGCTGATTCTCGCGGTGCTCGCAGAACGACCGTCTCACGGTTACGGGCTCATCAAAGCGGTCGAGGAGCGCTCGGAGTCTGGCGTGCTGCTCGATCCTGCCAATCTCTATCGCGTTTTGAGGCGCATGCGGGAGCTGGGCTGGATCGAAGAGGCGGGGGACGACGAGGGCCGTCGGCGCGTTCATCGGATCACCGATCGCGGCCACGCCCTCGTGTCGGCCGAGCTCGCCCGTCTCGAACGGCTCCTCGGTCAAGCGAGGCCGGCCTTGGCTCAAGGTCGGTCGGGGTAAGCGGTGGCTGAGCATCCGCATCGGGGCGCAGACCCCCGACCGCGCCACCCGCTCGAGGCTGTCTACTCGGCGCTCCTCGCGGCGCTGCCGCCGGGTGCGCTTCGTAGGGACGATCGCGATGAGATGCGTCGTACACTGCGCGATCAGGTGACGCATGCCGGATCGGGCTGGGGCCGCCTGCGGGTAACCGCGCGGGCGGTGCGGCGCCTCCCGGGTGTCTTGGTGGCCGAGTGGTTGGACTGGTCGGGTGTGACGGGACCGGCTCTCGGCCCGTCCAGACGAAACTGGGGGGATGGCATGGTGATCGGGGTGATGAGGAATCTCGGGTTCGCCGGACGTGCGCTGCGGAAGTCGCCGACCTTCGCCGTGGCCACGATCGCGCTGGTGGCACTGGGCGTTGGAACGGTGACGACGGCGTTTACTGTCGTCGACCACGTATTGCTGAGGCCACTTCCCTACCCGGCTTCCAGTCGACTCGCATACCTGACGAACGGCTCCCACAACGGCCCTACGCTCGAGCGCCTCGATCGGGTCGAAGCATTCGAGCTATGGACCGTGACCTCCGCGACGAGCGTCAACCTCACGCGGGTGGACGGTGATCCACTTCGACTCGTTCGGGTCGAGACGACGCCGGAGTTCTTCACCATGTTCGGGGCGCGTCCCCACCTCGGACGCCTTCTCGTCGACGCGGACCACGACAACGTCGATGTGGCGGTGCTCTCGAATGGGTTCTGGCGGGACGTGTTCGGCGCCGACCCCGATGTCATCGGGACCACGATGAACATCGACCGAGAGCCGATCGAGATCATCGGTGTGCTCGCTGACGACTTCGTGGCTCCCAATCGACTGGGGCGTGCCCCTCAGTTCTACCGTCCGGTTGACTGGACGAACGAGGCGCTCTTGGAGCCCGGCTACCACGCGCACAGTGTGATCGCGCGGCTCGCGCCCGGCGCGACGCTCGATCAAGCCAACCAGCAGATCGACCGGGTGGAAGCAGACGTTGCGGCCGCGTACCCGGACTATTACTCGGAGGGCCCGCAGGATTGGCCCCTGGTCGCATTGCACGACACGACCGTCGAGGACGTCAGGGTCGGCCTCCTGCTCCTCCTCGGCGCGGTCGGACTTCTTCTGCTCGT
>JAOTVL010000052.1 GCA_029863525.1 Gemmatimonadota bacterium
GTGGGACGGCACCCTGAACGACATCCTGGGTCAGCACGTCACGGTCGACGACGCCTTGGCGGCCATGAACGGGGCGACCGCAGGCCCGGTGCCCGAGGGCAATGTCGGCGGTGGAACGGGTATGATCTGCCATCGTTTCAAGGGCGGCATCGGCACGTCGTCTCGAGCGGTAGAGGTCGACGGCGCGCCCTACACCGTAGGCGTCCTCGTGCAGTGCAACTACGGGAGCCGGGAGCAGCTCCGCATCGCGGGTGTTCCCGTAGGAAGGGAGATCCCGGATCTACTTCCGACCCGACCCGGTCCCGACGGCATCGAGCTGGACGCGGACGACGGTGCCGACCGAGAGGGATCGATCATCGTGGTGGTCGGGACCGATGCGCCGCTCCTGCCGCACCAGCTCAAGCGTGTCGCGCGACGAGTCTCGCTGGGCCTCGGTCGGAACGGCTCGACATCGGGGAACGGCTCGGGCGACATCTTCGTCGCGTTTTCGACCGCGAACCGCGAGGCCGCCCGCGAGCGGGACGGCCGATCGTCGCTGGCGATCGTCGCCAACGAGCGGCTCAACCCGATCTTCGGCGCTACGGTCGAGGCGACCGAAGAAGCCGTCGTGAACGCGATGGTCGCCGCCGAGACGATGACGGGTGCCGACGCCGTGACCGTGCATCGACTGCCGCACGAGCGGCTGCGCGAAATCCTTCGGACATACAACCGGCTGTCGCGATGAGACGCCCGCGTTCGTGCGCCGCGAAGCCGCTGCTCACCGCGATGCTGCTCGCGGCGCTGGCGGCCTGCGAAGGCGCACCCGAGGGTGGCGCTCGAGCCGGTGACGACGAGGTGGGCGGCCGAGACCGACTTGGTGCGGAGTCCCGGCCGTCGTACGCGGTCCGGTTGGAGAAGAATGTCCCTGCCGAGATGCGCGACGGGGTGATCCTGCGCGCGGACGTTTACCGCCCCGAGGCGGAGGGCACGTTCCCGGCGCTCTTGAGACGGACGCCGTATTCGAAGAGCTCGGAGGGTTCGGCCGAGCGGTTCGAGTCGCTCGCCGCGGACGGGCTCGTCGTCGTGGTTCAGGACACGCGGGGCCGATACGCATCCGAAGGAGTCGCCGTGCCGCACGACGAGGCCGAGGACGGCTACGACACCGTTGAGTGGGTCGCCTCACTCCCCTACGTGAACGGTCGAGTCGGCATGTGGGGTGGGAGCTACCTGGCCACGACGCAGCTCACCGCGGCCGGGCTGGCGCCACCGCACCTCGTCGCGATCGCTCCCAGCTCGTCGTACACGAGTCGGTACGACATGGTCTTCCAGGGCGGCGCCTTCTACCTCTCCGACGGTCTAGGCTGGAATCTGGGCCAGGCGGCCGACGTTCGGCGCCGGCGAGACGGGGCTTCCTTCGTCGACCGCGACGGCCCGATCGGACTCACCGGGGCGCAGCGGGCGAAGCTCCGCGAGGAGTGGCTTTGGCATCTTCCCTTGGCCTCGATCGACGTGCTCGACATCCGCACGCTCGCTCCGGGCTATTTCTGGATGCTCGAGCACCCCAGCTACGACGAATTCTGGGAGACGTACGACATCGGCCTGCGACATGACCGGTTCGAGACACCGGCGCTCCACGTGACCGGGTGGTATGACACGCTGCTGAAGGGCACGCTCGAGAACTTCCGCGGGCTCAATGCGCGTGCGGCGACGGAACGGGCTCGCAGAGGCCAGCGCCTCGTCGTCGGGCCGTGGACGCACTCCGGCCCCACGCTCGAGAGCACCCGAATCGACGACGTCGACTTCGGTCCGGACGCCGGCCTCGACTACGAATCGCTCCTTCGAAGGTGGTACGATCATTGGCTCCAGGACGGAGACCCCGGGGTCATGGAGGGGCCTCCGGTTCGGCTTTTCGTCATGGGGGTGAACGAGTGGCGCGACGAGGAGTCGTGGCCGCTCGATCGCGCCGTCCCGACCCGCTATTACCTCCATAGCCACGGGTCGGCCGCCTCGGAGCCCGACGACGGGCGGCTCGACCTCGTGCGGCCTGGCGCCGAAGAGTCTCCCGACCGCTACGTGTACGACCCGCGGGACCCGGTTCCGACCGGCGCGATGAGCGGGTACTCGAGGGCGCCGTCCGACCCTACGCCTCTGCAGGCGCGACCGGACGTCGTCGTCTACACGAGCGCGCCGCTCGACGAGCGGCTGGAGGTCACCGGGTACGTCGGCCTCACCCTCTGGATTTCGTCGAGCGCCCCGGACACCGACTTCACGGGGAAGCTCATCGACGTCGCTCCGGACGGACGCGCCAGGACGCTCACCGATGGGATCCTGCGGGCGCGCTACCGGAACGGACCGGTCGAGCCCGAGCTCCTTCGTCCGGGCGAGCCGGTCGAGCTGCACATCGACCTCCTCGCGACGAGCAATGTCTTTCTCCCCGGCCACCGCATTCGACTCGAGGTCTCGAGCAGCAACTTCCCCCGCTTCGACCGGAATCCGAACACCGGTGCGCCGTTCGGCGTCGAGGACGGCCTGAGCCTCGCGACCCAGACGATCCACCACGCACCGGAGCGCGCCTCGTATTTGCTGCTGCCGGTCGTGCCACGTTCCACGCCCGACTCGAACTGATCGGGCCCTGCCTCCAAGCGCTTCCATGATTCCCATCCATCGCCTCGCTGCCGTCGCCATCTTCCTGCTCCTGGTCACGCCTCGGACAGGGGCGGCCCAGTCATACGACGTCCTGATCGTGAACGGGCGCGTGCTCGACGGCTCCGGGAATCCGTACGTCTATGCCGACGTGGGTATTCGCGGTGACGAGATCGTGGCGGTCGGTGCGCTCGCGGGCTCGGATGCGGTCCGCACGATCGACGCCGCGGGGCAGTACGTGACGCCCGGCTTCATCGGACTCCACGAGCACATCGAGGGGGGGCTCGGGTCGGGCATCCTCGATGGCCATAACCGGGTGCCCAACTACACGACCCAGGGGTTCACGACGGCGGTCATCAATGCCGACGGTTTCGCCGGTGTGTGGCCGCTCACGCTTCAGCGTGATTCACTGGAACGGCTCGGCCACGCGCTCAACCTCGTCCCCATGGTAGGGCACGGGCAGGTGCGCGAGCTCGTGATGGGCACGGAGCCCGAGGAAGTCATGCGCCACGCGACTCCGGCCGAGCTGGATCGGATGCGCGCGCTCGTACGACAGGGCATGGACGACGGCGCGTTCGGCATGAGCACCGGGCTCGAATACACTCCCATGCGCTACAGCTCCGAGGAGGAGGTCCGTGAGCTGGCCAAAGAGGTCGCGCCCTACGGCGGCTTCTTCATGGCGCACATGCGCAGCCAGGGGCGTTACTCCAAGTGGCTCCTTCCGAGCCACATGGATCATCCGACGCAAACCCATGTCGATTGGCTCGACGCGATCGTCGAGATCCTCGATGTGGCGAAGGCCGCCGACGTCCCGGTCATGATTGACCACATCCACCCGAAGGGCCCGAGGGAATGGGGCGTCAGCAAGGCGACGACGCAAATGATCGACCAGGCTTGGAAGGACGGGTCCCAGGTCTACCTCAACATGCACTCCTACGACGGCTACTCGGCGTACGTCACCCTCGTGCCTCGCTGGGCGCTGATCCGCGGCGAGGTACCGGGACAGAGCGCCGCGGACGACTTCCCTCCGGTCGACTACACGGGGATGCTCGACAACCTGCGGGCCCGACTTCGAGATCCTGACCTACGCGAGATGATCCGCCGTGACGTAGAGTACGAGGCGATCCGACAGGGCGGGGCGGAGAACCTGATCATCGTCGACTACTCCGACCCTGACCTCATCGGGATGTCCCTCGCCGAGGTCGCCGAAGCCCGCGGCGAGAACATTTTCGAAACCGCGATCTGGCTGCAGATGAACGGCCTCGACCAGCCGGGTGGCGTTCTGTGGATGGCCAAGGCAGTCGGGATGATCGACATCGAGGAGTGGATGCGGCAGGACTACACCGGGGTCGCTCTCGACCGCATGGTGGACACCGGCGACCGTTCGAGCCGCTCGACGCACCCTGGCCAGTTCGGCACCTCCGGGCGCCTCCTCCGCGAGTTCGTCTTCGAACGCGGGACGATCACGCTTCCGCACGCGATCCGGTCCATGACCGGGTTGGCTGCGCAGATTCTGGGTCTGGAAGACCGCGGACGGATCGCCGTGGGACAAAAGGCCGACATCGTCGTCTTCGATCCGGAGACGGTTCGGAGCGACGCGACCTACCTCGACCCATACGTCTACCAGGAGGGAATGAACTGGGTGCTGGTCAACGGCAGGTTCGTGGTCGACGACGGTGCGCCGACCGCCGAGCTTCCGGGGATCGTCTTGGAGCGCCAACGGGAAGGACGGGTCCGTCCGCGCACCGAGGACGACGCCGACTAGCGTCAACCCGCGCCACCTTGCGACCTGCGCGACCCGGTCGCCAAGATCCGGTCGATATCTCCGCCTTCCGCCCGAGGTAACTCATCGACACGCTGGTATGGACCGGGTTCATCCTCGGAATCTTGATCCTTCTGGCTCTGGACCTGGGCGTATTCCACCGGGAGTCCAAGGCGCCTTCGTTCCTCGAGGCGACTTCGTGGAGCGCGTTCTGGATCAGTCTCGGGCTCGGCTTCAGTGGCGTCGTCTACTTCCTCTACGAGAACAACGTCGTGGGGGGTGGCCTGGCGTTTCCTGCCGACGTAAGCGGCCGGACGGCTGCGTTGGAGTATTTCACCGGATATCTCCTGGAGAAATCGCTGAGCCTCGACAATATCTTCGTCATCGCGCTCATCTTTTCCCACTTCCGGATCCCCCTGGCGTACCAGCATCGGGTGTTGTTCTGGGGGGTCTGCGGCGCACTGATCCTGCGCGGGATCATGATCGCCGTGGGCGCCGAGCTGATCCACCGTTTCGCGTGGATGTCGTACGTGTTCGGCGGGATCCTCCTGGTGACCGCGGTCCGTATGATGGTGGTGAGGCACGATTCCCTGGATCCATCTCGAAGCCCCTTCGTCCGGATCTTCGGGCGCTTCGTGCCCACCACGGACGAGCTCCACGGAGAGCACTTCACGGTATTGAAGGATGGGCGGAGGTTCGCGACGCCGCTCCTGGTCACGCTCCTCATGGTCGAGTCCGCGGACCTCCTCTTCGCGGTCGATTCGGTCCCCGCGATCTTCGCGATCACCAGCGACCCGTTCCTCGTGTACTCGTCGAACGTCTTCGCGATCCTCGGGCTGCGCAGCCTCTACTTCGCGCTCGCGCCGGCGCTCGAGCACTTCCGATATCTGAGGCCCAGTCTCGTGCTGATCCTCGCCTTCGTCGGCATCAAGATGTTGACGCTCCATCACGTGGAGTTCCCGGTCACGGTCTCACTCGGCGTGATCGGTGGGATCTTGACGGCCGGCGTGTTCGCCTCCGTCGTCGCTCCTCATCCGGTGCGCGTGCAGTCGCCCGTCGAGGCCGAGCGGGATCGACTCATGCGTGTCACGTTGGCGACCGCACGTCGGAGCATCGTCCTGATCGTTGGCGGTACGCTCCTCCTATGTGGCGCGCTGTTGTCGTTCGTTCCGGGGTTGGGGACGGTGGTGATCACGGCCGGACTTTCGCTGCTCGCGACGCAGTTCGTGTGGGCGCGCCGGATGTTGGCGAGGGCCGAGAGGCCTTAGCCGGCGTCGGGATGAGCCGTCGGCGGGCGCGCAAGGGCTCGCGGGATGCCCCGGTCTGGCCCGACGTCTGGGTGCTGCTCACGCCCGAGAACTTCCGAACGTACCACCGGGACCTCCTCGATCTCGCCTTGCGGCGAATACGAGGCAACGTCAGCGACTGACCCGAGTGCGCCGACCTACCACTTTCCGGCGTAGCCGAGGCGTGCGCCCTTCGCCAGCACGACTTCCAGGTGCTGCCGTCGCAGCCGGTTGAGCTGCCTCAGGTGCAGGAAGTCGTGCGCGAGCCACGCGGCGAGCAGGTCGGACGCCCGCATCACACCGAGCGAGGGATGGTCGTACGTTCGGTCCCAGGCCGGAGCATGTAGACCCACGAGCCAACGCACGCTCTTGGCGCGCTCTTCGAGGAAGCGAGCGAGCTCGGCGGTCGGATCCCGCTCGTTGTAGCGCTCCTCGCCGACCCAGCGCGCGGGATCGATGGCGGGCCACGCCTCGCCGGAGCCGCGCAGGGTGATCTCGACTCGCGCCCGGAAATCCCTGACCTCCTCGTCCGCCAGGTGCACGAGGACCTCGAGCATCGACCACTCCCCGGGACTCGGCTTCCACCGAAGTTGCGCGGGCTCGACGCCGTCGACGTGCCCGGCGATGAGCGGGGCGTTGCGATCGAGGGCTCGGATGATCTCCAGGGTGACCATCTCGGGAGGGTACGATCGGTCGGAGTACTCCGCCACGGTGCGTCGCCGAAGGGCCTCACCACCGCACCTGCCCGGGGCGGTCGGACGGGAACCACCGCGCTCTCGACGCCTAGTATTCCCATGCGAACCGCACACACGCTCTGCCCGAACATCGTCACCACGCTCGCCCTCGCCGGTATCCTCGTCTCCGGGGGTATCGACGGTGTCTCCGCCCAGTCCCCCGACCCCGATGCGGTGCTGGAGGAGGCGCGGAAGGCCCAACGCGACTTCGAGCAGTACCGCCGCGATCACACGCCCGTGAAGAGGGGTGCGAGGCCCGACGGTGTCTGCGACGAACGGATCGGCCGTATCTGTATCTGGTTCGGCGGCGAGGACGAGGAGTCCTTCCCGGTCGAGCTCGACGAGGTGAAAGAGGCCCGCGTCGCCTTGATCCGGAGGCTCTTCGACGCCCTCGAGGACGCGCCGGATCGCTGGGTCATCGGACAGCTCGTTCATTACCTGGTCGAGAACCGCAACTTCGGAGAGGCCGAGCGGGTCGCCGACGAATGCGGGATCGACGAAACGTGGTGGTGCTCGGCGCTGCTCGGGTACGCGCTCCATCTCCGGACCGAGTACGTCGAGGCCGAGTCCGCGTTCATGGACGCGTTCGATGGCATGCCCGAGTCGGAGCGCGAGGAGTGGATGACCGCGTTGTACATCTTCCCGCGTAACGACGCCGAAGAGTTCGACGAGCTACCCGCCGACGAGCGAGACCGGCTTTGGCGCCTGTATTGGCGTCTGTCCGATCCGCTCTTCCTCTTCGAGGGCAACGATCGATTCACCGACCATTATGCGCGATGGGTCGTCGCGATGAACCGGAGGGATTCGGCCGACCCTCTCGGTTTGGAGTGGGAGGAAGATCTCGAGGAAACCCTGATCCGCTACGGGCGCAACATTGGCTACAGCCGAACCCATGACCCATCGCGGATGATGAGCAACGGGTTCGTCGACACGCGACGCATGGTCGGACACCATCATCCCAAGAGTCGAGGATACCTCTTCCCGGAGGAGTTCCTCGAGTCGCCGTCGGACATTCCTCCGGAGAGTTGGATCACCGCCCCGCGCGAGGCGCGGACGTGGCACGCTCCGCTTTACGCCCCCGAGATCAACGGGCTCGAGACGCAGGTCGGACGCTTCCGTCGAGACGATGCCATGCTCGTCGTCGGTGCGTACCGACCCACCATGGCGGCCGAAGATCGGCGCGCGTCGACGGTGCCGGTGTGGGGCAACGACGAATCGGCGGAGGAGCCCCCCTATGCGGCCCTCTTCCTCGTGCCGGAAGACGGGGGTCCGCTCATCAACGTGCAGGGGCGCGATCCCGAGGGCGTGCTGACGCTCGAGACGCGCCCGGGACGCTACGTGAGCAGTCTCGAGGTCGTCGACCTCCCCAACCGGCGAGCATGGCGGGCCCGCCAGGGCGTGGTCCAGAAGCCCCTCGTACCGGGCCTCGTGGGCGTGTCGGACCTCATGATCCTGAAGGAGGGCGCTCCGTTCCCCGAGTCGCTCGACGATGCCCTCCCGTACGTGCGCCCGGGCGTCCGCGTGCGCCCCGGCGAACGGTTCGGCGTGCTGTGGGAGGTGTACGGACTGCGGATCGACGAGCCGGTTCGGGTCACGATCGGCTACAGCGAGGGGTTGCCGGACTTCCTGTCCGACCCGGACGAGTTCCTGGAGACGATCGAGTCCGACGAGAACATCGACATCACCTTCGAAGACACCGGACCGGATCGGGTTCAGGCGATCTTCCGGTCTGTCGAGATCGAGCTTCGTGACGTCGAGCCGGGTGAGTACACGCTCCACCTCAGGCTCGAGCTGGCGGGACGCACGCCGGTCGTGACGAGCCGGCCGCTCATCGTGGAGGGCTGAGGCCTCGAAAGCAGCTCCCGCTACGCCTCTTCGGGAGCGAAGGCCGATCCCACGAAGCGAATGAAGATGAAGCCGGCCTGGCACAGGTTGGCGATCAATGCGGTGATGTAGAGCGCCGACGGATTGGCGACAGGTAGCCCGAGCAGCACGACGATGACGCTTGCCTGTTCGACGACTTCGAGGCCGGTGACCAACGATGCCGCCAGTCGGTCCGGCGGGAAGACCCCCTTCACCGGCTGGTAGCTCTTCAGGAACGACAGGATGATCCCGTAGTCGAAGATCAGGAGGATCAGCGCCGACAGGCGCCAGACGAGATCCGGGCGAAGACCGTAGCCTGCGAGACCCACCGGGATGAGTGCGCCCGCGACCCCGGCGACGGCGCTGGAGATGACCAGACGCAGTCGCAGAAGGTCGTGGATCCCCTCGGCGTGGTCCTCGGAGCTGCGGCGGATGACGCTGACGAGAGCGGCGAAGCCGGCGAAAGCGGCGGCGATCTCCGCCAGCGAGAGCAGCGTATCGGTGCTTTCGAGCATGCGGGAGTCTGAACCACCGGCTGACCTCAGACAACCCGCGCCCTTGCGAGCCGTCCCGGCCTCCGGGGATCTTCCCGTCCCCGATCACCCGATGCGAGCCGCCTCATGACCGACCGATTCCTCCGCGAAGCTCCAGTCTTCGGCACCCCTCCGGCCCCTTCCCGCGGCGCGGCGCCTTCGCGCCCCGCGATCCCGGGGATCCCCGTCGCGATCTCGTTGGTGTGCGCTCTCTTGGCGATCCTGCCAGCAGGCACCCTCGCTCAAGAGACGTCCGTCGACCCTGGCATGTACGCGGAGATGCAGTGGCGTTCCATCGGTCCCTTCCGCGGCGGGCGCTCCGTTGCGGTCGCTGGTGTGCCCTCTCGACCGCTGACCTACTACATGGGAACCGTCGGGGGTGGCGTCTGGAAGACGACCGATGCCGGCACGACGTGGCGAAACGTCACCGACGGTCAGTTCGGGACGTCGTCCGTGGGCGCCATCGCGGTGGCCGAGTCCGACCCCAACGTCGTCTATGTCGGCATGGGTGAGCACGCGGTCCGTGGCGTCATGACCTCGCACGGCGACGGTGTCTACCGTTCCACGGACGCTGGGCGCACGTGGACGCACCTCGGTCTCGACCGGACCCGCTCGATTTCGAGAATCCGGGTTCATCCGGATGACCCCGACCTCGTGTACGTCGCGGCCCAGGGCGCTCCCTACGGCGCCAACGAGGAGCGGGGCATCTATCGCTCCCGGGACGGGGGCGAATCGTGGGAGCTGATCCTGCACGTCGACGAGAATTCGGGCGCCTCCGATTTGGCCATGGACATGACCAATCCGCGCATCCTCTACGCCTCTTTCTGGGACCACCGCCGACTGCCGTGGCGGGTCGTCAGTGGCGGCCCGGGCAGCGGTTTCTGGAAGTCGACGAATGGCGGCGAGACGTGGGAGCAGATCAACGACGGGCTGCCGGACGAGATGGGAAAGACGTCGATCGACGTTTCGCGGGCGAACCCCGACCGACTGTTCGCGATGGTCGAGGCGGATCCCGGTGGGGGACTCTTCCGGTCGGACGATGCCGGGGCCTCGTGGACGCTCGTGAGTGAGAGCTGGACGATTCGCGCGCGTGCCTGGTATTACATCGAAGTCTTCACCGACCCCATCGATGAAGAGACGGTCTACGTGCTCAACGCGCCGATGATGAAGTCGATCGACGGCGGCCGGACCTTCAGCAACGTGTCGGTCCCCCATGGAGACAACCACGACCTTTGGATCAGTCCGCACGACAACGAGGTCATGATCAACGCGAACGACGGCGGCGCGAACGTGTCGTTCAACGGCGGAGCCTCTTGGTCGACGCAGCAGAACCAGCCCACCGCGCAGTTCTATCGGGTCAACGTCGACGACCGCTACCCCTATCACGTCTACGGTGGCCAGCAGGACAACAGCTCGGTCGCGATCGCCAGCCGTGCCTCGGGCGGCATCGATTGGAAGGCGTGGTACTCCGTGGGCGGATGCGAGAGCGCTCGTCCCGACTTCGACGGGAACGATCCGCGGTTCGTGTACGCCGGCTGCTACATGGGCATCATCAGCGAGTACGATCACGTCACGGGATCGACTCGTGACATCGCGGCGTACCCGGTGATGCCCGCCGCTCTGCAGGCCCGCGAAATGAAGTACCGCTACAACTGGAGCGCGCCGATCATCGTGTCGGAGCACGACTCGAACACGATCTATCACGCCTCGAACCACGTGGTACGCTCCCGCGATCGCGGCATGTCGTGGCAGGAAATCAGCCCGGACCTCACGCGCGACGAGGACGACAAGCAGGACTACGGCGGGGGTCCGATCACCAACGAGGGCGCCGGTGGGGAGATTTATGGCACGATCTACGCCTTCGACGAGTCACCCCACGACGCCAATACGCTCTGGACGGGCAGCGACGACGGGCTCGTGCACGTGACGCGCGACGGCGGAGTGACCTGGCAGAACGTGACCCCTGGCGGCTGGGGCGAGGTGATGGTCAACGAGATCTCCGTCTCACCCCACGATCCGGCGACCGCCTATGCCGCGATCAATCGGTACAAGTTCAACGACTTCACGCCCATGGCGTTCGTGACCCGGGACTACGGGACGAACTGGCGGGAGATCTCCGACGGTTTCGACGACGAGGCGTGGGTGCACGTCGTGAGAGAGGATCCCGTGCGGCCTGGGCTCCTCTACGCCGGCACCGAGACCGGCGTCTATGTCTCGTTCGACGCCGGGAGCAACTGGCAGTCCCTACAGTTGAATCTGCCGAACACGCCGATCAACGACCTCATCGTGCACGAACGCGAGAACGATTTGGTCGTGGCCACCTCAGGCCGCTCGTTCTGGATTCTGGACGAGCTCGCACCGTTGCGTCAGGCCATGGACGTGGCCGGGGGCGCGCATCATCTGTTCGCTCCGGACCACGCGTATCGGTGGGCCGGCGGCGGTGGAGGCGGCGGGGGCTCGGCGGGACAGAATCCCCCGAACGGAGCCGTCATTGACTTCGCGCTCGGGTCCGATCCTTCCGAGGAAGAGGTCGTCGCGATCGAGATTCTCACCGCGGCGGGGGATCTGGTGCGCACCTACTCGACGGATCCGCACGAAGACGTGAGCCCTGGCACGTCACCGATGTCGGTGGGCCGTGTGAACCGGATGGTCTGGGATCTACGGCACGAAGCCATTCCCAACATTCCGGGCGCGTACGTCTTCGGGTCGCTGCAGGGTCGGCGTGTCGTCCCCGGTACGTACCAGGTCCGCCTGCGCGTGGGCGATTGGTCGATGACCCAGCCTCTCGAGGTTCGCATGGATCCCCGTCTCGATGTGTCACTCGCGGAGTACATCGAGCAGGACCGATTCGTCGCCGATGTCGCCGCGGAGTTGACGGCCCTCCATCGGGCCGTCGCACGCAACAACGACGTCCGGGGCCAAATCGAAACGCTCATGGAGCGTGTCGAGGGTCATGACGGCGCCGACGCGGTGACCGAGGAAGGGCAGGAGCTCGCTGGCGACCTCGAGACCGTGGCCGATTCGCTGTATCAGCGCCGGACCGTCGACGGACAGACCGTCATCAACTTTCCGACCCGCCTCAAGTTCCAGTACGTATTCCTGCACGGCAACGCCGATGCCGATGAGCCCGGCGTCAGCATGGGCTCCCGGGATGTCCTCGGCGATCTGCGTGCCCGGTGGACGGTGCACCAGGCGACGAATGAGGAGTTGCTCGGGCCGCGGCTGGACGCGTTCAACGAGCTGCTTCGAGAGGCCGGCTTTTCGGTGATCATCGCGCCTCCGAGACCACGGAGGCCCATCTCCTAGGATCAGGTCGTCAGGCGTTCCCCCACGCGCCGAATTCCCTCTTCGATCCGGTCCAGGTCGTTCACGAGCGGGCCATAGGATATGCGCACCCCGTTCGTGAGCGACGAGCCGAAGCCGCTACCGGGCACGAAGATGACACCGGTCTTTGGGAGAATGTCCCGGACGAAGTCGTCCCCGTCGCGTCCGACGTCGACCACGGTGTAGAGACCGCCCTGCGGCTCCAAGCAAGGCATCTCCATGTAGCGGCGCACGCACGCGACCGTGTGGCGCGCCGCTCGTTCGTAGAGTGCGCGGGTCTCGTCCATGTAGCTGCGAAGCGACCCGTCTGCGAGCGCCTTTTCCAGGTACGCGGCCAGGGCATGCTGATGCACGGTGTCGGGGCAGAGCGTCGTGCCCTGCTGGACCACCTCAATCGCCGTGACGACCTCCGGCGCGGCTTCGATCCAGCCGAGCCGGCGTCCGAGCCCGCGACACCACTTCGAGTTCGAGTGCAGCCGGATCAGGTTGGGGTGCACGGCGGGGCTCGTCGCGAAGTGCTCGGGCTCCGGCTGGTCGAAGCATTGGGCGCGGTACGCGAAGTCGACCGCGACGAAGCACCCTGCTCCCGCCGCCAGCTCGAGGATCTGCGCGAAGACATCGTCGCGGATGAGTTGGCTGGTCGGGTTGTCCGGAGAAGAGAACAGCACGAGGCGCGGCTGCTCCTTCGACAGCGCCTCCTCGAACCGGGACACGATTTGGTCGGGATCGGGCATGTATGCCCATGCGTCGGTATCGAACACCGGAAGCCAGACGATCTCTATCCCCGCAGGTCCGAGCTCGAGCTGGGGACCGTAGTTCGCGTACGACGGGTCGAAGAGCACGACCCGATCACCCGGGTCGAGGAGCGCGGTGAACAGCGTGTGCGTCAGCTGCGTCGAGCTCGCACCCACGAGCAGATGCTCGTCGGAGAGACCGTCCGTCCCGTAGAACGTCCGGTCCACGGCGAGGAGCGCGTCACGCAGGCGGGGGAGACCCCGCGTCGGCGAGTATGCGCCGAGCTCGTGGAAGAGCGTCGGGTCCTCGGCGACTGCCCCGTACTCGGCGCGCAGACCGGCCGGGGCTTCGTGCGCGACCCATCCGCCCGCGAAGGAGATGACGTCGTCCGGGTCCAGCCCCATGGCGACGATGTTTCGGCGGTCGGCCAGCTTCATGATCTCCCGGATCGGCGACTGCTTGAGTTGACCTTCGCGAAGGCGTCGAGCGACCAGCGGAGCGGGCATGACGGGTACGATCCGGGGAAGGGAGGGAGCGGCGCAGGAGTGGACTTACCCGCCCGTTTTGGGGCCGTCAACTATTGTCTCGCCACGGCGCGCAGGCTATGTCAATCTGAGCCACGCCGGAGCGCCGGGATTGCCGTCGCCTTCGGGTCGGAGGTCGGATCAGGAGCGAGGGTCTTCATGGATCGGTTGCGTTGGACATCATTGTGGCCTGCTGCGGCCTTGACCGCGTGCGCGCTGGTCGCGTTCGCGACCCCCGCGGATGCTCAGCGGCGGGTAGCGCCCGATTCGCTCCGCCAGATCCAGCGTGTGGAGCCGATGCACGGACCGCCGGGCACCGAGGTCACGATCTATACGGAGAACCTCCCGATCCAGGCGAAGGTGCACGTCGGAGTGGGCGCCACGCGTACCGGCTTCGAGGCGCTGCACGAGGCCGAGCAGGGAATGTGGGGCGAAGTCTCCGCGACGATCACGATTCCCGAGACGGCACCATGGGACCGGGCGGTCCTCCTCGTGGCGTTCGACGCGATCTTCGCGCCGATCGGGCTTTCCGAACCGTTCCACGTGACGCGCCCCGACGGAATTCTCCAGCGTACCGGTGAGATCACTGGAGAAGGCGTCGAGTGCCTCGCGATGCGGGACACCGACGGATTCCTCTACACGCTCATCGGGGCGACCGACGGCCTGAGCGCGGGTGAGCCCGTCGTCGTGCAAGGCCGGTACGTCGAGGCGAGCATGTGCATGCAGGGCACGACGATCGAGGTGATTCGGGTGCTTCCACCTCCGAACGGCTGACCGGTGGCGGGCCGGTCGTGACGAAGCGACTACCCACGCTCAACCGTCACAGCGCGCGTGTCACGCAAGAGCCGGCTCAGGCGGCAGCCCGAGCCATGCTGCACGCCACCGGCCTGACCCGCGCCGATCTGGACAAGGCGCAGGTGGGGATCGTTTCGATGTGGTGGGAGGGCAATCCCTGCAACATGCACCTACTCGACCTCGCCGAGGCCGTCGCCGAGGGGGTCCGGGCCTCCGACCTCGTGCCGATGCGCTTCAACACGGTCGGAGTCAGTGACGGCATCTCGATGGGTACGGCGGGGATGAGCTATTCGCTGCCCTCCCGCGACCTCATTGCCGACTCCATCGAGACCGTGGTCGGCGCCCAGTGGTACGACGCGGTGGTGACCGTGCCGGGCTGCGACAAGAACATGCCCGGCTCGCTCATGGCGATGGGGCGGCTGAATCGCCCCGGCGTCATGGTGTACGGGGGGACGATCGCGCCTGGACGTCTCGATGACACGCCGCTCGACATCGTGAGCGCGTTCGAGAGCTACGGCGCGTTCATCTCCGGTCGGATCGACGAAGAGCGCTTCGAGCGGATCGTGGAGAACGCCTGCCCCGGGCCCGGCGCATGCGGTGGCATGTACACGGCCAACACCATGGCCGCCGCCGCCGAGGCACTCGGCATGACGCTGCCCTACAGCTCGTCGACGCCGGCCGCCTCACCGGGAAAGGGTAGCGAATGCCGCGCGGTGGGTGCCGCAATCAAGTCGCTGCTCGAAGCCGATCTGCGGCCGCGGGACGTCATGACCCGAGGCGCCTTCGACAACGCGCTCGCGCTCGTGACGGTGCTCGGCGGCTCGACCAACGCGGTTCTCCATCTCCTGGCGGTTGCCCATTCCGTCGGCGTCGCGCTCAACCTCGACGACGTCCAAGCGGTCAGTGATCGCACGCCCTACCTCGCCGACTTGAAGCCGAGTGGGCGCTATCTCATGCAGGATCTGCACGAGGTGGGCGGGGTTCCCGCCGTCCTGAAGCTCATGCTCGAGGAAGGACTGCTCGACGGTTCGTGCCTCACGGTCACGGGTCGGAGCCTGGAACAGAACCTGGAGGAGGTGGATCCGCTCGCCTCGGGCCAGGACGTCGTGCGTCCCGTCCATCGACCGCTCAAACGAAGCGGCCACATTCGAATCCTGAGGGGGAGCCTGGCCCCGGACGGGGCGGTCGGGAAGATCACGGGTAAGGAGGGGCTGCGGTTCGAAGGTCCAGCCCGAGTCTTCGACCGGGAGGAGGCCGCGCTCGCGGCGCTCGAACGAGGAGAGGTCGGGGAGGGCGACGTCGTCGTGATCCGGTACGAGGGGCCGCGCGGCGGGCCCGGCATGCCCGAAATGCTGACCATCACCTCGGCCATCGTCGGCGCGGGTCTCGGTGGAGCCGTCGCGCTCGTCACGGACGGTCGCTTCTCGGGCGGGAGCCACGGCTTCGTGATCGGCCACGTCACACCGGAGGCTCAAGACGGCGGCCCCCTCGCGCTGGTGGAAGACGGAGACCGGATCTCGATCGACGCGGAGGAGAACCGTTTGGACTGGCTCGTCGCGGAGGAGGAGCGACGCGAGCGGAGAGCGGCATGGGTCGAGCCCCCCCTCGCGACCGAAGGTGGCGTCCTACTCAAGTACGCGCGCAGCGTGTCTTCCGCGTCCCTCGGGTGTGTGACCGACCTATGACGAAATCGGTGCGGGCCTCCTCCCGGGAGGCGGAACCGTGAGGATCGTCGTGGTCGGGGCGGGCGGCCTCGGGAGCTACATCGGCGGAGTGCTCGATCAGGCGGGGCACGAGGTGACGCTGGTGGCCCGAGGCGACCACCGAGCGATCATCGAATCGGACGGGCTCCGGGTGAAGAGCCACGCCGGAGACTTCGTCGCCCGCCCCGCGTGCGTGGGCTCCGGGCTCGAGCTCGAAGGAGCGGAGCTCGCGTTCCTCGCTACCAAGACTTTCAGCCTCGACGACGTCGCTCCCCAGCTCGTGCACCTCGCAGCGCGTGGGTCGGCGGTCGTTTCGCTGCTGAACGGGGTCACGGCCCGGCGGCGTCTCGCCGCCGCGGGTATCCCGGCGGAGAAGATTGCTGACGGAGTCGCGTACATGACGGCGTTTCGGCTCGAGCCGGGCGTGGTCGAGCGAAAGGCCGCGCACCAGAGGATTGTCGTAGGAGACGGGGCGGTCTCGGAGCGCGTCCTGGGCGCGTTCGCCGACACGATCGTCCAGGTCGAGGTCGCCGATGACGTGGACGTCGAGCTGTGGGAGAAGATGGCCGTCGTCTGCCCACTCACGGTCCTGTGTGCGATCGGGGACCGGAACATGGGCTCGGTGCGGCGCCATCCATTCGGGGCGGAGCTGCAGCGAGCGGCCATCGGCGAGGTGCTTAGCGTCGGACGTGCCTACGGTGTGGCGATCCCGACGGATGCGAACGCCCGCATAGACGAGCGGCTCGATCGCTTTCCCGACGACTTCTTTCCGAGCGTGATTCACGACCTCAACAGCGGTCGGCGCACCGAGATGGACGACCTGGGTGGAACGATCGCCCGGATGGGGCGCGAGCTCGGTGTGCCCACGCCGCTCCACGACGCCGGGACATTGATCGTCCAGCGCGCGGAGCTGGCGAGCGGCTGACGCCGAGGCTTCGAGGAGGAACGGACGACCCGGGTCGGCTCGTTCCGACCTGCGGCGCGAGCGGGCTACTTCGCCGCGCGCGGCGGATGCTGGCTGAACTCCTCCCGGAGGGTCTCCGGGTCCCACCCCGCGTCGCGCTCCAGACCGTCGTCCGCCAGGTCTGCGCCCAGCATGCGCTCGAGGTCCTCGATGCGGCGGCGCGCCGCCGTGATGTACGTCGCCTCTTCCTCACCCTTCATGGTGGCGAGATAGGCGAGCGATTCCTGGTCGTGACGGAGGAACTTCTGGGTCGCACGCTCCGCGTGGTAGGCCCTGAAACCGAGCTCTCGCATGACGTCCGTGCCGAGCCGCAGCGAGGTGTCGAGCGCTTCACGGTATACGTACTGGACGCCCGCTTCGTAGAGGTCGTACGAGTCCCTCCATTCGAAGGCTCTGGCGAATATGGTCAGCGCGGGGAAGTGCTTCTTCGCGGTCCTTACGACCTCGAGCGTGGTTTCCGGGGAGTCGAGGGCGACAACGAGCATCTTCGCTTCGGCTGCCCCAGCGGTCTCGAGTAGGTCGTGGCGAGTGGCGTCACCGTAGTAGACCTTGAGGCCGAGCCGTCGAAGAAGCTCGACCTGATCCGAGTCGACGTCGAGGACGGTCGTGCCGATCCCCTGTGACTTGAGCAGTCGTCCAACCGTGGATCCGAAGCTCCCGAAGCCGGCGATGAGGACCGGGTTGTGCTCCTCGATCGCATCGGGTGCGCGGTCGTCGGTGGTCTTCGTACCGAGGCGCGGTTGGAGGACGCGCTCGTTGAAGACGAGGAGGAGGGGCGTGAACGCCATCGACATCGCGACGGCCGCGACGAGTGGATCGGTGATCGACCCGCCGAGCACCCCCTCCTGACTCGCGAAGGACAGGAGCACGAACGCGAACTCGCCAACTTGGGGCAGAGCGAACGCGAAGAGGAGCGCCTGGTCCGTACCCAGCTTGAACCCCCGGGCGAGTGCGAGGAGGATCGCGAACTTCAACGTGATCATGCCCAGCGTCAGCCCGGCGATGAGCCCCGGCTCCGCCCCGATGAGTCCGAAGTCGATCGACGCGCCGACCGAGATGAAGAAGAGCCCGAGCAGGAGACCCTTGAACGGCTCGATGTCGGCCTCCAGCTCGTGTCGGTACTCGCTGTTGGCGAGAACGACCCCCGCGAGGAAGGTCCCGAGCGCGGGGCTGAGACCCACGCGCGTCATGAGCAGGGCAATACCGATCACCAACAAGAGCGAAGCGGCGGTGAAGACCTCGCGCATGCGGACGCGGCCGAGCACGCGGAAGAACGGCCTGAGCAGGTATCGCCCGCCCACCACGATCGCCGCGACGGCGCCGAGCACAGCGAGTGCCCTGGCCCACCCAGGTAGCGTCGAGATCCACGCCTCGGCCACGTGGTGCTCGTCGCCGGTGAGCTCGACATGCTCCGTCGCCAACAGCGGCATGAGCGCGAGCATCGGGATCACAGCGATGTCCTGGAACAGGAGTACCGAGAACGCGCTCTGCCCGCCGGAGCTCTTGAGCTGCCCCTTCTCCGCGAGTGTTTGCAGCACGATCGCGGTCGACGAGAGCGCGATGATCATCCCGACGGCGATCGACTGTTGCCACGGAATACCAAGCACCACGCAGATACCCGTGACGAGACCGGCCGTGAGGGTGACCTGCAAGCCACCGAGACCGAGGATCGGCGCGCGAAGCCGCCAGAGCAGGGAAGGCTCCAATTCGAGGCCGATTACGAAGAGCATCATGACGACGCCAAACTCCGCGAAGTGCATCACGTCTTCGCCTTCCGCACCGACGAGTCCGAGCGCAAAGGGCCCGATCACGACGCCCGCCAACAAGTACCCGAGCACCGACCCGAGGCCGAACCGCTTGGCGAGAGGCACGGCGACCACTGCCGCGGTCAGGTAGACGAAGGCCTGGAGGAAGAAGGTCTCGGTGCTCACAGGAGTCGGTCCTGCGAACGGCGGCGTTCAGTCACGATTCGACGCTGGCCAGGCGTGAGACGAAACCGTTGATCGTGATGGCACCTGCGAGCCGCTCCCGTTCTGCCTCGTCCGGCTCACCCGCCAGAAGCGCCTCCAAAAGCCTCCGATATCGGCCGGCCTGCTCCGTGATTCCCTCGGCGTCCAGTTGATGCGTTCCGAAGACGACGAAGGGTGGAAGGAAGTGCATGCCGCAAAGCCGAGCGGTCTGTTCGACCGGCGCGAGGAGCTCGCGGACCGAGAACCGATTGTACCCCTGCGAGCAGTACGCAGGCTCTCCTCCCCCGGCGCTGAGGAGGGGAATGAAGGTTTTGCCCGCCAACTCGTTTCCCTCCGAGCCATACGCCCATCCGTGCTCGAGGACGAGGTCCTGCCACTGCTTCAGGATCGGAGGCGTGGAGTACCAGTAGAACGGATGTTGGAACGCGATGACGTCATGGTCGACGAGAAGCTGTTGCTCCCGCTCCACGTCGATGTCGAGCCTCGGGTACGCCTCGTACAGATCGTGGAGCGTCAGGTCGGGCGAGGTGGGCAGCGCACGCAGCAACCCCTTGTGGACCCGCGAGCGTTCGAGCGCGGGATGGGCGAAGAGGATGAGGACGCGTGCCATGACGAAGACCCTGCACCCCTGAGGTAGGCCGGGGGTTCCCGCCGACCCCGATTCGGACTCCGCGTCCTTCGTTCGGTCGAGGCGTCATCTCGCTTCGACCCGGCTAGGCGGCACTCCCCACGCTCGACCCGAACCGGAGCCCAGAGACCTTGGTGTCTTCGTCGAAGAGCGTGTAGTCGCAGGTGAGCTCTTCGCCGGAGCGAATCGGTCGTCGCGTGATCGTGTAGCTCGGTCCCGAGTCGTCACAGTTGGGATCGTCCTCGTGGTTCATGTACTTCGCGTTGTCACCGCAGAAGACGAAGAGACCCGAGTCGTCCCGGTAGAGGTAGTGACGGATCCAATCCCGGAACGCCTCAGGGAAACGCTCGAATTCATCGGCCGTGATCCGGCGGTCGACCCCCTCGGTGAACTCCCAGATGACGGTTCCGGCGGGGAGGTGGGTGGCGGAGAAGACGCCCACACCCGCGATGGAGCTGGGGGCGACGTACGTCGGAATGCGCAACATTCTTGCTACGCTCAAATGGACCGGGCCCCCCTCGTCGGGGCGAGTCCTGGGCCGGGAGACCGGCGGCATGCCTCTCGGCTCGAGTGCCG
The DNA here is from genome assembly GCA_029863525.1 of Gemmatimonadota bacterium. Classification (GTDB taxonomy): domain Bacteria; phylum Gemmatimonadota; class Gemmatimonadetes; order Longimicrobiales; family Gaopeijiaceae; genus UBA2589. The sequence goes on from JAOTVL010000052.1 coordinate 20,020, forward strand.
GCGAGGCGGGCGCTCGAGACCGCGCACGGTCGTGCGCGACGAACGGTAATATCGCTGCCGGGGGGCTCCGCTCCAAGAGTCTCGTCGTCGACGAGCCGATCTTGCACATGCACCGATCTTCGGTTCATCTTCGCCCCCCAACGACCTAGGAGGAGGCGAAGACGATGAACGGCTCGATGCTGCTACCGGAGTTCGACCACGAGTTCGCCGAGACGCGCAAAGCGCTCGAGCGGATTCCCGAAGACAAGTTGGACTGGAAGCCTCACGAGAAGTCGTTCTCCCTGCACGCGCTATCGGGGCACCTCGCCGAGATCCCGAATTGGATGCGGGTGACGCTCGAAATGGACGTCTTCGACCTGGACGCCCCATACGAGCGTGTAGTGCCGGAGACCAAGGAAGAGATCCTGTCCACCTTCGACGCCCAACTGAAGGACGCCCGAGAGGCGCTCGCGCGCGCGTCAGGCGAGACGATGATGGAAACGTGGTCGATGAAGAAGAACGGAGAAGTCGTCATGAGCATGCCCAAAGGGGCCGTGCTTCGGAGCTTCATTTTCAATCACAACGTCCACCATCGCGCCCAGCTCGGTGTCTACCTGCGCATGCTGGACGTGCCCGTTCCCGGGCACTACGGCCCGACCGCCGACGAACCGATGTAGGGCGGGCGCGCGCGGGTCACCGGCGAGGTCGGGCGGGATCTCTCAGTCACGGTCGAGCCGGCTCCCCCGTCGGAAGGGGAGCAGGAATTGGTGCCGGAGGTCCTCGTCCAACGACGGATCATCCACGTCCACGCCGTACTCGACCTGGCGGGGGTCGCCGTAGACGAAGGTCCCGAACATCCGGTCCCACACCGAGAGGATCCCGCCGTAGTTCGTATCGGTCCAAGGGCGCTCGAAGTGATGGTGGAACTTGTGCATGTTCGGCGTGACGAAGACCCAGCTCAGGCTCGCGTCGAGCCACGCCGGTGGCGATACGTTGGCGTGCGTGAGAACCGTGAAGAACACCGTCGTGACCCGATAGATGACGTAGAAGGCCAGGGGGGCGCCCGTTGCGACGAGCGCGACGAGCGCGAATGCCTCCCGGACCGCGAAATCCCCGGGATGCAGTCGAGTCCCCGTGGTGGCGTCCACTTTCGTGTCGCTGTGGTGCACCACGTGAAGCCGCCACATCCAGCGCACTTTGTGGAGCAGGTAATGTGCCCAGTACTGGGCGACGAGATCCAAGACCACGAGCGCGATCAAGAGCTCGACACCGAGCGGTAGATCGAAGAGGTGAAGGAGACCGAAGCGGGTCGAGGACGTCACGCGACGGCGGCGACCGACGCGCCGGCGAAGGCGGCGTTGACGACGAGCGAGGTGCCGAGGAAGGCGAAGTTCGCGCCGGCGTGACGCCACTTCCGGTAGGCGAGCCGTACGAGTGGAAAACTGCCCTCGAGAATCCAGCTTGCGCCGAGGCACGCCATGACCCACGCCAGCTTCTGCCAGGCGGGCATCTGCTCGAAGAAAAGGAGGAGCTGATCCATGGGCGTCGCAGGCCCCGCTTCGGGGCTAGAATGATTCGGGGCTAGAAGATGTTCGCCTCGACGGGCACTCCGGTCCCGAAGCGCGCATGCGAGAAGTGGTCCACGTTCACGGTCGAGGCCCTACCATCGGCGACGAATTCGGCTACCGCCACCCCGGTTGCCGGCGCGTGCATGATCCCGTGGCCCGAGAACCCGCACGCGTCGATCCACCCGTGGGCGTCGGGATGGTAGCCGATGATGGGGCTGTTGTCCGGGCTCACACCGTAGTAGCCCCACCAGCTCGCCTTAAGGTCGACGCCCATCTCTTCCCACCAGGGGAAGCGGTCCACGCCGGTGAGCAGGACGTGCTCGAGCCACGCCTCGTCGACGCCCTCGGTGAAGCCGAAGGGTTGCTCGAGATTGTCCAGTCCGAAGAGGACCCGGTCTCCCTCGCTCCGGAGGTAGACCCCCGTGGAGAGGTCGATGGTGAGCGGGTACGTGCGGTCGTCCGCGATCGGCCCGCTCATGAAGATCTGGATGCGCTTCGGGCCGACCGGTACCTTCAGCCCCGCCAGCGCGCCGATTTGTCCGGACCACGCTCCGGCGGCGTTGACCACGTGCGAGCATTGCCAGATGCCGGTCTCGGCTTCGACCTGCCATCCGTCGCCCGAGGAGCGGAGTCCGGTCACCGCCGTGCCCAGCTCGAACACCGCCCCGAGGTCTCGGGCCATCTCGACCCACGCGAGGGTGACCATGTGCGGATCGACCACCCCGTCCCACGGACCGTAGGTGGCTCCGGCCAGCCCCGTCGGGTCGAAATCGACGTAGCGTCGAGCCTCGCCCGGCGACAAGACCTCGACGGGTGCGCCCATGCTCAGCTGCAACTCGACCGACTCGAGGTGGCGCGCCCAGCGGGCTAGGGGGACCAGCAGGAGGTACCCGATGTCCCGATAGCCGATCTCGTGGCCGTACCGCTCGGCAAAGGTCCGAAAGACCGGCAGCGAGTAGAGCGACAGGGCGATGTTCGCGGCGGTCGTGAACTGGACCCGGACCCCGGCAGCGCTCCGTCCGGTGGAGCCCATGGCCGGGGCCGGCTCCTTTTCGAGCACGGTCACGTCGAGGCCGCGCGACGCCAGATGGTAGGCGCACGAGGCTCCGTTGATGCCCGCGCCGATCACGACTACGTCCGTGGTTGGCATGAACGAATAAGTGCCGAGTTCGTGCACCCGGCAACAACTGGGGGCTCCGAGACGTATCAGGACATCCATCGACCCTCTTCTCGAGGTCTCCGTGTCCCGTCCGTCGCCCGTCGGCCGTCTCGTTCGTGGTGCCTCCTTCGCTCTCCTCCTCGCGGCGGCAGTTCTCGCCGGACAGCCACGAGTCGTCGAGGGTCAGATCTCACCCGCCGACACCGCGGCCGTATTGCTGGAAGCGGCGCGGGAGTTCGAGCGGGACGGCCTCTGGGACGTCGCCGAGGCGATCTACGTTCACATCACCGAGCGTTACGCCGGGACACCCGCCGCCGCCGCCGCGCGCTCCCGCCTCAGCGCGCCGGAATCCGACCGACCCGCCCGGGCAAGTCGAGTGGAGCTCCAGGTCTTCGGTACGACATATGGGCTCTTCCTGGGTGTCGCGGTGCCGGCCGCCTTCGGTGCGAACGACCCCGAGGCGTACGGCGCGGGGCTGTTGATCGGCGGGCCCCTCGGCCTCTTTGGGTCGCGTGCGCTCCTGCGCGCCAACCCGGTGACCGAAGGTCAGGCTCGCGCGATCAGCTGGGGCGGCGTGTGGGGTGGTTGGCAGGGCTTCGGGTGGACCCAGATCTTGGATCTCGGGGTGGAAGAGATCTGCTCCGACTTCGGCTGCTACTCGAACGAGGACAACGAGGAGGAGCTGTTCGCCTCGATGATCATCGGTAGCCTCGCCGGAATCACCGGGGGCGCACTCCTCGCTCGCAACCCGATCCGGTCCGGCGTCGCCAGCGGCGCGCAGGGGGGCTCGATCTGGGCCTCCATCTACGGCGCGATGATCGCGGCTCTCGGTGATCCCGACGGGGACGAAGTCCTTGCTTCTGCGCTAATCGGAGGGAACGTCGGGCTCGTCGCTGGGGCCGCGCTCGCCAGCAAGTTCGACGTGAGCCGAGCTCGCGTGCGCATGATCAACCTCGGAGCGCTGGTGGGCGGGGTCGGGGGACTCGGGATCGACCTCCTGGTTCAGCCCGATGATGACGAAACGGCGATCCTGATCCCGCTCATCGCGAGCATGGCGGGCATGGGCATCGCGATCGGCTCGACCCGGCGCTCCCCTCCCGATCTGGGTGGAG
>JAOTVL010000173.1 GCA_029863525.1 Gemmatimonadota bacterium
TTGTCCAATGCCATTGCCCTCCCCACCGGAGTGAAGACGGCCATGGCACTCCGTCTCCTCGTGGCCCAGGAACCCGGGTGCCCTCCTGGCGCTGATCCACCGCGTGCCGGAGGACCACGGGGCGACGCACGCTCGCCCGAGGGCTCTTCCCCACAAGCCCGTCAGGCGAACTCCCACATCGGGCCGTTCGATCCCGGGCTAGTGTGAAAGTGTGCCCTCCGCGTGACGTGGCGGGCGTCGTGATGGGTTGCGCTGCTTCTGCCCAAGGAGGCGAGATGTCTCACGCCGACCCGTGGAACGAGGCTTCACGCCTCGAGCACCTGCTGGATGCCGAGTTGCGCGCGGAGATCGAGCGCGCGGGCGTCCGCGCCGCCGCCCGGTCCTTCTGCGAGGGCAAGTGCCGACACGACGACGGCAGCTGCCCGCTCGGGCACGCGATCCACACGCAGGCGGCCTGCCCGCTCTGGATGTACGTGCAGGACGTGACCTCCGAGATCGTGCCCGACGACCACTGAGGGGCCAGATGCTCAGCGAGCATGCGCACGGGCCGCGCATCATCGCCGTCGAGAAACGCCGGACCGCCACACGCGTCTCGACGGTGGAACGGGTCTTGCCCTTTTGAGGGCATTTCCACGCTCTGCGGCATCCGCCCGGCACCGGGGAGCGGACTGTTAGGTATGGCCGGCCAAGGCGGGGGTAGGCGTGGTCTCACGGAGCTTTCGCCGCCGCTCGCGGTTTCCCAGCCGTGCCTGCGTTGGCGGCACCGACCGAGTCTCGGCCGTCACGCGACGCGATACTCTTTTCCGCCTTGCGAACCTCACGGGCTATTGCGTGCTGGCCATCCTCGCTGGCTGCGCCCGGGAAGCGCCCACGGTCCCAGACGTGGAGGAAGAGCCTCCCGTCGACGAACAGCCACGGGTCGTGCCCAGGTCTGCGGATCCTTCCGCGGAGACCATCGTGTCGGGCCGCCTGCTCGTTCGCCTTGATCCGCAAGCCGCGGCAGGCGCCGCGGCGCTGTCGTCCACGCCGTCGCTCACCCTCGAGCGTGAGGTCGCCCCTGGCCTGTGGATCGCCCGGGTGGAAGTCGGGCAAGAGGAGTCCATCGCGGAGGCCCTGGCCGCCAGCTCGGACATCATGTACGCCGAGCCGGATTACGTGCGCACGGTGACGGATTCGCTCTGCGCCTCGTGCCGGAGACCCACCGATAATCTGTTCGCATGGCAGTGGAACATGCATAACGAAGGCGAGGTCGACATCGGATACGGCCTGGTCGAGTCTACCGGAGCCATCGACGCCGACATCGATTGGCTGGAGGCTTACGATCTTCTGGGACCGCGCCCGCCTGGTGACGTGAGGATCGGCATCCTCGACACGGGTGTGCGCGCCTCCCACCAGGACATCTGCGGCAAGGTGGTCCTCGAGAAGAACTTCTACGATGGATCGGCGAACGCGGACGACGACTATGGTCACGGGAGTCATGTGGCCGCGATCGCCGGGGCCTGTGCGGACAACGAAGGCAGGGGGATCGTCGGTGTAGCCTACGGTCCAAACATGACCTTCGTCGTTGGAAAGGTCTGTGCCGCCGACGGGACCTGCGAGGTATCCGCGATCGTCGAAGCGATCCGGTGGGCGGCCGACAACGGAGCGAACGTCATCAACATGAGCTTCGGGGACACGGCCCAGTCCCAGGCCGAGGCCGAGGCTCTTCAGTACGCGGCAGACCAGGGCGTGTTGATGTTCTGCGCGGCCGGCAACGCCGGCACGCCCTTCGTCTTCTTTCCAGCTGCCGATCCCAACTGCATCGCGGTCACGGCGACCGACTGGGGCGACGATCGCTCGAGCTACTCCAGCTACGGGACGGAGGCCGAGCTCGCCGCGCCGGGTGGTGACATCGAGAACTGGTTGGGACTCAGCTACATCGCGTCGGCATGGGCGGGCTGGGACGAGGATTACGTCCTGACGATCGGGACGTCGATGGCGGCTCCCCACGCCGCTGGGCTGGGCGCGCTCCTGTATGCTCTCGGCCTGACCGATCCACGCCTGATTCGAAGCTGCCTGCGCCTCACGGCGGACGATCTGGGACCGCCGGGGTGGGACCCCGAGTTCGGATGGGGTCGGATCAACATGTTCAACGCGGTATCGAACCTCAGCAGCTGTGCGGCGGGCGGAGGCAACGCCCCGCCATCGGCCCGCTTCGCGGTGGTGTGCTCGGAGCTGGGCTGCACTTTCGACGCGTCGGCGTCGACCGATTTCGACGGCAGCATCGTCGACTATCGGTGGGACTTCGGCGACGGGGGCGTCGGCTCCGGTATCGTCACGACCCACACGTTCGCCGGCCCGGGTACTTATGCGGTGACGCTGTCCGTGACGGACGACGAGGGTGCCACGGGCTCGCTCACGCGCGTCGCCTCGGTCGGCGGCATGCACGTGGGTGACCTCGAGGGATCGGTCACATCCTCGGGGAGCGGGTGGGCGGCGGTCCTGACTGTGCTCGTGGTCACCTCCGACGGCACACCCGTGAGGGACGCTCGGGTGTCGGTCTCATGGAACGGGGCCGTGTCGGGAGATGCGACGGGATCCACCGATGCGGACGGACTCGCCTCCTTCCAGACCGGTGAAGTCGTCACCGGATCGGGCGTGACGTTCGTCGTGGACGACGTCGTGCACGCATCCTTCGTCTACCACCCGAGCGCCAACGCGGACGCCGACGGGGACAGCGACGGCACGACACTCACCGTGTCGGCCCCCACCAGCGGCCCGACCGCCGAGTTCACGTGGAGCTGCGGCCAGTACGACGCCAGCCTGAACGGGTACGTGTGCGACTTCACCGACCTGAGTAGCTCAATCGGCGGTTCCATCGTCGACTGGTCCTGGGACTTCGGTGTGTACGGCTCAACTCCCTCGACGGAACAGAACCCGACGAACGTCTATCCGTACGCAGGCGGCTTCGTCCTGGACTATCTGGTCAGCCTCACGGTGACCGACGATCGGGGAGGTACGAGCTGGGCCTTCCACCTCGTCACGGTTCCACCGGACGCCCCGTAGCGGGTTCCAGGGACTCCTCGACGAGCCCGACGCCGCTGGCAGCGCTCAGCGACCCCCCCGACGGGCGTCCCACCACCCGATCGGACGATCGTCGTCTCGCAGCATGTCTTCGTCCACCCACGGGTACGGCCCGTAGGCGCGCGGCACCGGCCAGAGCTCGTTGAGCGTGTCGCCGTCGTAGAGGGTCCCGGCCTTCATCACGTAGCGGATGTCGGCGGTGTTGCGGATGTCGTCGACGGGGTTGGCGTTCAAGACCACCAGATCGGCGATCTTCCCGACCTCGAGCGAACCGATGTCTTCGTGCATGCCCAGGAATCGCGCGCCGTGCATCGTCGCGACTTCGAGCGTCTGCATCGGACTCATCGCGGTCGCGACCATCCACATCTCCCAGTGAGAGCCGATGCCGTGGTGCTGACCATGCGAGCCGATGGCGCCGAAGCCTCCATACTCGATGACGTCGGCCATGCCCATGGCGATGAACGGGAACACGTAGTCGGTCTCCGGCCGAAGAGTGCGGCGGCGAGTGGGCGGAATCAGATGGCGCCACGGTAGCCACCTGCGCTGCTTGGAGTCCCTCCACTGATCCTCGGCCTGCCAGAAGTACTCCTCGCTCCACGCCGCGGCGCCACCCACCACGAACGTCGGTGAGTACACGGCCCGGGTCCGTCCGACGAGCTCGGCCGCGTCGGCGTACAGGGGCACATAGCTCATGGGGTGCTCCCACCCGGTCTGACCGTCGAGCGTGGTTCCCACATTGTACGCGAGGTCCGAGCCCTCGCCCGTCACCATCAGGTTGCGCGAGCGAGCGATGTCCGAGATCCACTGCCGCTGCGCCCGGTGGGGCTGGCCGTACTGCTTGACGGCGACGGCCCCCCAGTCGACGAGCCTGTTGATCTCGTGCTCCGCGTCCTGGTAGCTCGCGATCTCGTTCGAGCGAGCCCGGTCGCCCGCGGACATGTTCTCGCCCGTGCTGAATACGCGGGGGCCCACCATGAGGCCCGCCTCGATCATCTCGGCCTCCGGAAACACCGCAGCCGACCAGCCGATCGGGTCCATCGTAGTGGTGACGCCATAGGCGAGATACGAGGCCGCCTCGAAGTTCCTCCTCGGAAGGATGCCGGAGTGCTCCCGGTGGTGGTGCGCGTGCGGATCGACGATCCCGGGTATGATCGTGGCCCCCGTCGCGTCCACGATCCGGTCGGCATCAGCCGTGTCGCACATGCCGACACACGCGATCCGGCCCCCCCGAACGACGACACTGCCACGCTCGATTTCGCTGCCTCCGTTCATCGGCAGGATACGCGCTCCCGCAAGCGCGACCGTCCCGCTCGGGATTGCGCGCGGTACACTGAGCTCCACGCGGACCGTGTCGGTTCGTCCACTGACGAGGTCGTGCGCGTAGTACCGAGCACCACTCCCGAACTCGAGCGTGCCGGGACCACGCCACCGCGGGTAGAGACCACCCTCGAGCGACAGGCGCCGCACGTCCGCGTCCTCGCGCTTGTCGATGAGCCGGAGCGTGCCGTCGGGCCGGACCTCGGGCATCGGCGCGACGTACACGTTGAACGCCTCGGCGAACGCGACCCACCGGCCATCCGGCGACGGAACGACTTCGTCCGCGAACGGGAGGATGGCGTGCACGCGACGGTCCGTGCCGTCGGGGAGCACCGAAACGAGCGCCGTGCCGCGGCGAGCCGAGTCCGGTGGCGCCTCCTCCGGATAGTACACGCGCCCTTCCGCACCGAACGAAGCGCGCACGATCTGCCGACGGCCGCCGGCCTGGGCTCCCCCGTCGTGCCGCGTGCTCGCCCGAGCGACGACTCCGGGCTCCCCGCCATCCAGCGGGACCGAGACGATCTCGTACCAGGGATTGTTGGCCCAGTTGCGGCCGCGCGCCGTGGCGCCTGAGCCGCGGGTCACGAGCAGGGATCCCGCGTCCGGTGCCCATACCGGGTTGATGTACTCTCCCGGATCCGCGCTCAGACGCTCGGGCGCTCCCCCGTCGGCCGGGATCCTCCAGAGGTGACCTCGCTCGAAGTCGTCCCAGGTGGTGAAGGCGACCCAGCGGCCGTCCGGGGACCAGACCCCCGAGTACTCGAGAGGATCGAAGGACTCGGGCGTCAGACGTCTCGGCTCCCCGCCGGGCAAGTCCATGACCCACAGCCGGCCTACCGCCTGGAAGAGCAGGCGCCGCCCGTCGGGAGACGCGGTCTGCCAGCGAGTGAACCGAACCTGGACCGGACCGTCCGAGAGCCGCCGAAAGCTCCTCGCCTGCTCCGAAACCATACGCCGCACGCGGGCGGCGTGGGGAATCGTCTCCACGGTCCCTCCTGCGACGTCGAGCCTCCTGAGCCTTCCACCCTGCGAGATCACGATCTCGCTGCCATCCTCGGTCCAGGAATATCCGGGCAATGCGCGCAGCGTCTTGATGCCCTCGGCCATGTCGAACTCGATCGGATCCATGACGAGGCGCTCCGCTCCGGAGCGCAGATCGCGCACGAAGAGCGCCGTGCGCGGGCCGACTCGGTGCCCTCTGTCGGAGATCGTCCCGTCCGGGATGCGCCGCGCGAACGCGAGCAGTCCACCATCGGGTGAGACCTCCGGTGCGATGGCTCCCCCGCTGGAGCCGCGGTACTGCGCCTGGTCCGTCCCGGAGGTGATCTCCGAGATGCGTCCCGTCGCGAGCTCGAGACGGCGTAGTTGATAGGCCCCCTTCACCATGTCGTCCGGGCCGTCAGGCAGGTGGTAGTAGAGGTAGCGTCCGTC
>JAOTVL010000053.1 GCA_029863525.1 Gemmatimonadota bacterium
TCAGTCGTTGCACGAAGGAAGCCCCGCAGGCCTCTCGGCCTGCGGGGCTTCTTCGCGAAGGACGTTTGGTACGCCTCGGACCCATCCGTCGCCTCACGAAACCTGCTTCACCATCCCTGGTTCCAGCCGCGTCTCTGACCGTGATCGAAGATGAACGCGTCGTCGATGAAACCGTCTCGATCGAAGTCGATGAACTCCGCGATATCCACCCGATCCATCGTGACTACGAGCACCAGGCCATTTCGGCGGGTGTCGACCCAATGACCGCGGAGCGACCCCCGTAATCCCACGCGTCGTCCCGACCAGCGCAGCCGATCGACGGTCTCACGCCCGAGGAGCCTTCGCAGCTCGCCCTGCCCCAACCGGCGGTCGAAGCGCTGGCGCCTGTCGAAGTGGAGCCGCACGCGGCCCCAATCGGCCCGGACGGTCACGAAGCCGGCACGGTGTGGCCGGTATACGATCCGTCCGTTGTAGCGGGCGCCTCGGCCGGGCCGGCCGGCGGAGTACACGACGCGGCCGTTGTAGAGGGGACGCACGCCCGCACGGACGCCTCTCGGGGCCACACGGCCGCCGGTGGTGACGGGCGCCAGCTTCTGGACGCGCTCGCCACGATCGTTGGAGCGATCGCGATTGCGCTGGGCATTCGCGTCTGCGGGAACGAGCAGAGCGGCTCCGATGAGAACCGACATGAGTTCGCGTTTCATGGTACTCCCCCTTCTCTGAACGGACCCGTGGTCCGTTTGCCGGTGGGGTGCGGCGGGAGGGGCGTTCCCTCCTGTGCGCCGGCCGACCACCATGGTCGGCGTCCCACACGGGGAGCACTAGTTGCATCGACCATGCCAGCCGAATACAAATTCTATAAAGACTTATACTGTATTGTGTTAAGCAGCTACGGCGTAGTTCAATATGTCCTATTCAGAGGACATACCTGCGTACGTCGGAAAGGTCGCAGAGAACGCCGACGGGTGAAGCTGACCTACCTAGTGGTCGTCCTCGTGCGGGTCGAAATCGAACCTCTCGAGGGTGATCCACGCCAGTGCTTTGGCGGCGGCATACCGGTACGCGCGCTCGCGGAACGCGACGAAGCTCACCGTTGCCGCGAGGACGCTCAGCAGGAATGCCTGCGATCGGATGATCGGAAAGGGGCCGATGGCGCCGGCTCCGTCGAGCGCGACGACGGGGTCCCAAAACGGCAGCGCGATGGCGAAGATGACAGACGGCACGACGAAGGCGCGCGCCATCCGGTACTGGTCCCGGTACATCTGAATCGTGTCGAACACGTGGTGGGCCCGGAGCATGACTTGGTATTCGATGCCGTGCATGAAGGCCGCTGCGTTCACCAGACGAGATGACGTCTCTCCCTCCGTGAGGGCCGCGTACGTGGGTGCGCCCGGGAAGGACTCCACGTCTCCGAGGGCGGCGAGGCGTTCTCCCATCGTATGGCTGGCAAGCACCTCCAGATTCCAGCGCATCTTCTGATTGTGGAACAGCCCCCGCGAGATCGTGTGCATGACGATGCCGAGCGCGAGCGAGGTCGTCAGCACGACCACGATCGCTACGGTGGCCTGACTACCGGTCCACATCGGAAGACCACCGACGTTGAAGGTCGGTGAGAGGACGTCCGCGATGACGAGGAGTGCGAGCGCGGTGAACAGCCCGTGAACCAAGTTCGTGAGTGCGACGTAGAAAGGGCGCATCCCTGCCTCCGAAAGCGAGTGTGCGGTCGGCTCCGCGGCGGTGTCCCAGGGCGGGACTCCGGTTGGCCGACGATAGGCTGTGCGCGGCCGGATTGCACGGTTCTCGTAGATTCTGGGCGACCAACCCTTGGGCGCCGAAACGCATCCATTACCATACCGACACCGCAGAGTCGTGCACGATCGGACCATGGCAAACAACATCGAGTCGAATTCAATGACCGAGACGAAGACCCTCGACATCGAGGTGATTCAGCAGAAGATCCGGCAAGAGAGCGCGTTCGTGGACCGGCTCGAGGCGGAGGTCGGGCGCGTCATCGTCGGTCAGAAGAAGATGGTGCAGAGGCTGTTGATCGGTCTCCTGGCCGACGGACACGTGCTCATGGAGGGGGTGCCCGGACTCGCGAAGACCCTCACTGTCCGAACCCTGGCTCGGGCGATCGACACGACGTTTCGGCGCCTTCAGTTCACGCCGGATCTTCTCCCGGCTGACCTGATCGGAACGCTCGTCTACGATCCGAAGGACCAGGAGTTCAAGACGAAGAAGGGACCGATCTTCGCGAACATCATCTTGGCCGACGAGATCAACCGGTCTCCCGCGAAGGTCCAGTCGGCGCTGCTCGAGGCGATGCAGGAGCAGACGGTCACGATCGGCGAGCACAGCTACGTGCTCGAAGACCCGTTCCTGGTGCTCGCGACGCAGAACCCGATCGAGCAGGAGGGCACCTACCCGCTCCCGGAGGCGCAGATTGATCGCTTCATGCTCAAGCTCGACGTCGAGTACCCGACCCGCGACGAAGAGCTCGAGATCATGCGGCGAATGTCTTCCGGCTCCATTCCGGTGGTGCAGCCGGTCGTGACTCCGGACGAGATCGTCCGAGCGCGGGCCGCGACCGAGATGATCTATATGGATCAGCAGGTCGAGCGGTACATCGTGGACCTGATCCTCGCGACCCGAGACCCCGGAGCGTACGGCATGGACGATCTCGAGGAGCTCATTTCGTTTGGTGCGTCGCCCCGCGCGACGATCTACCTCGCGAAGACTGCGCGCGCTCATGCGTTCCTGCAGCACCGGGGCTTCGTCACTCCCGACGATGTCCGAGCCATGGGCATGGACGTGCTCCGTCACCGAGTGCTCGTGACCTACGAGGCGGAGGCTGAGGAGGTGACTCCGGAAGACGTCGTGCGACGCATTCTCGACCACGTCGAGGTGCCCTGAGGCGTCGCGATGGGGGCCACGGCACCGGCGGGGCGGGTCGCATGATTCCGAGCGAGATCTTGAAGCAGGTGCGGCGCATCGAGATCCGCACGCGGGGGCTCGTCAACGAGGTTTTTTCGGGCGAGTACCACTCGGTCTTCAAGGGAAGAGGGATGAGCTTCGCGGAGGTGCGCGAGTACCACTACGGGGACGACATCCGCAGCATCGACTGGAACGTGACGGCTCGGACCGGCACCCCGTTCGTGAAGGTCTTCGAAGAGGAACGCGAGCTGACCGTGATGCTCGTCGTGGACGTCAGCGCGTCAGGGAACTTCGGTACACGCGAGCGCATGAAGGGAGAGCTCGCGGTGGAGATCTGTGCCCTCCTTGCCTTCAGCGCGATCAAGAACAACGACAAGGTCGGACTCGTGATCTTCTCCGACCGCATCGAGAAGTTCGTCCCGCCCCGTAAGGGCCGCCGGCACGTCCTGCGTGTTCTTCGCGAGTTGCTCTACCATGAGCCCGAAGGCCGTGGGACCGACATCCGCGGGGCACTCGAATACCTCACCCACGTCCAACGGAAGCGCGCGGTGAGCTTTCTCGTATCGGACTTCCAGGACCAGGGCTTCGATCGGGCGCTGGCGGTGGCAGGCCGGCGCCACGATTTGGTGGCCATCCGACTGGGCGACGAGCGCGAGCAGGAGCTTCCCCGCCTCGGCTACCTCGAGCTCGAAGACCCCGAGACCGGTGAGCAGGTCGTTGTGAATACCTCCGACGCGGACTTTCGCACGGCCTTCGCGGATCGCGTTCGAGAGCAGCGGGCCGACCTCGACCGTGTGCTGAGGCGTAGTAAGGTCGACGTCGTGGATCTGGTGACCGGGCGACCGTACGTCCGGCCTCTCATGCGGTTCTTCGAAGAGCGCGCGCGACGTCAATGATGACGATGCGCGGTCTCGGTCCGAGATGGGCCGTCGCGACGTTGTGCGTGGGCGTCACGATGCTCTTCGACGCCGCGCCCTCGTCGGCCCAGGCCGAAATCGTTTCGACCCTCGATACCGCCCTCGTGACCGTCGGCGATCGTATCTCGCTCCAGGTGACCGTCGATCATCCGGGCGATGCGGCGGTCGTGTGGCCGGACTCGCTCGACCTGACCCCCTTCGAGGTACTCGAGGCACGGGCCGCACCGACGCGTTCGAGGGGCGACCGATCGATTTCGAGCTCGACTTTCACCCTCACGGCCTTCGAGCTGGGCCAGCTCGAGGTCCCTTCGTTCTCGATCACGGTGCTTCACCCGGACGGGCGCGAGGAAACGTTGGAGACCGACCGGTTCGGCGTCGAGGTCGTTTCGGTCGGCGTCGACGAGGCGGGCGACATCAGGGACATCCGAGGACCCATCGCGATCCCACGCAGCCTCCTGGCCCTCTTGGCATGGGCGCTCCTCTTCATGCTCTTCGGCGCCGGCGCGGTGGTCGCGTTCCGCCGGTACTGGGAAGGGCGTCACGCCGACGAAGGCATCCGGCCCGGTCCTCCTCCCCGTCCGCCCCACGAGATCGCTCTGGAGCAGCTGCGACGCGTCCAGGAGGCGCGGCTTCTCGAGTCGGGACAGATCAAGGAGTACCACATCCGGGTGTCGGAGATCATCCGGCGTTTCGTGGAGGAGGTTCATCATGTCCGAGCGCTCGAGATGACCACCTGGGAGGTGATCGACGGGCTGACGTCAGCCGGCGTCGACGAGGGAATGCGACGGGACCTCAGGCGCTTCCTCGACCAGTGTGACCTCGTCAAGTTCGCGAAGGTCAGACCCGACGATTTGGCCTCGCGGGCGGTGCTCAGCTTGGCGCGAGACATCGTGGAGCGCTCCGCGGCAGAACCTCGGGCCGCGCCCCCTGTCGAGCCCGAGCTCGCGGGCACCGCCGAGCCCGAGGAGGCCACGCCCTGATGTTTCGATTCGAAGATCCGGCCGTGCTCGCACTGCTCCCCGTCCTTCCCGCCCTGTTCCTGCTGCGCTTCTGGCGAGGGGGGCGCTCGGCGTCGATTCGTTATTCGAGGGTGTCGCAGGCCCGCATGGCCGGCTCGCTCGAAGCCGTCCTCGTGCGCTATGGACCGTCCGCCCTCCGGTTTCTGGCTCTGGCGGCGTTCATCGTGGCGCTCGCGCGACCCCAGACCGGCATATCCGCCGAGAACGTGCTCACCGAGGGCATCGACATCGTGCTGGTGCTCGACGTGTCGAGCTCGATGCTCGCCGAGGACCTCGAGCCGAACCGGATCGAAGCCGCGAAGACGGTCGCCGCGGACTTCGTCGCCGGCCGGCGCAACGATCGACTGGGGCTGGTCGCATTCGCGGGGCAAGCCTTCACGCAGGCACCTCTGACCTTCGACTATTCGGCGGTCCAACAGCTCGTCGCGGCTGTCGAGGTGGGAATGATCGAAGACGGTACCGCGGTCGGCATGGGTCTGGCGACCGCGGTGAAGCGGCTCGAGGCGTCGCGGGCAGATTCGAAAGTCGTCGTCCTGCTGACCGACGGGCGTAGCAATCGGGGCGAGATCGGTCCCGTGACCGCGGCGCAAATGGCGCAGGCGCTCGGGGTCCGCGTCTACACGATCGGGGCCGGGTCTCAGGGAACCGCTCGGGTGCCGGTCCGTGACCCCATGGGCGGGACTCGATACGCGAACATGCGCGTCGACATCGATGAGCCGACGCTGCGTGAGGTGGCCGAGTCGACGGGCGGTCGGTACTTCCGTGCGACCGACACCGAAAGTCTTGCAGCCATCTACGAGGAGATCGATCAGCTCGAGCGTACTGAGATCGAGATCGAGAACTACACGCAGTTCGGTGAAGAATTCCCACTGCCGCTCGGCCTCGGCTTCCTCCTCTTGATGACCGAGGTCGTGTTGGCGCAGACCCTCCTCAGGAAGCTGCCGTGATGTTCCGATTCGCGGATCCGCAGTGGCTTTTGGCGCTGACCTTGGTCCCTCTCCTCGGTGTCCTCGTCTTGGCCGGATCGCGCAGTCGTCGCAGAGCGCTCGGAGCGTTCGCCGACTCCGACCTCGTGGCGAAGCTGACCGACTCGGTCGACGTCACGGCACGGCGGGGTAAGACGGTCCTTCGGCTCCTGGCCGTGGGTCTACTGTGCGTGGCGCTCGCCCGTCCGCAATTCGGCACTCGCGTCGAGACCGTTCGTAGCGTCGGTCAGGATATCGTGATCGCGGTCGACCTGTCCCGATCGATGCTTGCGGAGGACGTCGCGCCCAACCGCCTGGAGCGGGCGCGGCTCGCGATCTTGCGTCTCATGCGCCAGCTCGACGGCGATCGCATCGGCCTCGTGGCCTTTGCGGCCGACGCCTTCGTACAGAGTCCCCTGACGGTCGACTACAGCGCGGCTGCCCTGTTTCTCGGCGCCATGAATCCGGACTTGATGCCGATCCAGGGGACGGATCTCGGGGCTGCCCTCCGGGTGTCGCTCGATGCCCTCGAGGCCGGGGCGAGGGATGCACGGGTTCTCGTTCTGGTGACGGACGGCGAAGACCACGAGGATGCGTTTGCGGAGGAGCTCCGCCGAGCGGTCGAATCGGGCGTCCAGGTGTATTTGGTGGGGGTCGGCTCCGGCGAGGGTGTCCCCATTCCGCTGTACGGGCAGGATGGCAGCCGTGAGGGCTTCCTTCGTGACGAGGAAGGGAACGTGGTCACGACCCGCCTCACGGAAGAGACTTTTCAACGCATCGTAGGCGAGGCCGGCGCCACATACGTGCGAGCGGGGGCGGGTGGCACGGCCTTCGACGACCTCGTGGACGAGATCGCCCGGGGCGAGGGCGAAGAGATCGATGCCCTACAGGTGACACAATTCCAGGAGCAGTATCAGATTTTCTTGGCGATGGCGCTCCTCTTCCTCGTTGCGGACGGGTTGATCACGGATCGCCGTCGGCGCTCCGAAGACTGGGTCGGGAGATTCGAATGACCAGGACCATGCTCAGACCGATCGGGATTGCGATCGCGTTCCTCGGAGCGAGCTTGGGTCACGCGACGCTGGCGGACGCTCAGTCCCCGCGAAGTCTGGTCGCGGAGGGCAATCGCCTCTACTCGGAGGGTCGATTCGAAGAGGCCTACCAGAGCTACCTCGAGGCGATGGCCGCCGATCCGGAATCCCCGGTCATCCCCTTCAACGCCGGCAACGCCCTGTATCAGCGGGCCGACTACCAGCGCGCGTTGGAGTCGTACCGGCAGGCCATCGAGTCGGGCGACCCCTCGCTGGCGAGCGACGCGTGGTACAACCTCGGTAACGCGCTCTATCGTGGACAGCAGCTGCAGCCCAGCCTCGAGGCGTACAAGCAGGCGCTCCGCTCGAACCCCGCCAACGGGGACGCGAAATACAACCTGGAGCACGTCCTCCAGCAGATGCAGCAACAGCAACAGCAACAGCAGGATGGGGGGGACGGCGAGGATCAGCAGAATCCCCAACAAGGGGGGCAGGACTCGCCACCTCAGCAGGGCGGGGCCGGACAGGACCAACCGCAGGACCCGTCGACCGACGAACAGCCGGGTCGAGCGCCCCCCGAGCAGCAACCGGAGGGCGGCGATCCGTCGAGCCCGCAGGAAGAGCCGGAGGGTCGGGAAGGAGCCACCGGAGAGGGGACGCCCCAGCCGGAGCCTGGCCGGATGACCGAGGAGGAGGCGCGCCGACTCCTCGACGCCATCGACGAGGATCCTGGAGACGTGAACCGCCGCGCCGCGTCGACCCGTGGTCGCCGACCCCGGAAGCCCTGGTAGATGAAGCGCTCGCCCCTCCTCGCGTCCGCGCTCGCCCTGCTTGCGATCACCACCGACACGGCGGCCCAGGATCCCTCCGTGCGCGCGTACGTGTCGCCCGGCAACACGGTCGCCGTGGGTCGCCCGTTCATTCTGAACGTCGAGGTCTCGGGCACCCAGGACGTCGGGCGGGATCCCGTGGTGCCCGACCTGTCCCGTTTCGCAGAGTACCTCGGGAGCAGCACCCAGTCTTCGGTCCAGATGATCAATGGGCAAACCAGTGTCTCTTTGACGATTCAATACAGGTACCAGGCGCTCCGGGAAGGCACCTTTCCCATCCCTTCGTTCGAGGTCGCCGCGGCGGGGCAAACGTTCAGTACCGACCCGATCGAGCTGACGGTGGCCGAGGGTGCCGCCGCGGTCGCCCCGTCGACCGGCCCCGAAGTCGCGCCGGAGGACCTCTTCATCACGGCCGAGCCTTCGAAGCGGCGCGTCCTCGACGGAGAGCCGCTGATTCTCGAGTACCGGATCTGGACGCGCATCGACGTCAACAGCTTCGGCATGACACGCGTGCCGGAGCCGGAGGGCTTTTGGGTCGAGGACGTCACACCCGGAGGCCAACCACGGGTCGAACAGCGGACCCGAAGCGGCGTGCAGTACACCACCGCGGTCATCCGACGGATCGCGCTGGTTCCGACCGGAGCCGGCAATCGAACGATCGATCCGATCGGGGTCGAGGCGCAGGTCCGGGTCCGCGGAGGGCGTGATCCTTTCGAGGATCTGTTCGGACGAAGCTCGCTCTTCGGGACCAACACCATCCAAACAACCGTGCTTGCGGAGCCGGTCTCGATCGAGGTCTTGCCCCTGCCGGGCGGTGCGCCGCTCCCGTTCAGCGGAGTCGTCGGGTCGCTCGCGGTCTCCGCGGAGCTCGATCGTGACTCGGTCGCCTCCAACGACGCGGTGACGCTCACCGTCGAGGTTTCGGGCACCGGAAACGTGCGCGCGATTCCCGAGCCGGTCCTCGACCTGCCGCCCGACTTCGAGGCCTTCCCGCCCGAGATTTCCGAGTCGGTCCGCGTGGCGGACGGTGGCCTGGTCGGGAACAAGACGTTCGAGTACGTCCTCATTCCCAGAGCGCCTGGTCTGCGGGAGATCCCTGGCATCCGCTACTCGTACTTCGACGACACGGCGGACGCGTACCGGACGACGGAAACCGGGTCCTTGGCGCTCGTCGTGAGCGGGACCGGGTCGGAGGGGCAGGGCTCTCTCGGGCGGGGTGGCGTCGCGCAGCTCCGCGAGGACATTCGCTACATCCGACTCGGCTCGTTGGAGCTCCGACGCAGCGGGGGCTCCCTGTTCACCGGGGTCGGGTTTTGGATCTTCTTTCTGTTCCCGCTTGTCGCGATCGGGGGTGCCGTTGTGCTGCGCCGGCATCAGGATCGGCTGGAAGGCGACCTGGCGTATGCCCGTGGGCGACGGGCGGGGCGGGTGGCCCGCAGGCGTCTGGCCCGCGCGAGAGACCTCGCCGCCGGTGACGATCATCGCAGCTTCTACGCCGAGGTGGCGCGGGCACTCCGGGGTCTCGTCGCCGATCGACTCAATCTGGCCGAGGCGGGACTTCAGACGTCGGAGTTGGCGGACGCCCTCGCAGAGACCGGGATCGACGAAAGCCTTCGAACGGAGCTGGTCGCTTGTCTGGAGGAGACGGACCGGCAGCGCTTCGCCCCCCCGAACGACGATCGTACGGAGAAGAGCCGATTCCTCGACCGCGCGGCCGACGTGATGACCGCGCTCGACCGGGCCGTTCGATGACGGTCGGACCGCTCGTGCGCGCGATCCTGACCCTCGTGGTCGTCGGAGTGTTCGCGGCGCCCGTGGCTGCGCAGGACGAGATCGTCGTGCGGGGAAACGAAGCGTATCAAGACGAGGACTACGCGGGAGCCATCGAGGCGTACCAGGCGGTGCTCGACGCAGGCTTCAGAAGCGCCGGCCTCGAGTACAATCTCGGTAACGCGTACTTCAAGTCCGGCCGCCTCGGGCGTGCGATCTTGCACTGGGAACGGGCACTGGAGGCGTCGCCCGGCGATCCGGACATCCAAGCCAACCTCGAGTTGGCGCGGTCGCTGACGGTGGACGCGGTCGACCCTCTTCCGACGTTTTGGGGCGCTGCCGTCGTGCGGTGGTGGGTTCGGCTCCTTCCAAGGCCGTGGCTGATCGCGGCGCTGGGCCTCGCTTGGCTCGTGCTCACGGGTGGGGTGGTGGCCGGAATCGTCTCCCGGTCCGCCGGGGCGGCGGGTGCGGCCCGGTGGCTCGTCGGCGCGGGGGTCTCCGTGCTCGTCCTTTTCGGACCGAGCCTCCTCGTCCGAGAGACCGGCTTCGGGCTTCCCGAACGGGGGATCATCCTCGCGGAGGCCGTGGCGGTCCGGTCCGCACCGGCGGCGGACGACGACCTCACGCTATTCGAGATTCACGAGGGGACCCGCGTTCGGATCGATCAACGCGCGGGCGTCTGGCTCGAGATCGTGCTCGACGACGGCAAGGTCGGGTGGGTGCCAGCCGACGTTCTCGTCGTGATTTGAGCCGTTAGGCCGGGGGCCTCGCCCCGTCGGCCTCCTTTTCCGTTCCGCCAGGTGGTGAGTGCGCCGCCTGCCGGGATCGGATCTCCCCGCGGACCCGCGGAGCCACCTCGGTCCCCAGGAGCTCGATCGCCCGCAGGACTCGATCGTGGTCCATGGGCCCGACGGTGAGCTGTACCAGGAAGCGATCGTGCCCGAACAGCTCGTGTTGGAAGAGGATCTTCTCCACGAAGGCATCAGGGTCGCCCAAGAAGACTGCGCCTCTCAGGCGACGTTCCGCGTCGAACTGAGCGCGGGTCGGCGGGGGCCACCCACGCTCCGTTCCGATCCGTCCCATGGTCTCGGCGAACGGCGGGAAGGCCAGCTCCGCCGCCTCTTCGGCGTCGTCGGCGAGGAAGCCGTGCGCGTTGATGGAGAGCGGCAACGTCTTCGGATCGTGACCGGCCCGGCGGGCCGCGTCTCGATAGAGATCGAAGAAGGGCACGAAGCGCTCGGGCATGCCCCCGATGATCGCGAGCGCCATGGGAAGCCCCAGAGACGCGGCGCGCACCACGGAAGGCGGATTCCCGCCCACGGCCACCCATACGGGGAGGGGATCTTGGATGGGCCGGGGGAGCACCAGCCGCCCCTCGATCGCCGGCCTGTGGCCCCCGGGCCAATCGACCCGTTCGTCGGCGCGAATGCGGAGGAGCAGCTCGAGTTTCTGTGAGAAGAGCTCGTCGTAGTCCGAGAGATCCTGACCGAAGAGGGGGAACGACTCCGTGAAGGAGCCTCTCCCGACCATGATCTCGGCTCGACCCCCGGAGATGAGATCGAGGGTGGCGTAGTCCTGGAAGACCCGCACGGGGTCGTCCGAGCTCAGAACGGTCACCGCGCTGGTGAGGCGGATACGCTCGGTCCGAGCGGCGGCGGCCGCGAGGATGGTGGCCGGCGTGGACGACACGTAGTCCGGTCGGTGATGCTCTCCGAGTCCGAACACGTCGAGGCCAACGCTGTCGGCAACCTGGATCTCGTCGAGCAGATGAGCGACTCGCTCCCGGGCCTCCAGTTGGCGGCCGGTTCGAGGATCGATTCTGGTTTCGCCGAACGAGTAGATTCCGATTTCCATGCTCTGTCCGTAGTGTCGAGGTGCGCTCGGCCTGGCGCGGCTTCGGACGCGGCCGACCGAGCCGGCGTGCCTCGAATATGGCAGCTACGGCTCAACGTTCCGTTTACCTTCGGGGTCCTCTGATCGTTGTACTGCCGTCGACCCTGCCCGAAGCCATCATGATCCAGCCTTTACGAGGTCTCACCGGACTTTTCGCGCTCGTCCTGGTGACCGCCTGCTCCGCCGCGCCAGCGCGCGTGGCGGCGCCCGCCCCCGCCCAGCAGGTGGAGGAGGTGGAAGAACCGTCCGCGGAGCCGTCCACCGCCGACGGAATCTTCACCGTCGCGCAGGCGGAGCGGGGCCACGAGCTCTTCCGCACGGTGTGCTCGGAGTGTCACGACCAGGAGGACTGGACCGAGGTCGGCTTCAGGAACCGCTGGGAAGATCAGTCCGTGTTCCAGCTCTGGTACTACATCAACGACCGGATGCCGTACGACGATCCGTGGAGCCTTTCACGCCAACAGGTCACGGACGTGCTGACGTACATCCTCCAGCTCAACGACCTTCCCGCGGGAGCGTCCGAGCTGGCCACGGACGACGACTCGATCGACGACTACTGGATCGTCTGGCGGACGAAGTAGCGTCGGTCAGCCGCGATCCGACACGGTGATCTTGAAGCCGCTGGGGTCGATGAGCGTGAACGCGCGACCGCCCCATGGCATCTCCTGAGGCTCCGTCTCCAGCGCTCCGCCACGTTCCTTGATCGCGGCCGCGAGCTCGTCCACGTCTTGGGCGGTCATGAAGTAGAGCCGGAAGCCCTCGCCCTTCTTTCGATCCCGGCCCCGACCCCAGTCATCCTGGCCGATCATGAGGTGGGTGTCGCCGGCGACGAGCTCCGCGCCGTGCAGCTCACCCTCATTCTCCCAGCGGTCCTTGACCGTGAATCCGACGACGTCCGTGTACCACTTCAGGCTCTCGTGGATGTCATCCACGGTGAGTGCGGTGGAGATGCTCGCTAGGCGCAGCGTCTCGGGCTTCGCTCGCTCCGTACGGGTTTGGGAATCGTTCGACATCGGTACCTCCATCACGTGGGGGAACGGAAGGCGGTGAATCTAGGCCGAAGGCCGTGCGAGCGCCCCCCAGTGTGCGCTCGTGCCCGCGGGAGCGGACCTCGCCTCGAAGGTTGTCAGCGGACGGGCTTGCCACGCTCCACCGCCGCGCGCTCGATGACCTCGAGCACGCGGACGAAGTTCGAGGGCTCGTCCTGAGCCCCGCCGATCGCAGCGGCCGCCCGGCTCATCCGGTCTCGCAGCTCTGGGTCGAGGAGAATTCGCACCGCCGCCAGCACGTCGTCGTCGTCGGCCGGGTCCACGACGAGGCCCGAAACGCCCTTCTCGATCAGCTCCGAGGCGCCGGCGTAGGGAGTCGTGACGACGGGAAGCCCGGACGCCATCGCCTCGAGCACCGCGAATCCGAACGAGTCGTGCCAGGAGAGGTGTACGAGGGCGTCGGCCGCGGCGAGCGCATGGAGCGACGGGCGGACCGACCCTGCAATCGTCACTGCGGCTTCGAGACCGGTCGCCCGAATGAGGCGCTCCGCTTTCTTCCGTTGGCCTGCACCGGTGCCGCTTCCGGCGACCAGGAGGTGAATGCCTTCCCCCCGCAGGCGCCCCAGCACCTGGAGCAGTTGCCAGAGGCCCTTGAGTCGGTAGTTGTGACCCAGGAAGAGGAGGCAGAACACCCCGTCGGGGATCGACCAGCGAGCGCGCATCTCATCGCGCAGGGCGAGCCGCCGTTCCAGTGAGAACTCGGACGTGTCGACGGCGTTGTGGATCACGTGCACGTGGTCTTCCGGAACCTCGTAGCTCTCCAGGATCTGCGCGCGCATGTACGCCGACTGGGCGATGACGTGGGGCGGGGGCTGCGTGTCTTCGTAGAAGCCTCGCTCCCACCGTGCTTCGGCGAGTGCCCAGGGCGCCTTACGCCAGACGCCGCGGAGCGCGCGCTCCGCGGGACGTCGGAAAGAGCGCAGCTTCTGACTGTAGTGGTCGGTTCCGTACGCGGCCCGGAGCACATTGGCCCGGATGCCGCGGTATGCCCGTGACCGTTCGGGGTTGAGGAGCAGCGCGTCGAGCTCCAGATCGGAGATCGCCATCGTGAGCTGCGCCCTCGACAGCGCATGGAGCTCGGCTCCGGACGGTGCCTCTACGCCGGGAGCCTGACGCTTCACCGACAGGAAGTGCGTCTCGTGTCCGCTCTCGGCGAGCCACGCGCCGAGCCTCCACAGGTACCGCTGCTGACCGGGGTCCGCCGGATCGGCGACCCGGATGTCGATGCCGATCCGCATGGGCTCAGCGCAGCGCGTAGTGGCGCATGCTTCCGGCGTGATCGACGCATCGGTCGGCTCCGAGGAAGCGGTCGCTCGCTTCACGTTCGACCCGCCTATGGCAGTCGTGCACGAGCACGTCCGCGCCGGCGCGGCGTCCGAGCACGGAGGCGGTGTAGATGCTCTTCATTCGGCCCGGCCGGTACCATCGGGTACCGCGTGGTGCGTCCACCAGGATCACATCCCAACCCGCAGTCGCGACGTCGTCGGGCAGGTCGTTCATCATCAGGGTCGACGGAGCGTACTTAAGCAAGTGCCAGAAGATCCGGAGGGTGCCGTAACGCACCTCGCGCACGTCGATGCCAGGCACCTCGTTTCGCGCGAAGCCGGCCCACTCCGCGACGTCTTCGAGGAAGACCGTGCGGCCGTCCTGGTTCGCCGTGAGCCACAACGCCGAGTCCCGGCCGACTCCGAACACCAACAGGTTACACGGGGCTCGAGCGACGACGACGTCGTACACCAGCTTGTACTCTTCGAACGTGGCCTGGCCGGGGTTTTGCCGGACGAGCTCACGGATGACCTTTTCGCTCATGCGCGCAATATGACGTGTCGGGACGGGTCACCGAAGATCGGTGGGACGGCGGCGCGGTGAGAATGCGCTATCGTGTCCGTCGATGACCCACCCCAGCGGGAGTGAATCGTTGTCCCTGAGCGTGAACGGAAGCTCGGCCGCCGGCACGCCGGAAGAGCAGTACCGCTCCGCCACCGCGGCCCACGGTCGGACGGTCGACGCTCTCGAGCGCACGATCTCCAAGCTCGAGACCGGACGACTGGTGAGCTTCGTGGTGGGCGCCGTGCTGGGGCTCCTCCGAAACGACCTGGGCATCCCGCCTGCGATCCCGACGTTGCTCGCAGCAGCCTTGCTCACCTTCTTCCTGGTGCTCGTGGTGCGGCACCGTCGACTCCGGGTTCGTCACCGGCGAGCGCACGCGGCGCACACGCTCGCGAGGGCCGGACTCATGCGGCTGAGCCGGGACTGGTCGGGCCTCCACGTGGCGCTCGACGAATTCGGTTATCGCGACCCGTTGCTCGATCGAGCCGCGGGCGCGGTCGAGGGGCATCCGTACGTCATGGACCTCGATGTCTTCGGCCCGGCTTCGGTGCGCGCGCTCATGGGCCCGACGCCGAGCGTTACCGGAAGTGAGACCCTCGGGCGGTGGTTGAGCGCGCCGGCACCGATCGATGTGGTTCAGCAGCGTCAGGCTGCGGTCGGGGCGCTTGCCGTCGATCCGGGGGGGCGAGAGGAGCTCACGATCGAGGCCCTCCTCGTCGATCGGGTGGGCACGTCCGAGTGGCGCGCCTTCCTGTCGTGGCTCCACCGTCCGGCGTTGTTCGCGCCGCCGTCGACCGATGGGGCTGGGCCGCGCACCCTCCCGACATGGGCCGCACCGTTCGCGCGGGTGGCCTCACCCGTAACCGCAGGGCTCTTCCTCGCGTGGGCCTTTTCGATCGCGCCATTGTGGAGCTGGGGCGCGCCGCTGGCCATACAGGCGGTGCTCGCTTGGCGATGGGGTGGTGCGCTCACCGAGTACTTCGAACCGGGAAGCGCCAAGAGCCCCGGACTCCGTCGACATCATCCACTCTTCGCAGCGTGGGAATCCTACGGGGCCGAGGAGCCGGCGGTCCGGGCCCTACAAGCGCGTTTGACCGGGGAATCCGGCCTGCGCGCGTCCACCGAGATCCGCCTGCTCGAGCGGCTGCTGGACTGGGCGGACGGTCGGGCATCCATGATCCACGCGGCCGGGGGGGCGGCCCTCTTATGGGACGTGCCCCTCGCGGCCGCGCTCGAGCGGTGGCGGGATCGTGTCCGTGATCACGTGCTCGACTGGTTCGAGGCGCTCGGCGAGCTCGAGGCCCTCTCCGCGCTCGGCACGCTCGCCCACGATCATCCGGAGTGGTGCTTTCCGGAGCTCAGAACCGGCACGGCGGGCCTGGAAGCCGAGGGGCTCGGTCATCCATTGCTCTCGGACGATGAACGACGGACCAGTGACGTCCGCTTGGACCCGCCCGGACGGTTCCTGCTGGTGACAGGGTCGAACATGTCGGGCAAGAGCACCCTTCTACGATCCCTAGGACTCGCGGCCGTAATGGGTCAAGCCGGGTCCGTGATCTGCGCGACCCGGGCGGAAATGTCGTCTCTGCGTACGTTTACGTCGATGCGGATCCACGACTCGCTCACGGGTGGCGTCTCGCTCTTCATGGCGGAGCTGCTCAGGCTGAAGGCGCTGGTCGACGCCGCAGACGAGGGAGGGGACCAGTCGGCGCTACTCTACCTCATCGACGAGGTGCTTCAAGGCACGAACTCCGAGGA
Source organism: Gemmatimonadota bacterium (assembly GCA_029863525.1). Taxonomy (GTDB): domain Bacteria; phylum Gemmatimonadota; class Gemmatimonadetes; order Longimicrobiales; family Gaopeijiaceae; genus UBA2589. The sequence continues at coordinate 15,997 of JAOTVL010000053.1, forward strand.
GCGTCGAGTCGCGGCCCGCCGTATCGTGCGCCACCTTCTCGCCTCCAACGCGATCGGAGCCGTGACCACGCACGACCTCGCGCTCCACGAGGACCCCACGCTGGATCCGGCCTCGACGAAGGTGCACTTCAGGGAAACCGTCTCCGAGGAAGGGGAAGAGGTCCTGACGTTCGACTACAAGCTCCGACCCGGCCTCGCGACGAGCCGGAACGCGCTCAAACTGCTCCGCATCGTCGGCCTCGATACGGGCGACGGGGAATAGATCTTGCAACGCGGTCCCTGGAGTAATGAGTATTCGACAGGCACTGCTTCCCCCCGGATCAAGTGAGCCAGCCATGAGCCGTTCCCTCTTCTTACGATCCACGCTCGCCTTCGCGGCGATCGTGGGTCTCGCCGCGTGCGGCGATGCCCTCGGCGTCCCGTCCACCGCGCAGGTTCAGGTGCTTCTGACCGATGCGCCCTCCGACTACGTCTCGGCCGCGATGGTCGACATCGGTCGGGTGGAATTGCTGCCGGCCGACGAGGGCGACCGCATCGTCCTGTCCGAGGACGGTACCGATGGTCCCGTCGACCTTCTCGACCTCCAGGGCCTGACAACCGAGGTCTTGGCCGACACGGAGATCCCTGCCGGCTTCTATAAAGAGCTCCGACTGATCGTGCAATCCGCGAGCGTCGTGCTCGCAGAGCCCTACACCTTCCGCGACGGCGCCGTGACGGCCGAGCTCAGAGTGCCCAGCGGGGCGTCGTCCGGGATCAAGCTCAAGCTTCGCGGCGAGCACGTCTCCGAGGGTGACGATCCGGCCGAGGTCGAGGGTGAGTCCGAAGAGTTCGAAGGGATCGAGATCGCCGGCGGGCAGACGATCCTGGTCGTCGACTTCGACGTGAACCAGAGCTTCAGACTGCAGGGCAATCCCGAGACCTCTGCCGGCATCAACGGCATGAGCTTCAAGCCGACCCTCCGGGTCGTGGTGAGCGACCTCGCGGGCAGCATCTCCGGCACGGTCTCGACCGCGCTGGCGGACACGCCGGTCGAGGGCCTCGTCGTCAAGGCAGAAACCGTCGATCCGGGCGACGTCGAGGAGTTCGAGACGCAGACGGCGACCGCGCTCACGGACGCGTCCGGAGGGTACACCATCTACTTCGTGGCACCCGGGGAGTACTCGGTCACGGTCGAGACGCCCGATGGCCTCGTGACAACGCCCGCGTCCGTCACGGTGGTCGTCGAGGAGGCGGGTGACGTGGTCGGCGTCGACTTCGAGGTCGTCGCAGGCTGATTCTAGCTGGGTGTGCCGGGACCCCTCCGGGTCCCGGCAGCCTGCTCGGGTGCGCTCCGCTCAGCCCGAGTTCGGCGCGTCCCTCACGTTATCGCCCGGCACCCGGTCGATGAGCTTGTTGTACGGGTCGACGCCCACCTTCACGGGGGGCTCGTCCACGACGATCTCGACGCTCGTCGAGCCTTCGATCACGTGGATCTTGAAGAGGGAGAGGGGGCGACCCAGTTCGTTCCCCGGCTCTTCAGGCCCGAAGACACCCACGTCCAGGTAGTCCGACATGGGCACCTCCGTTTCGTTGCCCAGGCTGTCGGCGCGGACCTTCCGGGATGAGAAGTCGAGCGCGACCGCGTACCGGCCGTCGTCGGTGGGTGTGACCGATACGTCTTCGACCCTGTTGTCCCAGAGTGTGATCGTCTCGAAGAGGTCCGTGAACAGATACTGGAGCGAATCGGGCGTTTCGGAGCGGAGGTAGCCGAGGAAGTCGCGCGACGTCGAGTACGGCGCTTCCTCGAACCTGTGGTCGTCAATGTATGCCCGCAGGGCGCGGTTCATGGCGTCCTCGCCGATGTAGTCGCGCAACGCGTAGAGGGCGAGGGAGCCCTTGTTGTAGTGGATGTACGCCTGGTTTTCGGTCCTGATGAGCGGCTGTTCACGAATCCGCTCCGCCGTTCGGCCGCGGAGATACCGGTCCAGCTCGTGGCGGAGGAACTTCTTCGCGTGCGAGGCGCCGTAGCGCTTCTCCATGACCGTGAGCGCCGCGTACTCGGCCATCGACTCGACCATGATCGCTGAGCCCTGGGCGCGGGCCCCGACGACCTGGTGTCCCCACCACTGGTGCGCGACCTCGTGCGCCGTGACGAAGAACGGCATGTCCAGGTCGTCGTCGTCGTCCTTCACGCGTGTGATGAACCCGATGCTCTCGGAGTAGGGGATGGTCGCGGAAAAGGACTGCGCGAAGCTCGAATAGCGGGGGAACTCGAGGATCCGGACTTCGCGATATTGATAAGGACCGAAGCTCGCCGTGTAGTATTCGAGCGAAGCCTTCACCGCCTCGATCATCCGGTCGATGTTGAAGTCGTGCGTGGGGTGGTGGTAAATGGCGATGTCGACGTCGTTCCAACGATCCCGGGTGACCGCGTAGTCGGCGGATACGATGGAGAAGAAATTGGCGATCGGTCGATCCATCTCGTAGCGGAACCACCGACGGCCGCCCTCGGTCCATTCCCGCTCCAAATATCCGGGCGCGACGGCGATCTGCTCCGGTGCCGTCGCGATCGTGATCCCGAAGTTCACGAGATCGGAGTCGAGGCTGAACTGACTATTGTTTCGTGCCGCGGGGTCGTCGAGGTCGGGTAGCCGGTCTTTCGGAGGCAGATCGTACTTCCGCCGGTCGGACGGGTTGCCCATCTCGAACGCCTCGTTGTAGCCGAGCGAGGGGCCCACGCCCGAGAGGAACGTCCCGTTCTCGACGATGCGGTTGTTGGGTGCGGAGTTGGGGAACCCACGCGCCTCGAAGGCGAACCGGTAGGAGAGAGACGTGGTGTCGCCGGCCGCCAGCGGCTCGTCGAACGCCCACAGTTGCGTGCCCGAGATGGTGTCGAGGATCAGCGCCGTCGCACTGGCCTGCCATTCCATTCGTTCCACGACGAGGCGCTGATCGTAGTTTACGAGCACCGAGTCGATCGGTGCGCCGCTCTTGTTGACCATGACGTAGCGGCCGTCCATCGAGTACGCTCTCCGCTCCGGCCAAAGCTCGACCGTCGCGTCGACATCGACGATGCGCGGAGGCACGAGGTGGATGAAGGGTCGGTAGGTCCGTTCCCACTCGGCGAGCCGCTCCTCCCGCTCGTCGCTCGTGGTATAGGCGTTCAGGATGTTCGTGTTGTAGAAGATCGCGCCGCCGAGCGTCAGCACGAGCAGGGCGCATCCACCGAGCGCGACGCCCATGCGCGGTGTCCATCGCTCGCGGGCGGTACTCAGTCGAGCCCGCCAGCCGACGTCGGTGCCGCGGGCCCACGCGAGACCTCCCAGTACGACGACCATCAAGCCGACGGATACGGAATAGGCGCCGGAGAGGGCCATATTCGACACGAAGTGCCCAAAGCCGTTCATGTCGGAGTAGGTGAAGCTCGGCAACCATCCGGGTCCCGCGAGCTGGTGCTCCACACCCAGGTTCGAGAGCACGATCGAGCCGATCCAGTACAGGATCAGGACCATGTGACCGACGAACTTGCTTTGCGCGAGTGCGTGCGCCGCGAAGGAGAACAGCACGATCGCCAGGGCCCACGGCAGGAGCGTCCCGAAGAGGAAGACGAAGTAGAGACCGACGTCGATATCGGTATAGCCCTTCACGAGCTGTACGCCGATCCCGACGGGCACCATCGCCATGAAGACGGTCCCGAGGGCCATGACCACGCTCACGATCTTACCGGACACGAGTGTGCGCGTGCCGACGGGCGCCGCGTCGACGATCTGGTCCGAGCCGAGGCCCCGCTCTCTCCACACCGATTCGCCGGCGAAGATCGTGGTGAGGATGATCATGAAGAGGAAGAACTCGAGCGCGATGACCTCCGCCACCAAGTATGTCACCGGCCACGTCGTGACCCCGTACAGCTGATCGGAATACCACGCGCTCATGGATGAATCGATGCTCGCGATCAGCAGAATCGCGATGAACGCTTTGTCGCGAAGGATGTGTCTGTACGAGGCGAGCGTCGTGTCCAGCAGTTGGCGAGCGCCGGTCGCTGGACCGAAGCTCGGCGTCACCCGAATGGTGCGTGCGGCCGGTGCGGGCTCGGCGGCTCTTCGACGCTTCTTGGTCGCCTTGTTCGTCCCGACCTCGAGCCGGAAGAGGGCGATGGTCGCGCCCGCGACGAGCAGGGCGACGCTCATCCAGATCATCCGGTTCGTGAGCATGAAGCCCTCGAGCGGGATCAGTTGGCTGTTACGCTCGGCCACCGTCCAGTAGCGCGTGGTGAGGTCCAGGCTGATGAGCCCGAAGAGGTCGACGGCGTTGCTGAGCCAGTCTTTGTCGAAGCTCTGCGTCCAGTTGCCGGCGATGCTCCAGCCCGCCAGGATCGCGATGCCGCTCGTGTACACGGGTACCAGGCTGCGCGTCAGCGCTCCGATGGCGTAGAGGAGGGCGCTCACGAGGAAGAGCGTGGTGACACCGACAAGTAGGAACGGCTGGACGTGGAACCAGAGGTTCGGCGGCAGCAGCGTCTCGGGGTCCGCCCACGGGGCCAGGGATCCCAGGAAAGTCCCGATCGGGATCGCCGCGTACACCACGGCCATAACCAGGAAGCCCCCGACAAAGCGCCCGGCAAGGTAGCCGAGGCGCGACATGTGGGTCGTGAAGAGCAGCTCGTGCGTCTTGAAGCGGAAGTCACGCAGGAGCGACGTGCCGACGATCGCGACGGTGATGACCGTTCCGAGAGCCGTGAGCACGGCCGTGGCCTGAGCCAGCGCGTAGGGGGAGTTCCGCTTCACGAGCCCCGCCGCGCCAATGACCACGACCGCGTCGGACGAGATCAGGAAGAAGCCGCCCAGGAAGAGGAGCGAGAAGTAGAGCCAGGTGACGGGCCGCCGAAAGTGGTACGTCAGCTCGAATCGGAGAATGGGCCAGAACATGTTCAACGCCCCGCCGCGGCAGCTTCGGTCTCGAGCGCGGCGGCCCCGACCTCGTGGAAGTAGACGTCTTCGAGCGCCGGCTCCACTCCCTGGAACCCAGTGCCCGGTGTGATGTCGCTCCATACGTGGATCACCGGCTCACCTGCCTGGAGCCGCACCGAGATCACCGAGTAATCCCGCTGATAGCCTTCGAGCGCGTCCCGGGTGACGCGCTTTCGCCAGACCTTACCCCGGGCCGCCTCCAGCACGGTGCTCGGATCGCCCTCGAGGACGACGCGACCCTGGTGGATGATCGCCATCGTGCTGCACAGCTCCCTCACGTCCTCGACGATGTGCGTCGAGAGGATCACGACGATGTCGCGACCGAGCTCGGCGATCAGGTTCAGAAAGCGGTGTCGCTCGGTCGGGTCGAGGCCAGCGGTCGGCTCGTCGACGATGAGCAGCTTGGGGTCGCCGGCGAGCGCGATCGCGATGCCGAGCCGCTGTTTCATTCCGCCCGAGAAGCCTCCGACCGCCTTGTCCTTCGAGTCCCACAGATTCGTCTTGACCAGGAGCGATTCCACCAGCTCCTTCCGCTCGCTCGAACGGGTCACACCCTTCAAGGTGGTGAAGTGGTCCAGCACCACCTTCGCGGAGAGATTCGGGTAGAGCCCGAACTCCTGCGGAAGGTACCCCAGGATCTTCCGGACCTCGTCCGGTTGGCGCAGGACGTCCAGGTCGCCCAGTCGGATCGAGCCGGAGTCCGGGCGTTGCAGCGTCGCGATCGTCCGCATGAGCGTCGACTTCCCGGCACCGTTCGGTCCGAGGAGGCCGAACATGCCCGGGGAGATCGTCAGCGAAACATCATCGAGCGCGAGTACGCCCCCGGGATAGGTCTTCGAGAGGTTTTCGATCACGAGCTGCATACGAAGCGCTCCAGTTGGGCTGGCTGAGTGCCGCTGGACTCGATCGGCGGCGTCGTTCGTTTGGTGGTCCCCCGCGGCCTACTCCCGTTGGTGCACAGGCGACCGAAGCCCGGCAAACATGTGCCTCGACGAAGGCCTCGGCCAGCTTCCGACCACCGCTGAACTCGGCCTCATGCTCCTCCGGCGCAGCTGGCACGGTCCTTTCAGTACGCGACACGCGTCGCGTTTGATTCGAAGGCCCCGTCCGCCTATCGGAGGAAGATCATGTCGAGAGTTCCCGTGCTCGCAATCGTGGGGTTGATGCTGGCTGCGTGTGGGGACAGCATCCTGGAACCCGAGCTCGAGCTCGAGCTGGCGTTGGAACCGGAGGTGACATCGTTCGTCACGCTCATGAACGCGCACCGAACCCAGGTAGGATGCGCGCCGCTCGAGTGGAACGTCGACGTCGCGGAGGTCGCCACGGCGCACTCCGCGGACATGATCGACCGCGACTTCTTCGCGCACACCAACCCGGACGGACAGTCGCCTTTCGATCGCATGACGGCGGCCGGTATCTCGTACTCCTACGCGGCCGAGAACATCGCCTGGGGATATCCGACGGGTGAGGCCGTGCTCGACGCCTGGCTGAACAGCCCCGGACACCGCGCCAATATCGAGAACTGCTCCCTTGCCCAGCACGGAGTGGGCCTCGTCGGCACCCACTGGACGCATCTGTTCCGGACGCCATAGCGGCGAAGCCAGCGGTTGCCGCGGGTCGAGGACTCGGCGTACAGTGCGGGAACGCCATGACACCCGTCCTCCGTGCAGGTCACCATGCTCCGCAACCCCGCCTTCCTCGCCCTCGTAGTCGCTCATCTCGTCGGGGTCGTCACCCCCGCCGAGAGCTCCGCCCAAGAGCTGCCGCTCACTTGGCAGGAGGAGCAGAACTACCGCTCCGGCCCGACGCCCTTCGAGCCGCTGATGGCGTTCTGGCACGAGCTCGACGCGATGAGCGAGATCGTGAGCATGCGCCCGCTCACGCACACATTGCTCGGACGAGAAATGGTCACGGTGACGATCGCAGACCCGCCGATCACGAACCCCGAGGATGCCATCCGGTCGGGCAAGACGATCGTGCTGCTGGCTCCCTCCGTGCACGGTGGGGAAGTGTCGCCCAAGGAGGCGGTTCAGCTCGTGGCCAAGGAGCTGGTCTGGGGTGAGCTGCGCTCGGTTCTCGACGATGTGATCGTCGTCGTCGTTCCCCTCATCAACCCGGACGGGGGAGAGGTCCGGCGGCGAACCAACGAGGCGGGCTACGACATGAACCGGGACTACGTGAAGCTCGAATCGCAGGAGATTCAGGCGCTGGTCACCCAGGTGATGAACGAGTGGACGCCTGACATCCACGTCGACGGGCACCATGGGGGGTCGGCCCCGTACGTCATCACGTATCAGGGCACGCTCAATCCCGCCGGCGACGCGCAGCTCCGGGCGTACCCCTATGAGAAGATCTTCCCGCGGATCCGCGAGGCGGTCCGGGCCGAGGACTATGCGGCGTTCGACTACTCGGGTGTGCGTACGGAGGAGGGCCGCCGGGGCTGGGGCTCCACGTCGGTCGAGCCGAGGAAGCACCATGTATACACGGGCCTGACCAATTCCATCGGGATCCTACTCGAGACGCCGAACAATCGCGCGCGCGTGATGCGAGATGGAACCATCAG
>JAOTVL010000054.1 GCA_029863525.1 Gemmatimonadota bacterium
CGCGGCGCGGAAGAGATCGCCGACGCTGACGCCCATCTGGTCGCCGAGTACGATCAACACGATGGACGGGGGAATGATCTGGCCGAGCGTCCCCGAGGCGGAGATCACACCCAAGCTGATCTCCGGCTTGTATCCGTTGCGAAGCATGACGGGCAACGAGATCAGACCCATGGCGGTGACGCTGGCCCCGACCACACCGGTGGCGGCCGCGAGAAGCGCACCGACGAACACCACCCCGATGGCCAAACCGCCGCGGAAGCGGCCGAAGAGCATCCCGATGGTCTCGAGGAGCTGTTCGGCCAGCTTCGACTTCTCCAGAATCGTGCCCATGAAGATGAAGAACGGGACGGCGAGGAGCGTGAAGTTCGACATGGTGCCGAACGTCCGCTCGGGCAGCGCGAACAGCAGCGGCAGGTCGAACACCCCCGCCCCGGCCCCGATGAGCGCGAAAATGAACGCGGTCCCGCCGAGAGCGAACGCCACCGGGTATCCGCTGAAGATCATCGCGAGGACCGAGATGAACATCGCCGGTCCCCAGGCGCTCATACGTGCACCTCCGTTTCATCTTCGTCGAGAATGACCTTCGCCCGATTTCCTCTGATCACGTCGACCTGCTTCACGAGCTGGCTGACGGCCTGCAGCACGAGGAGGATGAAGGAGACGAGAATCAGGATCTTGATGGGATATCGCGGCAGTCCGCCCGGGTCGGGCGATTGCTCACGGATCTGCCACGAATTGCTGACCGCCGGATATGAGACCCACAGCATCATTAGCGAGAACGGGATCAGAAAGACGAGCGTTCCCACGAGGTCGATCCACGCCTGCGTCTTCGCGCTGTACCGCTCGTACATGACGTCGACGCGGACGTGGACGTTGTGGTTGAGCCCGTAGGCCGCACCGAGCAGGAAGATGATGCTGAAGAAGTACCACTGCATTTCGGTGGCAGGCGTGAGATTCAGCGTCCACTGCTGTGAGCGCGCGAAGTAGCGCACCACCGCGCTGATCGCGCCGACCAACACCATGAAGAGAGCCAGCCAACGGATCGCGACGCCGATACGGTCGTTCAGCGCGTCGATCATCTGGGACAGTCGTCGTAGGAAGTGCATCCGCAGATGATGTGTGAGCAAACGGGTTCGGGCAACGACCTCGGGAAGCGCCGCCCCACACCGTGACCCAGTCGGGCTCCTAGAGCAAGTAACCGCCGTCCACGGGGATCACGGCCCCTGTGATGTGCCGCGCCGCTTCGGAGCACAGGAAGACGACGACCCCCGCGACGTCTTGGGGGTCGCCCAGACGCCCGAGAACGGCCTGCTCCCGAGCCCGGTCCAGAATCTCGGAGGGCACGCCGTCGGTGAGCCTCGTCGTGCGGATATAGCCGGGCGCGACCGCGTTCACGTTGACGTTGCGGGGCCCCAGCTCGACAGCCGCGCTCCGCGTCAATCCGATGAGTCCGGCCTTCGAGGACGCGTAGTTCGAGATTCCGAACTCGGACCGGACGCCGTGGACGGACGTGACGTTCACGATCTTGCCGTACTCCTGCGCACGCATGAGGGGTGCGACCGACCGTGTAAAGAAGAAGGCGCCATCCAAATTCGTGCGGACCACGGCCTCCCACTCATGGTCTTCCAATCGCCAGAGGGCCGCGTCTCGCCCGATGCCGGCGTTGTTGACGAGGATCTGGACGCCTCCCATTTCCTGTTGCACTTCGTCGACGAATCGCTTCACGTCTCGGCTGTCGCGCACGTCGCAGTGGCGGAAGTACACGCGAACCTCGAGCTCCCGCAGCTTTCGGGCGACCGCCTGGGCGTCGAGACGCGCTTGCGCGCCGGCGTCGAGGAAGCAGAACGCCACGTGGGTGCCGCAGGTCGCGAGCTCGAGCGCCACCGCGCGCCCGATCCCGCTCGAAGCCCCGGTCACGATGGCGACCTGACCTCGGAGCCTACCTGCGTCGAAGTCGGGCTGCGCCTCGGTTTCAGTGACCTCGTCGAGCAGCGCCTCGACGGCGTCTGACATATCCGGATCCATGGGCGGACAGGCTACCGAGCCACGTGCGCTGAGCGCAACTCATGAACGTACATGTCAAGCGCCCTACTCGGCCGTCGCAACCCGTCGATCAGGAGTTGTAGTCCTCGAACTCCCCGAGCCGCGTGCCGTGCTTGATACTCCTCCCCTCGACGAGGAAGACGACGTCTTCGGAGATATTCGTGGCGAGATCGGCGATCCGTTCCAGGTTTTGCGAGATGAGCAGGAGCTCGAGTGCCGCGGCGATCCTCTTCTCGTCTTCCAGCATGAGCGTGACGAGAATGCGGAAGATGGTCCTCTTCAAGTCGTCGACACGATCGTCCGTCATGCACACCATGCGTGCCGTACCGGCGTTTCTCGACACGTACGCCGCCAGCGCGTCCGAGACCATGCCCCGGGTGATCTCGATCATGTCTTCGAACTCGCGCATCTTCGGAATCGGCGGTACGTCGTGCAGCCGTGTGACCGCCCGTGCGATGTTGACCGCGTGGTCCGCCATCCGCTCCAGGTCATTGGAGACCTTGTTGGTCGCGATGATCTGGCGCAGGTCCTTGGCCATCGGCTGTTGCAGCGCGAGCAGTTCGATGACCCGTTCGTCGATCTCTATCTCGAGCTCATCCACTCGCTCGTCCCCGAGCCGGATGGTCTCTCCCTTGGAGGGGTCGCCATCGAGTAGCGCAGCGGTGGCCTCGGCCAAGGCATGCTCCACGAGACTCGCCATCTCCAGGAGCTTCTCCTGCAGCATGTCGAGCTCGTCGTGGAAATGGCGCCGCGGCGCGCCGTCCGGACTCATCCGAACCTCCCGGTGACGTAGGCCTCGGTCCGCTCCTCACGTGGATTCGTGAAGATCGTGTCCGTGGGCCCGTACTCGATCAGCTTACCCATATAGAGGAACGCCGTATAGTCTGAGATCCGGGCCGCCTGCTGCATGTTGTGGGTGACGATCACGATCGTGTACTCCTCTTTCAACTCGTAAATCAGCTCCTCGATGCGTTGGGTGGCAATCGGATCGAGGGCCGACGCCGGCTCGTCCATGAGCACCAGTTCCGGCTTGACCGCCAGCGTACGCGCGATGCACAGCCGCTGCTGCTGACCGCCCGAGAGGGCGTAGGCCGACTCTCCGAGTCGGTCGTTCACCTCGTCCCAAAGCGCGGCCTGTCGGAGCGAAGTTTCGACAAGGTCATCCAAATTGCCTTCAAACCGGTTGATGCGCGGCCCGAATGCGACGTTGTCATAAATCGACTTAGGGAACGGATTCGGCTTCTGGAACACCATTCCGATCCGGCGGCGCACCTCCACCGGATCGATGTTCGGGTCATAGAGGTTCTGGCCGCGGAACTCGACGTCTCCCTCGACGCGGGCGCCCTTGACCAGATCGTTCATCCGGTTGAAGCAGCGCAGCAGCGTGCTCTTGCCGCACCCGGAAGGCCCGATGAGGGCAACCACCTGCTTCTTGGGCACCGCGAGCGAAACCGTGTCGATGGCCTGTTTGTCGCCGTAGAACACGGAGACGTTCTTGGCCTCCAGCGCTGCGCCCTCGGGTCCCAGCCGAACGTCGTATGTGGTGGCCATCGATCAGATTCGCGTCCGGTAGCGGTTACGGAGGACGATCGCGACCGCGTTCATGCTGAGCAGAAGCGCCAACAGGACGATGATGCCGGCCGCGGCGAGCGCCCGAAACTCGTCCTGGGGTCGCGAGACCCAGTTGTAGATTTGAAGTGGCAACACGGTGAATGGATCTCTCAAGCCGTCCGGCGTGAAGGCGATGAAGCCGACGGCACCCACCATGATGAGTGGGGCGGTCTCACCGACCGCGCGGGAGAGCGCCAGAATCGTTCCGGTCATGATTCCGGGCATCGCCATCGGCAGGATTTGCCGGCTCACGACTTGCCAACGCGTCGCTCCCAGCCCATAAGCCGCCTCTCGTATCGTCGAGGGAACGGCCCGAATCGCCTCCTGCGAGGCGATGATGATGACCGGCATGACGAGCAGCGAGAGCGTCAGCGCACCCGAGATCACGCTGCGATCGAAGCCGAGTGTCCGAACGAAGAACGCGAGCCCCAGGATCCCGTACACGATGGACGGCACTCCCGCGAGGTTTGCGATGTTGGTCTGGATCGCGCGGCTGATCCAGCCCTCGCCCGCGTACTCCTCCAGGTAGATCGCGGCCGCCACCGACAAGGGAAACGCGATCGAGGCGGTCAGAAAGAGAATCCACACCGAGCCGGCGAGCGCGGCCTTGATGCCGGCGCGCTCGGGGAAGCGCGAGGCGAAGCTCGTCATGAAATCGGCGTCGAGGCTGCCGATGCCGTCGGCGACCACGTCGACGAGCAGCACCGCCAGCGAAAGGACGCCGACCGCCGTGGCGGCGCCACAGAGCACGGCGAAGACCGCGCCCTTCGCTCGGCGCTTACGATCGAGGGCCGAGCGACCCTCGCCGATGGCGGGATGCTGGGCGGTCATTCGTACTCCTCGCGGAATCGCGCCAGGACCCATTGGCTCAGAATGTTCATGACGAGCGTGATGACGAAGAGGGTCATGCCCACGGCGAAGAGGGTCTGGTATACGATCGTGCCCTGGGGCGTGTCGCCCAGGCTCACGGACACGATGTACGCCGTCATCGTCTGGATCGACTCGAGCGGGTTCAGGGTCATGTTCGGGAGATTCCCCGCGGCGATCGTGACCGCCATCGTCTCACCGATCGCCCGCGAGATCGCCAGGATGAACGACGCGATGATGCCTGACAGCGCCGCGGGCACGACGACCCGGGTGGACACCTCGAGCTTGGTCGCCCCCAACCCGTACGCTCCCTCGCGTAGGACCTGCGGAACCGCCCTGAGGGCGTCTTCGGAGAGAGAGGACACGGTCGGAATGATCATGATTCCGACGACGATGCTCGCCGACGCGGCGTTGAAGACGTCGGTCTCCGGGAAGAAGGTGCGCATCAACGGCGTGATGAACGTCAGCGCGAAATAGCCGTACACCACCGTCGGGATACCCGCGAGGATCTCGAGCAAAGGCTTGAGAATGGCCTGGAGGCGCGCCGTGGCGTACTCGCTGAGGAAGATCGCCGTGAGGAGTCCGATCGGCAGCGCGATCAGCGCCGACCCCGCTGCGACCATGAAGGAACCCGCGAGGAGGGGAAGCACCCCGAAGTGCTTTTCCTGGAACGCCGGCGTCCACTGCGTCCCGGTCAGGAACTCGAAGACGGATACCTGCGAGAAGAAGCGGACGGTCTCGGTGAGCAGGACTGCCACGACTCCGACCGTGACCAGCGTCGATACGGCGGCGCACAGGAACAGCAAGAGACCAATCGCCTGCTCCTGGACGTTTCGACTCCGCTTGAATCGGAGGTCCGAATCGATGGAGAGGGCGGTGCTCGCCCCCCCGCCATCGCTCGGCATCACGTTCTGATCAGGCGCCACCGCCCGCCACTCTGGCGATGAGTGCCAGATCTTCCTCGTACTCCGCGGCAGACAGCGCGTGGTACCCTGTCGCCGGCACGAGCGTCGGAGCCTCCCGGAGCATGAACTCCACGTACGCTCGCACCTCCGGGCGCTGTAGGGCGGCATGCTTCACATAGAAGAACAGCGGTCTGGCCAGCGGCGCGTAGGTGCCGTTCTCGATCGTCTCGTCGGAGGGCGCGACGCAACCAGTGCCGCCGTCCACCTCGACGAGCTTCAGCCGCCCGGCGTTCTCTGCATAGTAGGCGTACCCGAAATAGCCGAGTGCGAAACGGTCACCGGCGACACCTTGGACCAGGATGTTGTCGTCTTCGCTCGCCTGGAAATCGGGTCGGCTCGCACCGCTCTCTCCGACGATCGTCTCCGTGAAGTAGTCGAACGTCCCCGAGTCGGTGCCGGGCCCGTACAGGCGGATCTCCTCGTCCGGCCAGCCGGCCCGGACGTCTCTCCACGTCGAGACGCGCATGTCCGGTGCCCAGATCCTGCGCAGCTCATCGGTGGTCACACATGTGAGGAAGTCGTTCTGGGGATTCACGATGATCGAAAGTCCGTCCCACGCGACCGGGACCTCCGTGAACTGGATGCCCGCGGCGGCGCACTCCTCGATCTCCGAATCCCGGATCGGGCGTGAGGCGTTGGTGATGTCGATCTCACCGTTGCAGAACCGCTCGAAGCCGCCACCCGAGCCCGAGACACCGACGGTGACCCGGACGCTTCTGTTGGCAGCCTGGAACTCCTCCGCGACGGCTTCGGCAATGGGGAAGACCGTGCTCGATCCGTCGATCTGGACCGATCCGCTCAGCATCGCGGAATCGCCACCCTCAGCGCCGCCGCACCCCATGAGCAAGACCAAGGCGGCAAGCCAGGACGAGCCTGATGACGATCGTTCATTCATGCGGAGCCGCTCACGAAAAGGGACGTGGAAGGTACGTTCGAACGCTAGAACGAATCGGCGACGATTCAGCGACAATCCGGTAACGACGACGTAACGGTCAGTCGTTCACGGGGCCGGGAACAGAGGGACCGTGAAGCGGATCGTGGTCCCCCGACCCAGGACGCTGGTGGCCTCCACTTCGCCACCCATCGAACCCACGAGGTGCTTTACGATGGCCAGGCCCAGCCCCGTGCCCCCAGCGTCGCGGGCCCGCGAGCTGTCGGCGCGGTAGAATCGCTCGAAGATGCGCGGCAGCGACCTGAGCGGTATGCCCTCGCCGTCGTCCGTCACCGCGACGGTCACGGCGCTCGCCGCCTCGTCGCTCGTCACCTCAACGCGGATCTCGCCGTCGGGATCCGTGTGTCGAACCGCGTTCTCGAGCAGGTTCCGGAAGATCTGCACGAGCCCGGCGCGGTCGCCCACCACGGTGGCGTCTCCCTTCAGCGAGAAACGTCGCCGAGAGTCCGGGGGCGACTCGACGAGGTCCCAGGCCTCGGCCACCGTGCCGGAAATCTCCACCGAATCGCGGGCGGCGGCCCAGCCCCCCGACTCGAGTCGGGACAGGTCGAGCAGGTCGTCCACCAACCGTTGAAGTCGGAGCGTGTTCACGCGGATCGACTCGAGGAACCGTCGGCGCAGATGTTCCGGCGGATCCGCCTCCACCAGCGTCTCCGCGAAGCCACGAATCGAGGTCAAGGGAGTCTTGAGCTCATGCGAGGCGTTCGCCACGAAATCGCGCCGAACCTGCTCCAGATGTCTGAGCTCCGTGATGTCCAGCAGCGTGGTGACCGCACCCCCGGAGTCGAGCGCGCGGGAGGCGATGAGCACGTTCTGTCCATGGAGCGAGATCTCGCTCGACTGCGCTTCCACCGTGACGCTCCGCTCCAGGGCGCGTCGAAGCGTCTCGTCTCGAACGATGGTGCTCACGGGCACGAGGTCGGGAGTTGTCGAGAGGTCGAGCAGCGCCTTGGCCGCACGGTTCATACGGAGGACGCGCGCGTCCTCCGTCAGCGCAATCACCCCTTCCGCCATGCAATCGATGAGTGCCTGCATTTCGTCGCGTTCACGCGAGAGCTCGGACAGCCGTGTTTGCAGCTCCTCGGTGAGTCGGTTGAACGCCCCCGCCAGGTCGTGAAGCTCCGCCACCCGCCCGAGCGGGACCTTGCTCGTGAAGTCCCCCTCGGCCAGGCGACCCGCTCGGTCGGCCAGCTGCACCAGCGGACGAGTGAACAGCTTGCTCAGGCCGTACGCCGCGACGAGCGCCAAGACGAGCGTCAACAGTCCGATCAGCGTCACGGTCCGTTGCATGCCGTCGACCGCCCGTTCGATCTCGGTGAGTGGTGTGGCGATTCGGAGGATGATGCGCTCGCCGCCGAGCGTCGCCATGCGCGCGCCATACAGCAGTGGGAGACCGACCGTGGCGCTCGGCCTTCGAGCAAAACTGACGACGTCACCCGCGAGAGCGGCCTGCACCTCCGGCCGGTCGAGGTGATTCTCGACCGCGGGCAACAGGGCTGGCTCGACGTACGAGTCGCCAAGCACCACCCCCTGTCGGTCGATGATGGTGACGCGGTTGTCCAGGCGATCGGTGATCAATCGGGCGAGCGCATCCGCGTTGTCCGACCCGGACGCTTCGACGAGTGCTTCGGCGATGGCGAGCTGCCGCTCCAACTCGCGCTGGTAAAGGTCATCGAGCTCGCCGCGAAGACCCGTCCCGATGAGGGGCACGATGATCGCGACGAGAAAACCGATAACGCCCACGAAGCCGGCGAAGAGCGCGTGATGGACCCCAAGGCGCATCGGCATGTGATCGACTCCTCTGAGGGGATTCGCTATTCGCTTCCCTCGGGGACCTTCAGCCTGTATCCGAAGCCACGGACGGTCTGGATCCACTCCCCGACCTCACCGAGCTTCGCTCGAAGACGTCGCACGTGCATGTCCACGGTTCGGGTTTGGATCCGATCAGAGACACCCGACTCGACGTCCCACGCCTTCTCCAGGAGCTGCTTGCGACTCTGCGTGCGGCCGTGCCGTTCCATGAGGGCCTGGAGCAGTCGGAACTCCGTGGGGGTCAGTGAGAGTTCGTCTTCGCCGATGGAGGCGCGATGCGAGTCCACGTCGAGGCGAATCGGCCCCGCCTTCAGGATTCGACCGCCCCCGTTGGTCCTCGTCTCTCCGACCCGACGCAGGATCGCTCGAGCCCTCAGGACCAGCTCCCGCGGGCTGAAAGGCTTCGCCAGGTAGTCGTCGGCGCCGAGCTCGAGACCCTCGATTCGATCCTCTTGCTCCCGTTTCGCGGTGAGGACCAGCACGGGGATGTCGGAGGTGGCGGGATCGGCTTTGAGCCTCCGCAGAACCTCGTCACCGCTGAGGCCGGGGAGCATTCGATCGAGAACGACCAGGTCGGGAAGCTCCCTCCCGACCGCATCGAACGCCTCGGCCCCGTTCCCGGTCGTTTCGACCCTGAAGCCGTCGCGAGTCAGCTGATACGCAATCAACGCGGCGATGTCCGGCTCGTCTTCCACGACGAGCACCCGTAGCGCGGTCCCCGACTTCGCAGCGTCCATGATCTCTTGGGCAAGCTTGCTCATCAGCCGGCGTCCTCCCGCGCACGGAGAGACGAGGTCACCCGCGAGTGCCGGGACGTCAGCCGCTCCTGAGGAGGGCTTCCAACTCTCCTTGAGTCAGTGTGTGATCCGTCTGCTTCGCCGCCCGGAAGATGCGATCGCACAACGTCTGGTCGTCCGAATCGTACCCGTGGTCGCGCAGCCAGAACTTCACGTTCGAGAGCCCCGACATCGGGCCGATCTCGATGGTTTGTCGTCGGCCGACCATCGAGGCCGGCACCGAGGAATAGATCCGGTCGGCGAGCCAATCGTCGCCCTTTGCCTGCGCCTTGATGATCGCGGCGGCGTGCACTCCGGTTCCGGTCCGGAAGGCGTCGCGCCCGATCACCGGATAGGAGTGCACCAAGGGAATCTGACACGCCTCCGCCGCGAGCTCGCAGTACTCCGGCAGGACGGTGAGGTCGGTCTGGTGGAGTCCAAGGAGCGCGAGGTTCACGAGGAGCAAATCCATCTCGGTATTGCCGGAGCGCTCGCCGATCCCGAGCGCCGTGCCGTGGATGCGCGTCGCTCCTGCACGGATTGCGGAAAGTGCGTTCGCGAGTCCGAGACCACGGTCCCTGTGACCGTGCCAGTCGACGCCGACGTCCTCTCCAGACGGTTTCACGATCTCGTCGATGACGAACCGGACGAGGCGATACGTGCCCTCGGGCGTAGCATGACCAACGGTGTCCGCGATGCACAGACGCCTCGCACCGCACTCGATGGCCGTACGGTAGAGCTCCTTCAGTACGTCCGGATGCGCCCGTGTCGTGTCCTCGGTGACCATGAGCACCGGCAGGCCCTCCCCGACCGCGAAGCTCACCGCCTCCTCCGTGACCCTCAGCATCCGCGCGAGCGTCCAATCCTCGGCGTATTGCCGAATCGGCGAGCTCCCGATGAATGTACACGCCTCGATGGGGATGCCGACCGCCTGACTGATCTCCACGATCGGCTTCACATCGGCTACCAACGTGCGCGCGGCGCAGTTGGCCTCGATCGACAGACCCGACGCCAAGATCTCTTTCGCGAGCGCGGTCGCCGCCTCCACCGCTCTCGGTCCGGCACCGGGCAGGCCGATGTCGGCCGTGTGGATGCCGAGCCGGTCCATATAGTGGAGGAGGCGTATCTTGTCTTCGATCGACGGATCGACCACCGAGGGATTCTGTAGCCCGTCCCGCAGCGTCTCGTCGTCGAGTTGAATCGGTCCGACGGACGTCCAGTCGAACATCCCGTCCGACTCGTTCCAGTCGTAGATCAGCGTTTGTTCGTCCATGCCCCTACTTTCACTGCGGATTCGGGTTCCGAGTCCGATAAACATAGAGACGGTGGGACGAGCGGTCATGTCGCCGATCCACGGACCGGCTCCAGGCGCCGACGCCCCACTCGCGCTGACCAGCCTCAGCCTCGACCTTGTGCGCCGTAGGGGCGCGATACGGCCCTCGTGCGAGGCGATACAAAGGAGATCGGTTGAGCGACATGCAGATCAGGCTCGCGGAGCTCTCGGGCCGCGCAGACGTGGCCGCCGCGGTGGACTATCTCCATCGCGAGGACGAGTCGACGCTCGCCACGCAGATCGCGCTCTCGGAGATCCCGGCGCCGCCGTTCCAGGAAGCTCGACGCGCCGAGCGGCTCGCCGAGCTCCTGGACACCACATGCGCCGGGAGGGTGGAGCGAGACGCGACCGGCAACGTCATCGGCCGGCGCTCCGGCGTCGTGGACGCGCCCCCAATGGTCGTGGCGGCCCACTTGGACACGGTTTTTCCTGGTGATGTCGACGTGCGGGTCACTCGCGACGGACCCGTCCTCCGAGGACCGGGGATCTCGGACGACGCACGTGGCTTGGCGGCTCTCGTCGCGCTCTCCAGGGCCCTCGACGCGGGCGACGTTCGAACGCGTTCGCCGCTCCTTTTCGTGGGCACGGTGGGCGAAGAAGGGCCGGGTGACCTTCGCGGCGTGAAGCAGCTCTTCGCGGAAAACGGTCACGCTCGAGCCGCCGGAGCCTTCGTCTCGCTCGACGGAGCCGGGTTGGAACGGATCGTGGCCGAAGGCCTCGGCTCACGACGATACCGGATCACCCTCGACGGCCCCGGCGGACATTCCTGGGTCGACTTCGGCACCCCCAATCCCGCGCACGCACTCGTGGCGTTGGGCTCGAGGCTCTCTGGCCTCCCGCTCGGAACCGAGCCGAAGACGACCCTGACCATTGCCCGCGTCGGAGGGGGCAAGAGCATCAACGCGATCCCTCAGAGCGCGTGGATGGAGATCGATCTTCGCGGCGCAAAGGCCGCCGCCCTGGCATCACTCGTGCGCGAGGTCGAACGGGCGGTCGGCGTCGAGCGCGAACGTCAGCCGGACCTGAACATCAGGATGGAGATGATCGGTGACCGGCCCGGCGGAGCCACCGATCCCGACTGCGACCTCGTGCGCGCGGCCGTGGCCGCGACCCTCAAAGTGGCGAAGGAGCCGAGAATGGCGCTGTCGTCGACCGATGCGAACATCCCGATGACGCTCGGGATTCCGGCCATCACCATCGGCTGCGGTGGCGAGGCGGGGAAGGCCCACACCACGGACGAATGGTACCGTAATACGGATGGCCCGGCCGGCATCGAGCGCGCGCTTTATACCCTGTTGCTCACCGTCGGCCTCGAGGACGCCTGAGCGGCGCTGGCGCGCCGGCCCATCAATCGGGGCCGTGCGCGCCCGAGGGCTGGCCCTCGCGCAGCGGGTCTAGCCTTCGCCCGCGACCAGCGAGTGGTCGGCAACGAGCAGGCTTCCCGACGTGTGCGAGATCTTCACGTCACTTCCAAGGATCGAGTCGTGGAGCTTCGACGCGGTGATCTCCGAATTCGGCCCGACGACCGTGTCGCGGAGCTCGCTCTCGGTCACCGTCGTGCCGCGCTCCAGTGTGACGTTCGGCCCGATCGTCCCCCCTCGGACCACGACCCCGCTCTCGAGGCGAACCGGCTCGACGATTCGAGCGCCTTCGACCGTCGCTTCCTCATCGACTCCCCCTCGGCCGGTCTCGAGGAGGTGACCGTTCGTTTCCAGCAGCGTCTCCGGCTTACCCGCGTCCCACCACCCGTCGACGGGCGCCGTGATGAGCCGGCTGCCATGGTCGACCATGTACTGGAACGCATCGGTGAGGTAGAACTCGCCCGACGGACCCGGGTCGTTCGCCAGCGTATGTCGGACCCCCTCGAAGAGGAGCTCGTGCTCCCGGATGTAGTAGAGCCCGATGTTCGCGAGCTTGGAGATCGGCTCCGACGGCTTCTCCACGATCCTCTGCATCGTGCCGTCTTCATTGGTGACGATCACGCCGTAACGCTGGTAGTCGTCGACTTCCTTTGCCCAGAGGACGGCTCCGTACTCGGCCCCGAGGGTGCGCGTCAGTCCGTAGTCCACCTCGAGCACCGCGTCGGCGAAGATGATCAACACGTCCTCGTCGACATACGGCTCGGCCAGGGCGATTGCGCCCGCTGTGCCATCCTGCACCTCTTGGAGCACGTAGTGACCCTTGAGGTTGGGGTACTCCGCCCGAATCCACGCCTCCACCGTGTCGCGAAGATGCCCGACGATGAAGACGATCTCCTCGACTCCGAGCTCCACGAGGTCGTCGAGGATGTACGCCAGCACCGGCTTGCCAGCGACCTTGAGGAGTGGCTTCGGAGTATGATGGGTGTGTGGCCGGAGGCGGGTCCCCTTTCCGGCCAGCGGAATGACGGCTTTCATCGGCTCTCACTTTGTTGTGGCGAGCGTGGGTCGACGGCGCCACACTATAACCGGTTCGTCGCGACTCGATAACCGAGATCCGGGCACGCTTCAACCAACGCTCGGGGGTGCCCGGCGGATTCGACGAGGGAGGCGGCAGGACAATGAAAAGAATGATCGAGGTGGCCGCCGTGGCCGTGATGTTGAGTGCTTGCGCGGGCCCGCCGGCCGGCGGTCAAGCGGCCCCGGGCGATCCGGGCGACCTAGGGCGGCTGAACGTCTACGAGGTGCCGTCCGAGCGCCTGGTCGCGCCGCTCCAGGAAGCTCCGAGCGAGGGGTGGATCGACGTCACGGGCGAGGGGAGCGTGGACGTGACTCCCGATCGGGCCTCGGTCTCGTTCGCGGTGGAGACGCGCGGTCGCGACGCGGGGTCGGCCTCCGCGACGAACGCCGACGCCATGGACGCGGTCATGACGGCGATCCGCGCCGCCCGCCTCCCGGGTGCGGAGATCGAGACCTTCGGCTATTCGCTCTCTCCCGAATATGCGGCCAACAACAACCAGCGGACGCGCGAGATCATCGCCTACGTGTCCGTCAACTACGTTCGTACGACCATATCCGACATCGACCAGGTCGGCCGTGTCATCGACACGGCGGTCGGAGCCGGGGCGAACCGCGTGACGGGGATCTCGTTCTTCGCCTCGGACACCGACGAAGCCGAAGCCGAGGCGCTCGCGGACGCGGTCCGGAACGCGACAGCAAAGGCCCGCGTGATCGCGACGGCCCTCGGGTACGAGCTCGGGCCGCCCATGGAGGTGAACGGAGGCTCGCGGCGTCCCGTGCCCTTCGAGCAGGGTATGGTCATGGCGCGGTCCCTGGCTCAGGCCGCACCCACCCCCATCGAAGCGGGGGATCAGACCGTCACGGCGAGCGTGTCGATTCGGTTCGCCCTCGGAAGGGAGTCGGGTGGTTGAGCCCAGTCAGGCGCAGTATCCTCGAGCGTCGGGCCGAAACCCATCCGGGCTCGGACGATCGTCGGCTGTTGGGTCGCACCTACGCCATACCGTTCGAAGACGTCTGGCAGGCGTCCACCTCCCTCGCTCGCGATCTGCGTGGTTGGAACGTGGTTTCGGCAGATGACCGTGCCGGTCGGATCGACGCGATCGCGCGGAGCGTCGTCCTGGGTCGTGAAACAGAAGTGGTCATCTCGGTCGGACTGGACGAGAACGCACAAACCCGGGTCGATCTCTCGGCCGAGACCCGCACCCGGCATCGTGGCGACTTCGGCCGGTCGCGGCGCTTGATCGGGCGCTTCACGACCAAGCTCGACGCCAATCTGCGGGCGCACGAACGTCAGATCCTGGACCCAGCGGCACTCCCCCGTTTCCAGGGGAGTGCGTGAGGCCTCGACCCCCATCCTGGATCGCCATCCTCGCTCTGTGCGTCGCATCTGCGTGCGGAGACGCCGAGCAGACCCCGTCCACTCGAAGCGTTCCCGGTGACCCGGCCTCCGATTCCGGGGATTTCGTGCCGAGAAGCTTCGAGCGGAATTTCGTTTTCGCCTCGCTCGAAGGGGACAGCGTCTTCATCGTCCCCTGGCTCTTGAGTTGGCGCGAAATGCCCGACTCGGTAACCCGAGAGGCCCAGGCTTGGCTCGGTCGGGGCGGCGTATGGGATCGCTTCTACGCGGAACGGTGGAACACCCCTCGGACGCGCGCTTCGAACCGCCTGCTCCCCCATCGGGGCTTTGGGCTGCTGGTCCGAGACGAGGGCGCGATCGACGGCATCGTCTTCGAGGACCCTCCCCGGAGTCTGGAGATCATCCTCGGCGAGGGACGGGCCCCGTGGACGGGCGCTCGAGGCGGGTCCTTCCAGGTGCTCACGGGATCGGCCTATCTCGCGGACCAGCGGGTGGACGGCATGGTTCTCGACATGGCGCGCGCCGCCGCCGGGGACGAGCCCCCGGGCGGAGATTGGGCGTTCCTCCTTTCGGGCGACTCCATCCACTTCGTGCTCGCGGCCGATATCGAGCACGGGGGGGAAGCCGAACCGTTGTACCGAGGTTGGGCCGATCGACAGGACGACGACATGCAGTGGCCGGAGATCCGCATGGAGTGGCGCCGGACCGAGGCCTTCCCGCCGGCGCGCCGAGACATTCCCGTGGAGTGGGAGGTGCGGTCCACGGACGGCAGCATTGCCGGGTCGCTCGAGGCCGTATCGGCGGAGATGCAGCCGGGCGAGGGGCCAGGGCCCCTCCTACCGGTTCGCGCACTCCTCGAGGTCGTCGGAACGATTTCGACGCGCGACGGTGACTTCCCCGTCCACGGCATTGTGGTCCACCAACGGCGCTGAACCGGTGAACGACGAGATCCTTCTGGCGGTCGTCAAGATCGCCTTCGGCGCGCTCGCGGGTGGGATCACGAACACCGTCGCGGTGTGGATGCTCTTTCACCCGTACGAACCGCCCAAGCTCTTCGGTCGATGGCCGGTCCGCTTCCTTCACGGGGCGGTACCCAAGAACCAACCACGGCTGGCCGCAGCCATCGGTCGCACCGTGGGAAATCGGCTCCTCACTCCGGAAGACCTGACGCGAACGTTCGCCAACGTCGAGTTCCGGCAGGCTTTCGACCAGCGGCTGGCCGCCTTCCTCGACGAAGTCTTGCACACCGAGCGAGGCAGCCTGCGCGAGCTCATTCCCCACCACGTCAGGGACGACGTCGACGCGCTCGCGACCGAAGCGCTGGGGCGCGGATTGGAGCATCTCCGGGGGTACATCGGCTCCGAGGACTTCGAGGGCGCCATGCGCCGGCGGGCATCCGACCTGATCGACGCGATCGCGGACGAACCGATCGCCGGCGTGCTCACCCCCGCGCGCGAGGAGGCCCTCGAAAGCGCGGTCGAGGAGTGGTTGCAGAACGCGGTGAGCAGCGAGGATTTCCACGAGGCCGTCTCCGATTACCTGAAAAGGGCTTCCGCGAAGCTCCTCGAGCCAGGGCGGACCTTCGAGCAGATTCTTCCGCTCGGGCTCGTAGGCTCCGTCGAGAAGGCCATCGCCAGCTATCTGCCCCTCGCGGCGCAGCGCCTCGGCGCGCTCCTCGAGGACCCGCAGGCGCGTTCCCGCTTCGAAGCCACGATCCACGATCTGCTCCAACGCTTCCTCCGGGACCTGAAGTTCCACCAGCGGGTGGTCGCCCGGGTCGTGATGACCGAAGACACGGTCGACAAAGTGCTGGACACGATCGAGGCAGAGGGGGCGGAGCGGCTCTCGGAGATGCTCCGAGATCCCGCCGTGCAGGAGGCGATCGCTCGTGGCGTGAACCAGGCCATCGTCGACTTCCTGCGGCGTCCAGTGGCCGAGGTTCTCGGCGCCACCGACGACCCGAACATGGTCGAGGCTCGCGAGACCCTCACCGGGTGGGTCGTGGGCATGGCCCGTGACCCGGCGACGCACGAGTTCCTGGTCGAAAAGCTCCGAGGCGGCCTCGAGAAGGCGGGCGCAAGAACGTGGGGGGAGGCGCTCGAGCGGGTGCCTCAGGAGCGGATCGCGGAGCTGCTCGTGACCGCGGCGCGCACGGACGCCGCCTTCGGCGTGGTCGACAAGGGGGCCCGCCGACTCATGACGCGGGTCTTCGAGCGCCCCATCGGAACGCCGGCGCGCTGGTTACCCGCCGGTGGTGCCCAGCGCATCGAAGCGGCGTTGGGTGACCCCATTTGGGACTGGCTTCAGACCCAGGTGCCGGCGGTCGTCGAGCGGATCGACGTGGCCCGTCGTGTCGAGGAGAAGGTCATCGACTTCCCGACCGCGCGCATGGAAGAGATCGTGCGTCGGGTCACCGACCGGGAGCTGAAGCTGATCGTACGACTGGGTTACCTGCTCGGCGCCATCATCGGCGTCGGTCTCGTTGTTGTCGACGCGGTCGTGCGCTGAGGCAAACCCTGGGCTAGCGTTCGTCGGGCGACTTCAGATTGAATCCCGAGCGCCCACCCCGTCCCTTTCTGCGGTCGCGGGACGGATTCGACGTGCTGCTCACTTTGCGCTGCATCCACGCCAACGGAGTGAAGACCCGTCTGGTCCTGCGGCGGCGCGCCTTGCCGGACTCCATGATCTTTTCGATATCGTCCGCGCTCTGCGAGTACCGACCCGGCATGCCGAGCCAGATGCCGATCCCGAGACCGAGAACGCCGATCAATATGAGCGGA
Organism: Gemmatimonadota bacterium; assembly: GCA_029863525.1. Classification (GTDB taxonomy): domain Bacteria; phylum Gemmatimonadota; class Gemmatimonadetes; order Longimicrobiales; family Gaopeijiaceae; genus UBA2589. The sequence continues at coordinate 16,935 of JAOTVL010000054.1, forward strand.
AGCATTGTGAATCAGTGCGTGAGAACAAAACGGCGCCCCCGTCAGGGAGGCGCCGAGGGGACGACCGTCCAGTGTCAGCCATCACTTCTGGCCAGTCAGTGACTCCCAGGCGAGAAGGCCGAGACCGATCGAGAGGATGATCGCGACGGCGTTCGTGCCCACGGCAACCATGGCCACAACGGTCCAGAAGACCACGTGCGTGAAGTAGTAACCGCCTGGAAGTAGATGCATCGTGATTTCGCAGCTCGAATGGTGTTGACGTACGCAGGGAATATGCCCGACTCCCGAAGCCTTGTCACCCCTCGCTCACTCTCTTTCGCCGCCCCCCGTGTAGCGCTTCCGCGCCTCGGCCAGATAGCCGGGCTCGAGGCGAAGCAGGTTGCAGATCTTGCGCATGAGGTAGTCCTCCTTGCTCGCGAGATCACCATCCGAGTAGACCAGGCCCCACATGATCTCGGCCAGCACCATCTTCTGGCCGGTGGAGTAGTTCTCCGCGATCAAGTTGGTGAACTGCCACAGGTCCACGGCCTCGTCCCGCTCCTGTTGCGCCAGCTCCAACAGACGGGCCGCTTCGCCGGAGTCGAGCCCGAACTGCCGGCGCACGGCCGATTCGAGATGCTGGCGTTCGTCGTCGGTGAACTCTTCGTCGGCGTTCGCCAATTCGAGGAGCAACGCACACGCGGCGAGGCGGATATCCTTGGAGGACTTCGAAGGGTCCGCCTCCGGCGCTGGTGTCATCTGGGCGCTGAAGAACTTCTTGATGGAGCTCAGCATCGTTTCTCTCCCTGGATTCCCGTCGGCTCCGATCAGAAGTCGACCGACTGCACGTGCCTTATGCCCGCCCGTAACGGAAGCCAAATGGCGAACCCGGTCAGAATCGCGGCTCCGGTCACGCCCATCAAGAGCGGGACGAGACCGACCTCCGCCTGACCGGCCTGAATCCGGGAGTCCAGGAAGTAGTAGACAGGCCACGCTTCGAGCATCACGACACCCGCCAAGTACGATACCGCGGCCATCATGAAGAGGAGGCCGCCGAAGGAAGTCGGGATCTCGGCGACGTTCTCGGTATCGTAGTTCGGGTACAGGGCGCCGAACCCCAGCGCCAACGCCGTGAGCGCGAACGTGATGCCGATCATCGTCAAAGTCGTGAGCGCCAGCACGAACGGGGAGGCGTCGAGCACCAGATTCGTGCCGACAATCAAAGGGACGGCCACCAGCAAGAGAGGCACCGTCCCCACCCAGTACTTCGACCAGAAGATCGTCCGAATGTCGACCGGTGACGACTGCATCAGCCACATCATGCGTCCCTCGATCGACATGGCCGGGAAGACGAAACGAGCCGCGATGGCGGCGACGACGAAGCCGGCCAACCCGAGATTGAGGAAAGACACGGCGTTGATGAGCAGGAAGGAGATCTGCTCACCCGTGTAGAGCGGAAGCACCGTGATGTTGTAGACATAGACCGCGACGAGGACACCCAGCAGGATGAGCTGGGACCATTGCGTGGTGTCGCGAAAAAACACGCGGATTTCCTTCGCGACCATCACCCGAGTGCTCGGCTCGGCCCTCGCCAGCACTCGGTCGACCAGCTTGGAACGCGTCCGCCCCTCCTTCTTCTCGGCTCCCTCCTGCGCTCGGGTGAACCCTCCGTCGAAATAGCGTCCGTGTAGCCAGGCACCTGCGATCAGGCACACAGCGGCGGTCGACCAAAGAAAGGCGAAGTGGAACCAGTCGAAGCGGCCGCTCAGATACGACATGAGCGCGGTCGCGGCCCACTCGCTCGGAAGCCACGTGGACGTGGGCGTTCGAAGCACCGCGATGAAGTCGACGAGACTGCTGAACTCCTCCGGGCTCATCAGGCGCTCGGGCCGAAGGAAGCGGAAGAGCGCAACGACACCCGCCGCGGCAAACAGACCGACCAACGCCAGCAGGTCTCGCGTCCGTCGTGCCGGGAAGATGTTCACCAAGAGCAATGTGCCCGCACTGCCGATCACCGCCGGAATCACCAGGAAGGGGATCACGGTCCCGACCGCGAGGAGGTAATACACGGGGCCAGCGGCGTACACGACGCCATACGCAATGAGCAGCGGTACGGCGAGCAGCGCGACCATCCACGACGAGTCGACGATCGTCTCGGTGAGACGCGCGGCGTACACCGTGTCCGAATCGACCGGAGCAGCAACCACGAACTCCAGGTCTTCGGAGAGGAAGAAGGTCGAGAGCGCGGTGATCACGTTCGAGAGGACCAGGATCATCAAGAACGTCACGAAAGCGAGCCCAAGCAGTTTACTCGCCAGCAGGTCACCGATTCCCTGCGTGCCGCGGAAATACTGCAGCATCCGGAAGATCACGGCGAAGATGAGCGACCAGAAGAAAATCCCTACGAAGCCGAGCAGAAACCCCTTGAAGACCTTGCCTTCGTCGGTCTTCGCGCGGTTGAGCTTCGTGCGGATCTTCGGCCGGAGGAGCCACAGGAGGCCGGCCCGCGATCGCACGACGGCGCCGTTCACCTGGCGATGGCCTCCCGCAGCCCTTCGATGATGTCGTTCATCGCCTCGCCGCCCGTCACCTTGAGGAAGATCTCCTCGAGGTGCGCTCCCCCGGCGTGCGCCTGCTCCCGCAGCTCATCCATGGTTCCGAAGGCTATGACCTCGCCCTGCGAGATGATGGCGATCCGGTCGCAGAGCGCCTCGGCCACCTCGAGCGTATGCGTCGAGAGGAACACCGTGCCCCCGTTGGCCACGAAGGTACGAAAGAGGTCCTTCAAGAGCCGAGCCGACCGCGGATCCAAACCCACCATGGGCTCGTCGACCACGATCAGCTCGGGCTGGTGGATGAGCGCCGAGCTGATCAGGACTTTTTGCCGCATGCCGTGCGAGTAGCTCTCGATCAGCTCGTCCTTCCACGGGGCCAACTGGAAGAGCTCCAGCAGGCGATCCACCCGCCGCTCGACCTCGTCGCCCTCCCGACCCCACAGGCCAGCGACGAAGCGGAGGAACTCGCCACCGGAGAGCTTGTCGTAGAGGTACGGACGGTCGGGAATGTACCCCACCCGAGACTTCGCTCGCTCCGGCTCGCGGCCCAGGTCGTCGCCGCCCACGAGGATCCGCCCGGAGCTCGGCCGCAGCACCCCCGCGACCATGCGGATCGTGGTGGTCTTCCCCGCCCCGTTCGGACCGAGAAACCCGAAGATCTCTCCGCGGTGCACGGAAAGGTCGAGTCCCTTTACGGCTACGAAGCTGCCGTAGCTCTTTCGAACGTGCCTCAGCTCCAGCATCTCGCCGGGCCCCGCGTCCCGGGAAGGGGGTGTGAGGACCGCGGAGTGGGCTCCGGATGATTCGAACACGCTCTACCTTCTCGTTGGATGCGTCAGGATGGTACGATCGGCCAGCTTCTACTCTTGTTCCGGAGCGGTGGCCTAGTCCAGGACTTCGATATCGAGGTTGCCAATGAGGCGCACGATCTCGACCTGCTGAGCCAGCCCCCCGATGACGAAGCGAATGTGCGATGCGTCCGCGGGGTATTGACCGAACGTGGGATCCACTGCGACCCACTCGTCGAGCCAGACCTCGGGCCACGCATGGTAGAAGAAGGCGCCGTTCACGTAGACCAGCCCCACCGCCGTTCGCGCCGGAAGGCCGAGTGCACGCGCCATGGCGACATACAACACAGTGTGCTCGTTGCAGTCGCCTTGGAGCGTCTCCAAGACCTGAACGGCGTTGGGCACCGAGAACGTGATGCTCTTTTCGAGCATGTTGTAGACCGACGTCGTGAGCTGGCGCGCGACGTCCTTCGGACTCTGCGACCACTGGGTCCGACGCGCCGTGACCTCACGGGCCCTCCGTATGATCCGTTCGTCGTCACTCTGGATGAGCGGTTCGGGCTCGAGTGCCTCCCGTAGGTCCATGAACGGATAAGGGAGCCTGTAGTCCGGATCGACCGCCTCCCAGCGCTCACGTCGGACGATGAGCGTATCCCCTCGGAGTGTCTGCCGGCCGCCGTCGAGCTGGAATCCTTCCAGGTCCACCCCAGTGAGCCGGAAACGGAGCTCGTCGAACTCCTCGACGTCGTCGAAGTCGACGTTGCTCTGGACCGCGGTCGAGAGGATGACATCGTCGTCGATGGGCGAGGAAGACACCAGGCGTGAATCCTCCTGGGCCTGTCGTGCAAGCTCGTACTCCGTTTTTTCCATCGAGAATCCGAGCCCACTCTCAGCGCGCAGAACGCGCCCGTCCTCGTCGACCCAGCTCTCCACCCGAACGCCGCCGAAGATCTCGGCGATTTTCCATGCGGGTACCGTGTCCTGTCGGGCCGAGGTCCATCGTCCGTCCGTGCCGAGCGCGGCGGAGTCGGTCACGAAGAGCGTGTCGTGCTCGAGGATCTCTACTTCGACATTTCGGGTGCTGAGGCTGGTCGGGTCGAAGACGGGGAGGCGCACGGTCTCACCCACGTCGAGTCCCTCGCCCATCGCGACGCGGATGGGTACGACGTTGGACATGATCGGGGGTTGGGGCAGACGGAAGCTCAGGTTCTGCTCGCTCCCCGCCGAGACGATGCGCACTTGAAGGGTCGTGTCGGGCAGCAGCTCGCCCGACGCTTCGAAGCGCCCGACCTCGCTGTCGAGCGTGAAGGAGAAGTTCTCCATGACCAGTGAGGGGCTCAGCTTCACGCGGGTCCGCGCGACCGCTATGCCGGTCTGGCCCAACGCGGGCAGCTCGAGATTCATGAGGTCCTCGAGCTCGAAGCCGTCGGGGACGGTGTCCAGGCGAGACGTCGCCTGCCCCACCGCGCGCCCCCCCATTGTGAGCGTGTAGAAATTGATGCCGGGTGCGAGCGACAGTGCCGCTTCCGCGAGTCGCGCGAGCTCGGGCTGGAAGTACTCGTCGCGCGCCTTCCATCCGACCATGGCGATCCAGATCACCACGACGAGCGTGGCGAGTACTCGCTTTGGCATCAGCTCCCTCTCTCGGAGCCGGTGCTGCCAGCTCCGAACCGGTGGATCGACCCGCTGATGTAGTCTACGTTTGCTCCCGAGTATCTCCCATAGTGATGAGCCGCTCGAAGATGTCGGACTCGAAGGCCGAGGTCACGACGACCCTCAGGTCTTGGGGCGGCGCCCCAGCCGCCACGTGCTCGAAGAGGACCTCGAGCAGCGCCCGCGCCGACTCCTCGGGCTCGGCCAGGCCGACGCCGAGACCAAGCGGCGGAAGCGCCAGGGACTCGACTCCCCAGTCGGCAGCGCGACCCAGGCTGTTTCGCAGCGCCCTCTGCACGGTGGCCGGTGTCTGAGGCTCGTCCTCCGACATCACGACCGCGTGGATCAGGAAGTCACACGCCAGGTCTCCCGCGGGCGTCATCACGGCGCCTCCCAACGGAAGCGACTCCAATCGATCGAGGTGGTCGTGGACGCCCGCTCCCGCCGCGGTCCAGAGGTCGCGCGAGGCGGAGCTCACGGGCCCCAGGTCGGTTCGGATCGGCCGTACCACCGCCTCGACGGCAAGCTCCTGGATCGGCGCCCGAACCACCGTGATCACGGGATTTCACCGGCTTGGAGGTCACGAGCCCGACGATACATCTCTGCCGCCTCGGGCCTCATGTTCTTCCGGTCGTACAGGTGACCCAGCGTGTAGAACGGACGGGGGTCCATGGGCAGGAGCTCGGCGGCCCTCTTCATCACCTCGGTCGCCTCGTCATACCTACCGAGTCGATTCAACGCCTCGCCCCGATAGTAGTGGGCGGGGCCCTGATCCGGGTCGCGCTCGCACACCGCCGCGAGCTCGGCTTCCGCGAGCTCGTACAGACCCCGCCGAAACGAGAGGATCCCGAAGGTGAGCTTCGCACGACCGTCGTTCGGGGCGAGCCTCTGGGCTTTCTTGAGCGCAGCCTCCGCCTCGTCGTAGGCGGCGAGCTCCGTGAGCGCGGCTCCGTGGTTCACGAGCAGTTCCACGTTCTGGTCGTCGACTTTGAGCGCTTCCTCGAAGTGCTCCACCGCCTGGGCGTGGTGGCCGAGTTCGTCCAGGAGGACGCCCAGGTTGTTGTGAGCCTTGAGGCTCGAAGGGTTGTCCCGGAGGATCTCGCGATACAGTGCGATCGCGTCAGCCACGCGTCCGGACTGAACCATGTCTTTCGCCAGGGAAAGCTGGTTGCCGGCCGGCTTGGGCGAGGATGACGGTCCGGCGGGAGGCGCCGGGGCGGTGGCGTCCCTCTCGGACGCGTCCTGGTCCGATCCCCGAGGTGCGCCGCCTCCTCCGTCGCCCGCGTCGTGGTCCATCTCGGCCACCTCTCGGTCCACGTCGCCGGAGTCGTGGTCCGACTCGCGTGCCGAGGTGGGTGCGTCGGGCTCGGAGTCGACTCGACCCGTCGCGGGGACCCCGACCTCGTTCTCCGGCCCGTCCCGCGCCTCCAACTCCGGCACCA
>JAOTVL010000055.1 GCA_029863525.1 Gemmatimonadota bacterium
GCGAGCACGGAGCTCGTTCGTGCGTTGGATGATGGCCGCGTTCCGGATGGAGTCCTGCACCGCGGCATCCAGCTGAACCTGAAGCTCCTCGGTGGTCGAACGCATAGACCAGAAGGCGAAGCCCATGTACCCGAGGGCGATGATCGCGGCACCGGCCAGGAAGAGCTGGTAGGGATCGGCGCCGCCGGCCCCACCTCCACCTCCACCACCCGGACGGAGACTCTTGAGCGCGTCGAGGTTGAAAGAGAATCCACCCGCGGACCCCTTCTTACCCCCCGGAAGAAGATTGACTTCGATCACGGTATCGCTGTCCTCATCCTAGGCACGAAGGGCCAGTCCGAGTGGTAACAGCAGCATCGGTGCAGCTTCGTCGATCGCGATGTCTCCCGCCGCGCCGGGCCGAACAGGCACCCGCTCGAAGGGATTCACCAATTCGGTCTGCACGTTCATACGCCGTGCGAGCGTCTGGCTCATGCCCGGAATCCGAGCCCCGCCCCCGCTGAGGAAGATCTTGCCGACCGACTGGCCATCCTCGCGAGTCATCAAGAACGCGCTGGCACGCTCGATGCCGACCGCCACCTCGTCGGCGGAGGCCGCCACGAAGCTGTCGAGATCGGCCGCGCTCTCACGGGCCTGGACGACGTCCTCGGCCTGCTCCGCCGTGAGCCCGCGCTCCCGCTGGAGGTCCTCGCGGATCTTCCGAGACCCGATCGGGATGTCACGGGTGAGGATGGGAATCCCGTCGTCGAGGATGCTCACGTTCGTGGTTTCGTGGCCGATGTTCACGAGGGCGATGATGCCGTCGAGCTGATCGGGATAATTGTGCTCGAAGGCGTTGTGGAGCGCGAACGCGTCGACGTCGATGACGACGGGGTTCACGCCGGCGTCTTGCAGCAGCCCGACCTTGTTGTCCACGAGCTCGCGCTTGGCCGCGACCAACAGCACTTCCATCTGGAGTCCGTCGCCCGCGGGATCGAGCACCTGAAAATCGAGCTCGACGCTCTTGATGTCGAACGGAACGTGCTGTTCGGCCTCCCAGCGGATCATCTCACGCGCGTCGGATTCCTTCATGCGATCCATTTGGATCTTCTTGATGATCACGTCGTGACCACCGACGGCCGTGACCACCTCCGCGCCCTTCATGCCCATTTCTTGGAAGAGCCCCATGACCGCGTCCGAGACGAGGCCATAGTCCATGATTTCACCCTCGACGATCGCGTCGGGAAGTAAGGGGCGCATCGCGACGCGGACCACCTCGGGCTGATCGCCCGAGTGGTCGACTTCCACGACTTTCACGAACCCGGAACCGATATCCAGGCCGATCACCGTCTTCTTTCGTCCGAAGAGGCCCATACTCCGCCTTCAGCCGAGGAAATAGAAAGGACATTTTTCTGCGAAGTTCGGACTCAGGTTACCACTGAATGTCGAGCCTTGTCAAGAAGAATGTCCCACTCCACCAAAGTGCAAAAATTGGTAAACATTTGACGCAGAAGCGTCGGAAAAAGCGGCCGGTGGAGACTCTCTCCACCGGCCTTTTGACTCCTAATTCACGACCGCCGTGAGGTCGACCCAACTTCGCTCGGCGAGGGGACGCGCACGGGACAGCGAGGAGTTGTTGAGGATGGCACGTCGTACCGCGCATCGGGAGTAGGTGATCTCGGAGCTCCCGACGATGTCCTGATCGATGTCCGCGCTGTTGGATGCCAGCACCGCGCCGATGATCCGGTTTCCGGTACCCTGCGTCTCGAAGTTCCCTTGAACGATGATGATGCCGTAGAACAGGAAGTTGCCTCGAAGGTCCAGGTCTCCGTCGACGAGCAGGATCCCCTGGCCCATGGCCCCTCCCTGAATTCGTAGACTCGGGCCTGCATGATAGATCAGGGGGAAATACGATCCGCACGCGGCAGTCGGAATGGTGTCTCCCCAATTGGTGAGCGTCGCCTCGTTGCACCGCCCGGCCGCGGTCGTATCGGGCTCGATCGCGGTACTCACCGTCGAACCCAGCGGGGTGACGTCCTTGCCTTCCGCTGCGGCCAAGGCTGTGAGCTGGGCCCAATCCATGGTGCCGAAATTGGTGAACGTCGAGTCGACGATCGTCGAGTCCTGATCGTACGGTGGGTTGCCGCCCACGCTTCCACCACCGGACGTTCCGATGCTAGAGGTGTCGTTGGTGAGCACGCCCGTGGTGTCATTCGAGGGGAACGTGGTGCAATACGGGCCCCACGAGGGCGGGGTCGTGTTGGTTCCGTTGATCGTCGCCGACCCCTTGACCACGGTCTTGCCTCGCGTGGTGAGCGCAGCGGGCGGGTCGATGTTGGCGAAGATCATCTTCGTGACAATTCCGATCGTGCGGCTCGCCCCTGCCCAGCGGGCGCCACCCTCCGTGACCTCTCCGGAGGCGGTGACGAAGTAGACGAAATTGTTCGCGTTGGCGATCGAGACCTCCCAGATGCCTGTCGCGATCGTGTCCGTGATCACCGTGTCCGACCAGACCGGGATGTTCCCGAGTTGGTATCCGTTCCAGTTGCCCATCACCTCGTTGGCGCCGGCCTGTGCGACGTTGACCGCCATGTTCGCGTGCTTGCTCGCAACGCCGATGCGCAGCTCCTGCTGCGCCATGAAGAAGCCGGCCGTAATGAGCACGCCGATGATGACGAGCGCACCGATCGCCGCGGGAAGCGCGAAGCCTCGGCGGTCGCTGTATATCGAGTCGATCTTCATAGTGAAGCACCCGGGTGGGACCGGCGAGGCCGCCCCCTCCAAGAAAAGCGCGGACTACCCACGCGTGTGAATCAAGACTTCGACGGAGTCCTGCACCATCTGCCCGAGAGGGCCCAGAACCTGCGAGCCGGTGCGAATGACGATCTCGATCTGCGAGACGTCAGCCGGTGTCGCCGTGACGGCGCCGAGCGAGTCGCGATACACGAACTCGAGGCCGTTCGAAGGCTGGAGCGGCCCCGTGATCGGAATCATGTCCCCCCCACCCCGACGACGGGACAGATACACGTCCCCGTTCATGGTCGATGTCCCGAACGTGAACTCCTGGAAGCTTCGCACGGGCGCGCCGATCCCAACGGAGTCGGCGAGGAAGACGGCGAGGAGTCCCGTGAACTCCAGCTCGGTGGCCCCCGCGCCGTCTTGCGGACAAGTCACCGTGGTGTCGGTCGCGTCGACCTCCGCGGAGATCCAGACGTCGTCGGAGTCGAGGTCGGGATCGTTGTCCGCCCAGATGAACACCGAGTCGCCCGCCTCAAAGCGGTTCGCTCCGGCCTGAAGCACCATGGAAGAAGCTGTCCGAAGCGTGTCGATGATCGTGACGGTGGGGTCGGCCACGGTGAAATCGGTGGCACAGATGATGGAGAACTTGCGCATCAGCCGGACTCGGATCGAGTCACCGCTCATCGCGAGAATGTCTCCACCCGACGGGCTGACCTCGCGGAGCTCCGCGAACAACACCTCGACCGCCATCCGTGTGCTCTGCTGACCCGAGATCGTCGCGGTCTGGGCCGTGTAGGCTCGCCGATTCGTGATCAGCACCTGGAGCGCGGCTCCCACGACAAGCGCGCCGAGCACGGTGACGACGAGTAGCTCGATGAGCGTGAAGCCTCTGCGATCACGGGTCATCGTCTCAGCACCCGGAAGTCGAAGGAGTCGACGTGGAGTGGATTGTTCGTCGGGACCGGGGCGTTCGCCATGCCCGGGCCCCGGGTCCAGAGACGAACGATCTTCGACTGAGGACCGTCCGGAGTCACTCGCCACCGAATGGCGAATACTCCGATCGAGTCGCTTCCGTCGACGACGCTGTCATAGGGAATCGACTGCAGTCGGTCGATGACGGTCTGAAAAGCCACGCTACGCTCCGTGAGCAGATCGGAGAAGGTGATCTGCCGCACGATATACGCGGTCGACCCGGCGAGTCCGAGCACCCCGACCGCCAGGATGATGACGGCGATGATCACTTCCACGAGCGTGAAGCCCGCGCGGCTTCGCGCTTTGCTCGCGACCAGACCGACGGCGGTCGTCCGTCGCGAGGTTGGCTCGAACGTCGGGTTCGGTATCATGGTCTCATCCGATCAACTGGCCCATGGGGAGCACCAGGACGCTCGCGGAGTCCGCGTTCTGCCAGAACTGGAGGCGAACCGTGTCAGCGAACGTGGCCGTAATGCCCAAAGCGCCGAAGGAGCCACATGAGTAGTCGGCATATCCGCGAGGCGTCATGCACATGAAGTACGAGACGTTGCCTTCCGTTCGAAGGTCCACGTCCATCTGTTCGTCGAAGCGCGTTACGTCGGTGACGCCTTCGCTCGGGCTCAGGATGAGCGCCGAGTCCCCGTCCACGTACACCACGATGATGACCGTCTCCCCCATCTCGACCGCCTTCGACCGTGCACGCTGATGCAGGGTTTGGTACATCTGCTTGGCCCCCTGCACCGCGAAGCGGGTCTGCACCCCCTGGAAGCTGGCGAGCGCGATGCTCGTCAGAATGCTCCCGATGAGGATCACGATCACCAATTCGATGAGCGTGAACCCGGATGCCTTGCGCTTCATGAGTGACCGTTCGTCGAAAGTGGGGGGAAGCCTGACGTACCCTTCACCAAGTTCCGTGCCAGCGTCGCGCTCAATATTGATGCGGCCTCCCGGGGCCGCAAAGATTTCCTGCGGGCACTTCTTACCGGGACCGGCACGGAGTTCGCCGCAATCCCGAAACGGGCCGCCAGTCAAGGCCCGAGGCAGGCGTATTCGAACCGCCATCACGGAGTCGTCGTGAGCCCACCAGTCCGAGTTCGAGCGGCCTTTCTGCTCTCTGGAACAGCCGGCCTCGTGTACGAGGTGCTCTGGAGTCGATACCTCGGCCTCTACGTAGGCCATTCGGCCTACGCTCAGGTCCTGGTCCTTTCGGTCTACTTGGGGGGCATGGCCGTCGGTGGACTCGCGGTAGCAGACCTGTCCAAGCGTTTGAACGACCCGATCCGTTGGTACGCGGGCGCGGAAGCGGTCCTCGGCGTCTTCGGGCTGCTCTTCCACGTGCTTTTCGTCGCGGTGACGGAGTACAGCTACGACGTGCTGTTTCCGGGCGTCGGAAGCGCGGCGGCCGTGGGGGCGCTGCGGTGGGGGCTTGCCGGGCTCCTGATCTTGCCCCAGGCGGTCGTGCTCGGCACGACCTTTCCCCTCATGGCGGCCGCCTTGGTCCGCGCGGATGCCTCGCGGCCCGGGGGGGGCGTGGCCCTGGCGTACCTGCTCAATACTCTGGGTGGCGCGGTGGGCGTGCTTCTCGCCGGCTTCGGGTTCATCGCCTGGTTCGGCCTGCCGGGCACGTCGGTCGCGGCCGCCGTGCTGAACTTCTCGGCTGCCGGCCTCGTGCTCGGGTTCGCGGCTCATGGAGGCTCCGCCGACGCGACGCCCATCGATTCGGAGCCTGACGCGACGGAGCACTCTGCTCCGGAGCTCACGTCGGCCGCCCCCGGACTGGTCCCCATCCTGCTCGTCGTGGCGTTCGGCACTGCTCTCGCCTCGTTCGTCTACGAGATCGGTTGGATCCGAATGCTGTCCTTGGTGCTCGGGAGCGCGACGCATTCTTTCGAGCTCATGCTCTCCGCGTTCATCCTCGGGATCGCGATCGGAGCCTGGCTCATCCGGCGACGCGCCGACACCTCCGCTACACCGGTGCGACTCCTCGGCTGGATCCAGGTCGGCATGGGCCTGGCCGCGCTGGCATCCTTGCCCCTGTATCTCGGGACGTTCGATGTGATGGGTGCGCTCGTACGCAGCCTGTCGGGGGACCGAGGCGGCTACCTGTTGTTGAACATGGGGCGGTACGGCCTGGCCCTGGTCGTCATGTTGCCGGCAACCGTCTTGGCGGGCATGACCCTGCCGATGATCACGGGGGCTCTGCTCCGTTCGGGTCGAGGAGAGCACACCATCGGGCGCGTGTACGGTATCAACACGATCGGATCGGTCGCCGGAGCCGGTATTGCCGGACTGATCGCGCTCCCGTTGCTGGGCTTGAAGGGCCTGATCATCGCGGGTGCGGCGATCGACGTCGCGCTCGGCCTATGGCTTCTCGAACGCTCGTCTCGATGGACTGGGGCGCCCCTGACGAAGCCGGCGGCGGCCGCGGTGACGGCTGCGCTCCTCTGCACAGCCGTGGGCATCGGCGTCCAGTTCACCCCGGACACGTTGGCCAGCGGCGTCTACAGCGCGCGCGTCGCTTCGGAGACGGATCGCCGACGGAGTCTCTTCTACCAGGATGGGCGAACCGCCACCGTTTCGGCGCACATCGGAACCTCTGACGGCGTCATCGTTCTCGCGACGAACGGCAAGCCCGACGCCTCCGTGGGCCCGCGCTGGATCATGGATCGTCGCGATACCCTCCCGGAACTGCCCATCCCGCAGGGACGCGACTTCACCACGCAGATTCTCGCCCCCGCGGTCGCGCTTGCCCATCGACCCGATGCGAGAACGGCCGCGAACGTCGGTCACGGGTCCGGCTTGACCGCGACCTCGCTGCTCACGAGCGAGGCCCTCGAGCGACTGGTGACCATCGAGATCGAACCGCTCATGGTCGAGGGCTCGGTCGTGTTCCTGCCGGCGAACGAACCCGCGTTCACCGACCCACGAATGTCGTACGTCTTCGACGACGCCAAGTCGTACTTTTCGTACCAACGCGAGAGATTCGACGTCATCTTCGCGGAACCGAGCAATCCTTGGGTGAGTGGGATCGCGAGCCTGTTCACGAAGGAGTTCTACGAGCGGATCAGCGAGTTCCTCGGGGACGGGGGCGTCCTCGGACAGTGGGTCCAGATCTATGAGCTCGACGATGACCTCGTCTTGTCCGTGGTCGCCGCCCTGGACGAAGTGTTCCCTTCCTACCGCGCGTACCTAGTCGGCGACGCGGACCTGGCGATCGTCGCCTCGGCCGACCCCGACCTCGCGTGGCCGGATTGGTCCGTGGTCGAGGGGGACGCGTTCCGAACGATGACCGTCGGTGCGCCCCCTTTCCGAGGGCAGCACATGGAGCCGCTCTTCCTGTTCGACGAGGAGACGCTACGCCCGGTGCTCGACCGTGGCGTGGAACCGAACTCCGACTACCGCCCCGTCCTCGACCTCGGCGCTGAACGAGCCCGCTTCGAGGACTCCTTCGCAGCGGGCGTCTACAGCCTGGCAACGAGTCGAGTGAACCTCCAACGCTACGTGTCGAACCGTCCTCTCGATCGGCGAGCCTTCATGCTTCCACCCGCCTATGGCCTCGCGCCGACGGTCTCGAACGAGCGAGGCGCCTGGCTGCGGGAGGCGATGCGGGTCGGGGGCGGGGTGGCCCCGGACGAATTCCCGGAGTGGGAGGAGGAGCTGGTTCACCTCCAGACATTCTTCTTGTTGACGGGTAGCTCGGTGCAACTCGGATCGTGGGAGACGTGGTCGTCGGGCTTCATTCGCGCCGAGAACTCGCTTCACTGGGGCCTGACCGAGTGGGTCGACAGCGCATTCTACGAGAACGTGTACGCCTTCCTCGATCGGGGCGGGGCGCCCGTGGAAGCACGCGCCAGCGTGGACCTCATGCACGCGTTCGGCGTCGGCGATTGGTCGCGGGCGGCGACCGCGGCGGATCGCCTCGTCGACCCGGTCGGCGTCGGCGAACGGTGGGTACCGCCCGACGTCCTTCTCGACGTGGCCGTGCTCGCCTACCTGGAGGTCGGGCGCCCCGAAGCCGCACGAACGGCGCTTCGGCGTTTGGTGCCGAGGACCGGTCGTCCGAGCTGGCACCTCCGTGACCGGATCCTGAGCGCGCTCGTGGACGCCGCGATGGCGGACTCCGACGGGTCGGCTCGCTGAATGGAGGACGGGCCCCCGCTGCGATCGCGCCCGATCCCGCTTGGGACTTCGAACGCTCGACCGCTGCTGTTCACCCTATGCCCGCCGTGGGTCAGTCCGGGCCGAGCGTGACGGCGTCGTGTAGCGCGACCGAGATCCCCAGGCGGGGTAGAAGGCCGAAGAGCGCTCGCTGTGCCGCCGGGATATCCCCGACGATGAGCGACCCGGGCTCTACGGCGACGCCGGCGAACGCGACGACTCTTCCGTAGATCCTGGAAGTCCCGAGCACCTCGACTCGACCGGACGCGAGGACGATTCCGTGGAATTCCGCGCCGGCACGCACGACGACGTCGCCCCGCACCACCAGCAAACCCTGACCCGCCCCTCCGTCCACGGCCACCGAGGCCTCGCTTCCCGACAGCGCGAAGACGGATCCGCAGGGCCGTCGGGGTCCAGCCGGATCACCCCAATTCCACCGATCGGTCGTGTCACACCGACCGCCACGCTCGACTGGCCCGGGAGAGCCGACGGGCCCGATCGAATCGGCGACGGACAGGAGACGGTCCAGGTCGAGGAGGCCCAACGCCGGGCTATCCACGAATGCGATCCCGGGCATGGCATCGGCCATGATCGAGCCGGCGCCGGTCACGGTGCCGCCTCGGCCCACGGAGACGACGCCGGGCAGAGCCTGCGCCCTCGACGCGGGATCGAGAATCCAGGCCAACCTGCGACCCCCGACCGACGCCCCTCCCCCCTCGGTCGCCATGATCTCGGCGATCCAGACCTCCGGAGCCAAGCGGCGCCACCGGACCCCGACGGCCGGCTCTTCCGGCACCGTGCGGAGGGACGTGGCACCGATCGGGATACTGTCCATCCAGACGCGCCACCCACGGTCGAGCTCGTCTTCCATGGCGCCGTCCGCCAGCGCCTCGAGCCGCGTGATGCGTGCGTGGAGCTTGGCGGTCGTGAGCACCCCTTCGGCGGAGATCATCAAGCCGTGGCCCAACCCGAGCATCGCGAGAGCGAGGAGGAGCACGACCAGGAGGACCGCGCCGCGATCCTCTTTCACGGCCGCGCCCACGACAGGAAGCCGGAACGCGGCGCGCCGAAGCCGGGCAGAGGCGTGAGGGTGAGCCCGACCCCGGAGTCGACGAGGTACAGTCCGGTCGACACGTCCTGCCACACGTCGGGAGTGAGCGGCTGGCGACCGCCCCGACCCACGCGGTACCGGAGTGCGGCCCCCGAGAGGTGATAGGAGCCCGACTCGTAGATCCTCGCAACGACGGCGTCTGCCGGGACCGGAGCGCTCAGGCGCCACACCCGGGTCGTTTCCCCGTCGAGCTCCATTCCACATGGCGAAGCCGCACGCATGTCGGCCTCGAGGGCCACCCTCGTGTCGGTTCCGTCGCGACGGGTGATTTCGACCGAGTCTTTCGACGGATCGGGACGTCGATCCCCGAGATAGGCCACGCTCACTTCGTTCGGGTCCGTGCCGAGGTCACACACGACGCCGGTACCGCGAAAGGCCCGAAGCACCAAAGAATCTTCCGTGGCGAACCAGTCGAATCCGGCCCTCCCGCGATCGAGCTCACTGCGCAATACGGTGTGGGCGATTCGCGCCGCGAGCATCGCGTCGTGCCGCCGACGCGCACGATCCTCGAAGTCGTCGAGTCGCCTGAGCGTGGTCAGTCCGAGGTGCATCAGGAAGACACCGAGGAGTAGCGCGACCAGAGCCTCGACGAGGGAGGTGCCGCTTCGGTACAGCGACATACGGCTCCCGGTCGATCGCTTCGAGTCGTTCGCGACAGGCGCCAGCGCGGACCTCATCGGAGAGTCGCGACGCGGGATCGAACGCGCAGAAGTGTCCCCCCCCGCTCGTCGACCGCCTCGATTTCCAGACGGCCGAGGCTGTCCACGGACCAGCGAATTCCGCCATCGCCGAAGGCCAGCGACGAGGAGTCCACCGTCGCGTCTTCGCGCAACGAGTCGAGAAGCGACTCCACCCGGCCGGTGGCCCGCTCGAGTTGGTCAGCCCGGCGCGACGTCTCCGCCGTGAACGCGAGGACGCCCAGCACACCGAGCACCGCCACCTCCAAGACGATCAGCGCCACGACCACCTCGACGAGGGTGAAGCCCGCGCGCTTCATCTGCGTCGTATGCGTCCGTAGCTCGAGACGACGAGGGTGGCTCGTGCGTCCCCGCGCCGTGCGACAATCGTACCGCTGGCGAAGCGTCCGATTCCGAGGCGATCGAACCGAAACGTCGTGGAGTCACGGCCGCCGACCAGCGAGATCGTGACCTCGCCCTCCGGAGCGACCGCGCTCGAGTGAACGACCCCACCATCCGCCTCGATCCGCACAGTCGGGGGCGAGGTCGCCACCGTGACGGTTGCACCGCCCGAAGCCATCGCACGGGCGCGCGCCCGAACCAAGGAGCGAACGATCGTCTCGCGAGCGGCGACGACCGCCGCTCGATCGGCCAGGCGTCGCGCAGTCGGCGCGAGCGCGGATGCCCCCACCGCCATGATCGCGAGGACGGCGGCGAGCTCCGTGACCGTGAATCCTGCAGCTGAGGGTCGATCCATGGAGAGAAGCTCGCCCCCTCGAAGGGGCGATCCCATGTCCGAACGGGACCGCCGATCCCGTCGTCCGCCTCAACCGATCCCGTACTCCTGGACCTTGTAGCGCAACGCCCGTGGCGAGAGCTCGAGCAGATCCGCCGCCTGGGTCTTGTTCCCGCCCGTGCGGTCGAGCGCCAGCTCGATGAGGTGCTTCTCCAGCCGGGCGCCGTGCTTCTTCACCGACAGGTCGTCCTGATCGACGCCCAGGCCCGGAGTGTCGGGAGCGGGGCGACGCACCGCCTCCGGAAGGTCATCCACCGAGACGATGTGGTCGTCGGTGAGCACCAGCGCGCGCTCGAGGACGTTTTCGAGCTCCCGGATGTTCCCCGGCCACGGGTAGCGGAGCAGAATCTCCATCGCCTCGGGTTCGATCCCCTCGATCGGGACGCCGAGCCGAGCCGAATGACGCGCCAAGAGATGATGCGCGAGCTGAGGAATCTCCTCCTTGCGTGCTTGCAGCGTCGGGAGGTGAATGGGCACCACTGCGAGTCGGTAATAGAGGTCCTTTCTGAAATCACCCTCGTCGACGGCCTCCTCGAGATCCCGGTTGGTCGCCGAGATCACACGGACGTCGACCCGCGACGTCTGGGTCGCGCCGATCCGACGGACCTCTCCCTCCTGCAGCGCGCGCAGCAGCTTGACCTGAAGTGCGCCCGGCAGCTCCCCGACCTCGTCGAGGAAGAGGGTACCGCCGTCCGCAGCCTCGAAGAGGCCCTCCTTTTCGCGATCGGCCCCGGTGAACGCCCCCCGCACGAAGCCGAAGAACTCGGACTCGAGGAGCTGCTCGGGGACCCCTCCGCAATTCACCGGAATGAACGGCATGTCCGATCGGCCCGACTCGCGGTGGAGCATCCGCGCCACCAGCTCCTTGCCAGTTCCGCTCGACCCCGTGATCAGCACAGGCGAGTCGTACGGCGCGACCTTTTGCGCGACTTCCATCGCCTTACGCATCGCCGGCGAGCCCACGACGATCTCTCCGAAACGGGCGTCGGCGCGGACCTCTTTTCGGAGGCGCCCGACTTCCTGACGCAGCTGCTCTCGTTCTTCGGCCTTCCGGACGATGAGCAACACATCGTCGGACCCGAACGGCTTGGGGATGTAGTCGTACGCGCCCTTCTTCATCGCCTCCATGGCGAGATCGAGGCCACCATATGCCGTCATCACCAGGATCAGCGCCGTACCCCCGCCCTCCCGATACGCCTCCAGGAACTCGATCCCACCCAGCTTGGGCATTCGGACATCGCAGAGGATGATGTCCGGGGACTGCTCCCGTGCGGTCGCCAAGCCGTGCTCGCCATCCTCGGCCTGGACGACGTCATAGCCCGCGTCGGACAGGATGAGCGTGAGCGACTTTCGAAGCCCGGCGTCATCGTCGATGATCAGGATCTTCAATGCTGCTGTTCCTCTTTGGAGTCCTCGCCCGTCGTATCGTACAGCGCTGGTAGCCGGATGACGAAACGCGCTCCCCCCTCCTCGCGATTCTCGGCATCGATCCGGCCACCCATGCCCTCGACCAGCCGCGCGCAGATGGAAAGCCCGAGACCGGTCCCCTCGCCCGGCTCCTTCGTCGTGAAGAATGGATCGAAGAGTTGCTCGAGCACATCCTCGGCGATTCCGTGCCCGTTGTCGAGGACTTCGATCACGGTGACGAGATCGGCCGCGTCGATCGAACCGAGTGACTCCTCGTCGAGGGCCCGACGCCGGCGGTGCATGTAGTTCACACCGGGCGGATCGTCCTCTCGTCTTCGCGGAAGATAGTGGAGGGCACCCTCCTCTTCACCCAATCGGACTTCGATGCGCGGAGAGTCGACGCCCCCGACCGCGTGCAACGCGTTGACCACCAGATTGATGAGCACCTGCTCGAGCCGGTGGGGCTGGGCCACGAGCCGGTCCGATCCGACCCCCGCCGTCCAGGTCATCGCCACGTCACCGAGCGCCCCTTGGCTCTCCAGGATCTCGCGTACGCGACTCACGACCTCTGCCGCCGGCGTCGGCGACTCCGATCCCCCGACTGGGCGTACGTAGTCGAGGAGGCCTCGGATGATCCGGTCGATCCGCTTGGCCTCGCTCCGGATAGACTCGAGGAGCTCCACGTCCCCACCCTGCTCTCGGACCCTGCGGCGCGCGACATCGACGAAGCCCATGATCGCGCCCAGTGGGTTCCCCACCTCGTGCGCGATCCCAGCGGCGAGGGTTCCGACCGAGGCCATCCTTGCCGCAGCCACGACTTGGTCACGCGCGCGCCGGAGCGCGCGGTTGGTTTCGTCGAGCGATTCGATGTTCTCGGCGAGCAGCTGCTGATCCGCGATGAGTCGATCGGCGAGCCGGTTCACGCTCGTCTGAATCTCACGAAGCTCCGGTCGCAGAGGGTCGGCAACACGATGGTGGTAGTCCCCATCGGCGATCCTGATCACGTCCTTCGCGAGCCGGTCGACGGGATGCGAGACCGATCCTGCGATGATCCACCCGGCGAAGACGACGAGGATGCCGAGGTCGGCGACGAGGAGCCCGGCGATCCACAGCGGCGCCGCGGCGGCATCCCTCAAGGCGGGCAGCGCCAGCAAGGCACCGGCGACCGCGAGCGCTTGAACGACCACGAACAGCAGGGAGAGCCGAACGACCAGACGACGCGTATTCAGCGGGCCCCACCGCGTGCCGGGCTACGATCGTCCGACGTCAACGAGTCGTCCGATGTCGGTCCTTCACGAAGAGCATGCGACGACGCCCCGGACGGGTATGAACCCTGAGAGCGAGTGCTTCAATGGTCGTCGACTCCTTCGAAAGTGGGTGAAACGAAGGGTGGTCCGGAGCAAGTCCGGACCACCCTACCGCTTCATGTCACACCCGCACCGAGATGCGGGGGCCTGACAGCAACCCGGAGGTTAGCTGGTGCAGGCGACCTCACCCGGCTGAGAAGGCGCGATCGGCGCGGTTGGCGCCGTCGCCGTACCGTAGTAAATGGCGCAACCCTCAGCGGTCCCGAGCGCGGCGTGCGTGGCCGTGCCGGACCAACCGGAGGACGAAGCCGCGATCGTGACCGTGACGCCATCAGAGTTCGTGAAGGCGAGGTCGGCCGTGACGGCGGAGTAAGCGTACGCGTCCGAGTAGTAGATCTCCTGCTGCGAAGCCAGGTTCTTGAGATCAGACTTCATGGCCGCGAAGTAAGCCTTCTCACGCGTGGCGCTGAACTTCGGAATGGCGATGGCCGCCAGGATTCCGATGATAACGACCACGATGAGGAGCTCGATCAAGGTGAAACCCTTGTTGTCCCGCATCGGATTAACTCCAGGTGTGAGTGAACACGGTTTTGTGCTTCAGAACGGTTCCAGAAGCAAGCGAGGGTCCAAAACCGTGTCCGCGCACGTAAATTATTCACTGATATGTATTTACGGAATCGCGTGCAGGGAGGAAGCACCCCCAGTTCGGCCGTTTTGTCCTAGGATTCTGCAACTCTCCTGCAGCTTGCAAGACCTCCTCGCCGCCTTTTCGGGTCCGACGCGGCGCCTCGGGCTCCTACCGCGCGCCTTCGGCCTCTGGGGACTCCGAGGCCGCCCCCAGCCGCGGTTCGAGTCCGAATTCTGACACTCTGACCGAATCGAGCGTCGCTCGACCGATTTTGCTATACACCCGCGTCCAGGCCGTGTCGAGCAGAGCAATCGCGGCTATGGTGTCACCCGCCTCACGTTGGATGTACGCCCCGTACACGTATTGCTGCCAGAAGACCGCCTGTGCCTGTTCGAGCCCTTTCGCCCGCGCTTGCTTGGCTTCATCGAAGCGCCCCTGAGCCGCCAGCGCCCACGCGAGGAGGTGGTGGCGGGTGGGGTCCTCGTTCTCTCGTTCCAGGGAGCGTCGAGCATGGATCTCCGTGCCCACGGGATCTCCGTACTCGGCGCGGATCAGCGCAAGGAGGCCATGGGCGAGAGGGAAATCGGGGCTGTCACGGGCGGCGAAGGTCAAGAGCACCTCTGCGGCGCGATAGTGCCCCTCCCCCATGAGCCGTCGGGAGATCTCCGTCACGAGCTGGTAATGTGTGCCGAGAAGATCGATCGCGGCCCGGTACGCCAGGAGACCCTCGCTCACGCGACCTTGAAGGACGTGGACGTCGCCCAGAACCCACTGGGACCGGCCAGACTGCGGATAGTCCCGTATCAACGCAGTCATGACCGATGTCGTGTCGTGCCAACTCGGATTCCGGGTCCAAACCCGAATGCTGGCTCCGACCACCACGAGGGTCAGTCCGACCCACGCGGCGCGCTTGCGATCTCGCGCCAACCGCACGACGAGCCAACCCGAAGCGGCCGCGAGCCCGACCGAGGGGAGGTACAGCGTCCGCTCGGCCAGAAGCACACCGGACAGAAAGAGCGTGTTGGAGATCGGCGAGATGGCGATCATGAACCAGACGACCCCGAAAGCGATCGTCTTCGCCGTGTCTCGCCCGGCGGCCATCTCTGGGCGACGCCACCCGACGATCGAGAGACCCAGGATCAACAGGCTCAAGCCGATGCCGAGCACGTTCTCGACGTGCCAACCAAACGAGATCGGGATGACCCCCGGCGCGTAGTCGGAAGACAGGTCCAGCGGAAACACCCAGAGTCGCACGTAATGCATCCAGACCTCACCGAGCGTCCAGATCCGGGGAAGCTCGGAGAGAAGATCTGCCCCCAAAGGCGCGAACGGGCTCGCGATGCTCCCGAGAACCGCGTAGCGGGCCGATAACATGCCGATGGCGACGACAAGCATCGTGACGTAGCTCCGCCAGCGCGCGGTGACATACGCCGGCAGCTCACCGAAACCGATCCGGCCACGGGCCGCGTCCAAGAGGAAGACCAGTCCCGGAAGCGTGACCGCGCTCTCCTTGGCCCCAAACCCGATCGCATACAGGGCTCCGATCACCGCGGCGTCGCGCCACGTCGATCGTACCCCTCCTCGGACGTGCACGATACACGCACCCACGACTGCGATCGTGGAGACGATCTCCGAAAGGCCGATGATGTTTGCCACGGCCTCGGCATGGACCGGATGCACCGCGAAGATGAGCGCGCCCGCGAACGCGGCCGCGGGTGACAGGATCTCGTAGAGCAACATCAACACGAGCAGCGTCGCCACAGCGTGCATGAGCAGGTTGACCGCGTGGAATGCGATCGGCGCGCCGCCCGTTGCAATCCATTGGGCGCCGTAGACAGCGGTCGAGACCGGGCGCCACAACCCGAGCTCCTTGCCGTATGGTCCGGGCCAGTATGGCGAAACGATGGCCTCCGGAAGCGTCTCGATCGATTGGATCGCGACATTGTCCGACACGATGTGGGTGTCGTCGTACGCGAACTGGTTCGGGAGCGCGTTCAGGTAGACGACGCTCGCCAGGAGCCCCGCGATCAGGTAGGCCGTGCGTCGGTCTTTCAGAGGCGAACCGAGCAAAGCTCAGTTTCCTCCCGAAGCGGTCGTGTCGCCTTCCCGCCCGACCGAGATCGAGGCGAGGCGCTCGGGGGTTTCCCACGGATCGACCTGCGGAGGGGTCCAAGCCGGCGGGCGCCGGCCGACGATGTTGTACTTCAGAATCGCCCACAACGCCGAAACGCCGTCCTTCCATCCGATCTTTTTCCCTTCCGCGTACGAGCGACCGTCGTAGCTGATGGGGAGCTCGTAGATCCGTGCACCAGCCTGCGCCAGCCGTGCGGTGAGCTCGGGCTCGATCCCGAAGCGGTTCGCCGAGAGCGGAAGGGAGTGCAGCAGCTCCCGGCGAATCATTTTGTAGCAGGTCTCCATGTCGGTGAGGTTCAAGTCGGTGAACATGTTTGACAGGAGCGTCAGCATCCGATTCCCGACGGAGTGCCAGAAGAAGAGCACGCGATGCGGGCCTCCGAGAAATCGCGAACCGTACACGGCGTCGGCCTTGCCCTGCAGTATGGGTTGGAGAAGCAGTGGGAATTCGCGGGGGTCGTACTCCATGTCCGCGTCCTGAACGACGACGACATCGCCGGTCGCGTGTGCGAAGCCGGTCCGAAGCGCGGCCCCCTTCCCTCGGTTCACTTCGTGGAGAATGAGCGTGTCGATGAGTCCGCCCTCGAGCTCCTCGAGCACGTCTCGGGTGCCGTCGGTGGAACCGTCGTCCACCGCTATGACCTCCAGCCAGAGCGGGACCTCGCGAACCCGGCGAAGGAGGTGCCCCACCGTGCGCACCTCGTTGTAGACCGGAATCACGACCGAAAGCCTCACGCGATCCCACGCGAGGTCGTCGTGGGCAGTGGCGTTATGTCCGGGAGGGCCAGGCAGCATCATACTTCGATCCCGTAGCGGTTGAGCTTTCGGTAAAGTGTCGAGGGGTCGATGCCGAGCACTTCCGCGGCGCGCGTCTTGTTCCCACCCTCGGACTCGAGCACCCAGAGAATGTAGGCGCGTTCGATGACCTCCATGGTCGGATTCACCGGCGCCTCGGAAGCCACCAGGCGAGGAGACGGCGCCTCGCGCACCCGCTCGGGGAGGGCCGAAGGCTCGATGACGCGCTTGGTCGAGACGACGACAGCCCTCTCCAACGCGTTCTCCAACTCCCGTACGTTGCCCGGCCAATCGTACTCCATCAGCATCCCGATGGTCGTCTCGGCGAGCACGAACGGCTCGCCTCCGTTCACCGCCGAGTGATCGAGGAAATGGCGCGCCAGGATCGGAATGTCCTCACGCCGATCTCGGAGCGGCGGAAGGTGCAGCTGGATCACGTTCAGGCGGTAGTAAAGATCGGAGCGAAACGCGCCGCGACCGATCTCTTCCTCGAGGTCACGATTCGTGGCGGCGATGATGCGCACGTCGACCGGAACGGCCTGCGTCGACCCGACCGGAATCACCTCCCGTTCCTGAATCGCCCGGAGCATCTTCACCTGCGTCGACGGGCTCATTTCTCCGATTTCGTCGAGAAAGAACGTCCCACCGCCCGCCGCCACGAGCAGCCCGTCTTTGTCTCTGACCGCCCCCGTGAACGAGCCCTTCGTGTGGCCGAAGAGCTCGCTTTCCAAGAGGCTCTCCGGAAGTGCGCCGCAGTTGATCGACAGGAACGGACCCTCCGCGCGCTCGGACAGTGTGTGGATGTACCGTGCGACGACCTCCTTCCCGGTTCCGCTCTCCCCCGAAATCAGAACCGTCGACTCTGTCGCCGCCACGGTCTCCGCAAGCTCGAGCACGCTCAAGAAGCGGCTCGCGATCCCGATGGGGCGGTCGACCCCCGCACGGGCGTTCCGCTTGATCTCCTTCTTGAGACGCCTGTTCTCCACTTTCAACTGGCGAGCCTCGGACGCGCGTCGACAGATCGCGAGAAGCTCGTCGTTCGCGAAAGGTTTCTGCAGGTAGTAATACGCGCCTTCGTTGACGGCTCGCACCGCGGACTGCAGAGACGCTTGCGCGGTCATGAGGATGACGGGGATCTCGGGATCCACCGCTCGGGCCTCCGCGAGCACTTCGAGTCCCGTGGCGCCCGGCATGCGAATGTCGGTGAGAACGATGTCCGGCTTCTCGTCCTCGAGCGCCGCCAGCGCCTTCGGTCCGGAATCGGCTATGGCGACGTCGTAGCCCTCACCGCGAAAGAGGATCTCCAAGGTATTGAGGATCGCCGTCTCGTCGTCGACCAGCAGAATCTTCATTGGACGGCTCCTGTCGCCTCCATCTGGGCTTCACTCTTCGTACCGGGAAGGAAGATCACGAACTCGGCTCCGCCGTCGGCGCTCGTTTCCACGAACGTGGCTCCCGCGTGGGCCTCCACCGCGCGGTGCACGACTGCGAGCCCCAGCCCACTCCCCGCATCCTTCGTGGTGAAGAACGGATCGAAGATGCGCGCCCGCTCCTCTTCGGGCACGCCAGGCCCACTGTCGCCAACAGCGAGGCGGATGGGGTGTCGGATCTCGGTCCCACGAGGACGGAGCCGGTCGTACTCGTTCTCGAGCGTGACCGTGACCCGACCACCGGGGCCGGCCGATTGGGCACCGTTGAGCACGAGGTTGAAGAGGGCCCGATGGAGCAGGTCGGCGTCGCCGCTCACTTCGATGGGACCTTCCCCCAGCTCGGGTACGATCTCGACGCCCTCGAGCGCGGGATGCTGCCTCGCCAGGAGGAGACAACCGCGCACCAGCGCCTTGAGGTCCACGCGCTCGCGCGGCCCCATTCCGAGGCCGGAATAGTCGAGGAATTCGGTAAGCAGTCGGCTCAATCGGTCGGACTCGGAAAGCACGAGCCGCTCGAGCACGCCTCGGTCATCGCTCCGCAGGCGCCCTCGGCTGAGCTGCTCCACGGCGCTTCGAATGGAGGCGAGGGGGTTCTTGATCTCGTGGGCGAGCGAGGCCGACAGCGTGGCCACGGCCTCGAGACGTTCGTTGCGCACGTTCAACTCGTCGAGTCGCTCGAAATCCGTGATGTCTTGGAAGAGCGCGGTCGCCGAGGGAAGGGTCTGGCCGCCCCGGTCCAGCACGGCCGTGCTCACACCGAGACGCACCTGACCCTCGTGGGCCCGCGCTTCGACACGGCCACGGTATACAGCCGACCGGCGATGGATGGCCTGTTGGAGCATCGACCCCAGCGGAGGCGCGATCTGGTCGAGCTCGTCGAGGACCGGCCGACCCAGGAAGCCCTCGAGTCGGACGTTCAGGAGCGTGGCGGCCGCGGGGTTCGCGTACGCGAGACGACCGTCCCCGTCCACCGTGATCACTCCCGTCGAGAGGTTGGCGAGAATGTCACCCGTGTCGAGCCGGAGCTGATGCAGCTTGGACTCCACCTCACCGAGCGCCTGCCCCGCCCGGCGCAACCTGTCTCCGAGGAGCCCGGTGATGAGCGCGACTACCGTGAAAAGGGCGATACGCAGGGCGACGAAGAGCGTGAACGTCTCCTGATATCCCCAAACCAGGTCCGCGAAATACAAGATGCTGACCAGTCCGCCGATGAGGACCCCGCCCGGAAGCGGGAGCAGAAGTGCGCCGGCACTGATGACGAGGATGTAGAGGGAGGCGAAGCCGCTGTCGGGGCCCCCGGTCAGGTGCACGACGCCCGTGACGATCAGTGCGTCGAGCACCACCTGCGCGTAGAGGAAGCTCTCACTCGGCGGGTTCTTCGCGACATGTGTGAACCAAAACGACCACGCCGTGACACCCACCGCGATGATGAACATCACGCTGACGGTGAGCGTCTCGGACGGCGGCGCGGTAAACCATAGGCGCAGGGCTGCGAGCAGCATCGCCGTGACGAGCGTCACGCGGCCGACGTAGAGCCACTGGAGAAGGTCGGCTCGCCGTAGGCCCGGCTCCTTGACCGCTTTGGGCTTTGTTGGGGCCAACTCTGCCACGCAGGTGGGCTCCGTGCTGCCGAGAGAGACGGGTTCGATCCGCTTGGCGGACCGAGTGGACACGAGCTTCGAACAACGGTATCCGTTGAGCCTCGCAAACTGCAAGGATCTTGTTCTGGCATATTGCAAGAGGCCACCTTGCTCCATGCCTCTCGTACGCCGGCTCGCCGGCCTCGGCCTGCTCCTGGCCGCGTACGCGCCGTTTCATCGGCTCTTGGATGTCGAACGAACCGGCCCGGCCGGCCGGGCGACCCGAGACGCGGCTGAGGCGGCTTGGGTCGTCGGCCTCTCCGGGACGGTCATCGTGGCGACGCTCGCGTGGCTCGGCGTGCGCATGAGCCCCCCCAAGCCGGACGGCCCCGACCCGCTAGAGCGGATCGAACGGTGGGTTCGCACGCCCCGCCCGGCGGCCTTCGCGCTCTTCACGGGGCTGGCATCGATGGCGCTGTGCGCGCTGGTCGCCTCCGTGGTGCACGATCGGAGTCCGACGTCGGTCGACGAGATGGCGCAGCTCCTCCATGCCGCCGCCGTGGCGGGCGGCCGACTCGCTGTCCCGGTCGTGGGGAACGGCGCTTCGTGGGCCGCTCAGAATGGAGTGATGACCGAGGTCGGTTGGGCGTCGGTCTACCCACCCCTGCACACGATGCTCCTCGCGATCGGCGTGGCCTCGCACGCCGCTTGGTTGGTGGGGCCCATGCTCACGGGCCTCGCCACGGGGTGCACGACGTGGGCAGCCGACCGTCTGCTGGGACCCGTCACGGGTCGAGTCGCCGGCTTGCTGCTTTTGGTGTCGCCGTTCTGGCTCCTCCTCGGCGCCACCCACTCGAGTCACGCGGCCGCCGCGGCCGGCCTCACGATGGCGCTCGTAAGCGCCACCCAAGCACGGGATGGGCACATCGGCTGGTCGGTCGCGACCGGTGCGGCGGTCGGCGTCGCAGTCTGCGCCAGACCGTGGATCGGGCTCGTCTGCTCGATCGCGATCGTCGCCGCGCTGTGGTGGGACCGACGAGACCGCACGCCGGCCCGCGTCATCGGTGTGATCTCGGGCGGCGCGCCCTTCGCGGCGCTCCTGCTTTGGTGGAACGCGGCACTGTTCGGATCCCCTTGGCGCCTGGGGTACTCCGTGGCCTTCGGACCGGCGCACGGACTCGGATTCCACGACGATCCGTGGGGCAACCGGTACGGAGTGATCGAGGCGATCGGCTATACCGGTGCCGACCTGGTCCAACTCGGGACCCGAATCTTCGAGTCGCCTCTGCCTACGACCGCGCTGATAGGAGCCGCGCTCCTCGTCGGCCCTCTGGGGGCCGGTGCCCGCGTCTTCGGTGCATGGGTCGTCGCCGGACTCGTCGCAACGGCCGCCTACTGGCATCACGGTATCCACTTCGGGCCCCGCATGCTGTACGAAACGCTGCCCGCCTGGTCGGTCCTCCTCGCGTCGTCCGCGGCGGCCCTTCTCGGGCGCGGGCGCGGCGAGGACGCCCCCACGCGAACGGCGGACCGCGTGCCCCGCTGGCTGCTGGTCATCTCGATTGTCGGGGGCATGGCGCTCGCCCCGAGTGCGCTCCGCAATGCGGCCCTCGGTCCGCCCCCCGCACGGCAGCCACTGCCGTCGGCGCAGCCGGCCGTGATCTTCGTTCACGGGAGTTGGGCCTCCCGCGTGTCGGGCCGGCTGGTCAGCGCCGGGATGCGCCGCGACTCGGTGGAGACGGCGCTTCGGCGCAACGACATATGCGCTGTCGACAGCTACGCTCGGTGGCGGGTGGCGGGAGACCCCGGCCCGGAGCCCCTGCTCGACCTCAACCCTCTCCCCGGAACCCCTGCGTCGCTATCGACGCGCACTTTGTCTCCCGGCAACCTCGTCCGGGTCGATCCCTCCTCGGCGTTCGACGCGGCCTGCGCACGCGAGGCCCGCGCGGATCGTCTCGGCACGCTCGAGCTGGAGTTGGTGGCGTGGCGCCACCCCCCGATTCCCGGCGAGCCGGTCTTCGTGGCGCGCGATCTCGGTCCCGCGGCAAACGCGCGCACGCTCGGTGCGCTGAACCGCACCCCCTACGTGCTTGTCGAACGGGAGGGCGTGCGGTTCCTCGTCGAGTATGCGGAGGGCATGGAGATGCTGTGGGGAGGGGCGGCGGGCGAGCTAGTGCGTTAGCGGCTGACCGGCGGCTCGATCTGGGGCCGACCCGAGGGCCGACGAGCGGCTCGGACCGAACCTCAGCGGAGGTCCGGACGAAGAACGCGCTCGACTTCACGGATCACACCGTATGCGGCACCGCCGAGACGACCCACCGGGCGCAGCGACTCGGGACGTACGAGGAGCGTGTCGTCTTCGAACGTGAGCTCCTCCGAAAGCCGAACGCCGATCACCTCGCCGATCACCAGAGTGTTGGGAATGTCCCCCAGATCGACTTCCATGCGAACCGTGCATTCGAGGACCGCGGGGCACGCGGCCACGAAGGGGGCATCGACACGGTCGGACTCGGCCCGCGCGAGTCCGGCG
Organism: Gemmatimonadota bacterium; assembly: GCA_029863525.1. Taxonomy (GTDB): domain Bacteria; phylum Gemmatimonadota; class Gemmatimonadetes; order Longimicrobiales; family Gaopeijiaceae; genus UBA2589. Next base: position 22,243 of record JAOTVL010000055.1, read on the forward strand.
AGTTCGAACTCGTCGACGCCCCACTCGACGCTTGCCGAGCTTTCGTTCATCGGTAGCATCAGCGCCTCGGTGACCACGTTCACGCAGAACGCACCACGGGCCCGGAGATTCACCAGCGTGTCCTTGTAGCCGTCGTTCCGGTTGCCGATGGACACACCGACGAGCATCGGCGAAACACAGATCGCCGAGAAGTAGCTGAAGGGCGCCAGGTTCGCGACGCCGTCCCCACTCCAGGTGGAGAGCCACCCGATCGGCCGCGGGACGACGAGCGACGTCATCAGGTGGTAGCGGTGACGCGCAGAGATCTCGGCCGGGTCGATCCTACGGGTCGCCTTCGGGAGTTCCGAGCTCCCCGCCTCGGCGCCCATTCGCGTCTTCAGCTACCGAGGGGTACGTCGATGAGCTGTCCAACGAAGATCCGGTTGTCCCGTATGCCGTTGACGCTCTTCAGGTCGTCGACCGAGACGCCGTGTCGACGGGCGATCCGCCAAAGCGAGTCTCCGGTGCGGACCCGGTACTCGAGTGTCTCCGGTGTCGCGCTCTCTCCGCGTTGCACCAACGTCTCGACGTATCCGGCGTACTGCTTGGGGAAAAGCGCGATGTGGTAGTGGCGCGGACGCCGTTCGAGCGTCGCCTCGAGGACCCCCTGCCCTTCGAGGCTGGTCAGGACGTCTTCGAGCCACGTCCGGCAGTTTCGGTCCCAGCTGTACCTCACGTCGAGCGCCATACCCGTGGGATGTACGGACCGGTCGGATGCGTTGCGGGGCTGACGGGTCGTCGGCCGTGTGAGGCTCGTGACGACGAGCCGTTCTCCGCAGGCGCGTCGATATTGGGCGCTCAAACGGCGGATGAAGAGTTCGACCTCTTCGCGTGCATAAGGGAACGAAACCGCGTGAAGCTCGAAGTTCTCGTTCGGCGTGACCCGAACGAGCCAGCCCCGCTCGGCGAAGAAGCGCACCCGGCTCGCGGTGTCGATGTAGGTGAAATCGTGCTGGCG
>JAOTVL010000056.1 GCA_029863525.1 Gemmatimonadota bacterium
TTCTTCACGGTGGAGCCGGCCGAGCAAATTCGGTATCGGGGTGAGAAGGCGCACACGGGCAACATGATCTTCGAAGGGGAAAACCCTCCGGCGGGCGCGATCTTCGACTACTGGTCGGGCGCGAATGACACGCCGGTCACGTTCGATCTGTTCGACGGCTCCGGAGCGCAGGTGGCGTCGTTGGAGGCCGTAGCCTCACGAGGGGTCAACCGCACCGTATGGGATCTGCGACACACCTGGGTCGACGGCACCGAGGGTGGCGGGCGCGGACCCCTCGTCGTTCCGGGGACCTACACGGCGCGCATGACGCAGGGTGGTGTGACTTCACAGCGATCGGTCGAGGTCAGGGAGGACCCGCGGCTCGAACACGATCCTTCGGTCCGAGCGCAGTGGACCGAGACGCTGCTCGAGCTCTGGAGGCTCGCGGCCGACGCCGAGGCGCTCGCCGAGACCGTCGACGGTGTGCTCGAGCGTTTGGATGCTGTCGATGCCCCACTGCAGGTTGCGCGCGCCCTCGAGCTCCAGATTCGGGACATGGCGCGCGAGACGGCCGAGCTAGACAGCCGCACCGGAGGTCTCTACGGGTCGGCGACGGGCTGGGTCGGGCCGCTGAGTGCGGACCAGGCGTCGCAGGAGGAGTTCCTGTCCGGGATGCTGCGGACGTTGGAGGCGGAGTGGTCGGCGGTCGAAGTGCGGCTGCCGCGATGAAATACGTCGGGCTGTATCTCCTGACGGCGTTGGGCTTCTTCGCCATCGACTTCATTTGGCTGTCGCGGTTGGCGCAGGCCTTCTATGACCGCCATCTGGGTCATCTGCTTCGAGACGAGCCCGTCATCTGGGCGGCGGTCGGCTTCTACTCCCTCTATTTGGTGGGCGTGGTGGTCTTCGCGGTGCTGCCCGGCCTGGAGGCCGACTCGGTCTCGAAGTCGGTCATGCTCGGCGCCCTTTTCGGGTTGGTGGCCTACGCCACGTTCGACCTGACCTGTAAGGCGCTCTTCGCTGACTTTCCCAACATCGTCGTGTGGGTGGACCTCGCGTGGGGTACGGTGCTGACCGGCGCAACCGCCACGCTCGGCTTCTATGCGGGGCGCTGGCTAGGGGTGTAGCAGCGGGACCGACCGAGGGCCATGACCTACCGAGCGCCGACAGCTACCCGGTTCGACTCGACCACCGCGTCCGCGACGATGTCCCTGAGAATCGCATCGATGGGTGTCGACCCGTACGCCGCGTTCTGCGTCCACGCGAACCCGATGATCTCCTCCACCGGATCGATCCAGAACCAGGTATTCGCGATACCGGACCACCAGTAACGGCCTTCGTCGCTTCCCTCGACAGTGACCGCGAAGCCCAGACCGAAGCCGGTGTTCGGTACCGGTGTGGTGCCCAACCGAATGGGGGTCAGCGCCGGATCCAGTTGATTGGTTCGCATCGCCCGGACCGACGCGGGCCTCAAGACCCGAACGCCCGCCAACGTCCCCTCGTTCAGCAGCATCTGGGTGAACCGGAGGTAATCCAGCGGGGTCGAGGTGAGGCCGCCGCCGCCGGAGTACCATGAAGGAGGCCGCGAGAAGGGACCATCGGGAGGATCCGAAACGAGAAGGCCCGCGCGCGTCGGGGTGTACACGGCGGTGAAGCGGGGAAGGTCCTCTTCGGCTACGTGGAAGGCGGTGTCGTGCATGCCCAGGGGCTCGAAGATCCGGGTGTCGAAGAACTCGGCCAGGGTCATCCCGGACGCCACCTCGACGACCCTTCCCAGGACGTCGGTCGAGACGCTGTAGTTCCACCGGGCCCCCGGATCGTCGAGGAGTGGAAGGCTCGCGACGGTCTCGATCGTCTCCTTCAGGTCGGGCCCGGCGTCCATCTCCAGCGCCCGTAGCCTCTGCACGTACATGCGGTCGACTGCAGAATTTCCGAACAGGCCGTACGTGAGCCCCGACGTGTGACGCAGGAGATCCCGGATGGTGATCGAGCGGCGAGGGGGCCGGAGCTCTCCACCGTCGTAGACTTGCACGTCTCTGAACTCCGGCAGAATCCCCTCGAGCGGCTCGTCGAGGTCGAGAAGTCCGTCCTCGACCAGGATCATGACCGCTACACTCGTGACGGGCTTGGTCATGGAGTAGATCCGGAAGACGTCGTTCCGTTGGAGAGGATCCTCGTCGAGAATCCGCCAGCCCGTGGCTTCCCAATGCACGATGGTGCCTTGCCTCGCAACGAGGGTCACGATCCCCGCGGTTCGCCCTTCGTCGATCATCTCTTGCATGGCCGGCTCGATCCGAGCGAGCTCTTCGGCCGACATGCCGACGTCGGCGGGCTCGCCGATCGACAGAGCCGGTGCGTGCGCTTCGAGCGCACCCCGGTCTGGCGTGGAGCACGCTGCCAGTACGAGGAGCGTGACGTGCAGAGCGCGGCGGACGACAGTGATCCTGGTCACGACTCTCCTCTGAGGCGGCGGTCTGACGCGACAACATGGGCGGGCCCGGCTGGGGGCGCCATCCGGCACCAGTGCTCGCAGGGGCGCGTCGTCCCGTCTACTTTCGCCGCATGAACCACGACCACTCTCCCCGCGGGAGCCGACCCGCCGAGCATGGCGCTCGGGCCGAGCGAAGCGTCGGCGGCTGGCAAACCGCCGAGCGTGTCGCCCGGTGGGGACTCGTCCTCGTGGTTCTCTCGGGATGCACCACCTCCGAGGAGGCACGGCCGTACCACCCCGTGGCCGATGTACAGGAGCTCATGCTGCACGTCGTGGAGCCGGCGGCTCAGACGTACTGGGGCGCGGTCGGCTGGATCGTCGACTTCGACGGGGAGCTCTACATCCATCCGACGAGCGACGAGGAGTGGCTGGCGGTCGAGAATGCGGCGTTCATGGTGGCCGAGTCGGGGAATCTCTTGATGATGGCCGACCGCGCGCTGGACGACGAAGGGTGGATGGCCATGTCGCGCTCGTTGATCGACGTCGGGGAGCGGGCGCTCCGCGCAGCCGAGGCGATGGACGAGCAGGGGGTCTTCGACCTGGGTGCGGAGATGTACTTCGTCTGCTCGAACTGCCACGCGGCCTACTCGCCCGAGATCCTCCGCCCCAATGACGACCGGTCGACGGAGGCAGAGCCCGTGGCGTCGAGCTCGGGGGGCCCGGGAGAGGGCCCGCGTTGATCCACGAGTTCCTCGAGTGGCTGGGCAGCACGGAGTGGAGCGTGCGGCTGCTCGAGTCGTATTACGTGTGGCCCCTCATGGAGTCGACGCACGTCCTGACGTTGGCGCTCTTCGTGGGCACGGCCGTGATGATGGACCTCCGCCTCGTCGGGTTCGCCTTTCGTGGCGTCCCGGTGTCGGCGTTCACGCATCGACTCTTGCCGTGGACGCGCCTCGGCTTCGCGATCATGCTGGTGACCGGGCTCCTCCTCTTCTACTCCTCCCCGCTGCGCTACTACTACAACCTCTTTTTTCGGATCAAGGTGATCCTGCTGATCGTGGCGGGCTTCAACATCTGGTGGTTCCATTCGCGGATCCACCGGAGCCTAGAGGAGTGGGAAAACGAGTTTCGGGCGCCTCGGGCCGCACGAATGGCGGGGGTCGTCTCGCTCGTAGTCTGGACTGGCGTGGTCTTCTCGGGGCGACTGGTGGCGTACAACTGGTTCGACTGTGACATCCAGCCGCAGCCAGACTGGGTCAACTGGGCCGCGGGATGTAGGATCGAGCCCGACGAAGTCGCTCAGGAGGGTGCTACGCTCCTGGAGGTGACGACGGGAATCAGCGTCACGAGCGAGGGCTCGTGATTCCGCCCGAGTCGTGGATCGTCTTCTTCGAGTGGTGCGAGGCGACGTTTTTGGGTCGGGTCGTGCGGGAGTCGATTTGGATGTTCCCCATCATCGAGGCCCTGCACCTCACCGCGCTCTGCCTGATCGGGGGCGCGATCCTGGTCGTCGACCTCAGGCTCCTGGGCTTCGGGCTCACGAACCAGAGGCCTTCGGCCCTGGCCAGGCACGTACGTCCGTGGCTCATGGCTGGCTTGGCCGTGATGCTCTCGACCGGCGTGCTCCTCTTCTTGTCGGAAGCGATCAAGTGCTTTTACAACACGTCGTTTTGGGTGAAGATGATGACGCTGCCGGTGGCGTTGACCTTCACCTTCGTGATCCGCGCGCGTGCGCTCGACGGACTCGATACGTCCGCCCGCAGCCGAGCGATCGGGTTCGCGTCCATCGCCCTTTGGTTCACCGTCGCGGCGGCGGGCCGGTGGATTGGATACAGCTGATCGCCTCTACTGGAGCGCCTCTGCGTACACCCACGCGGACCGGCCCGAGGCGAGCACCGCGGAAACCCGCTCGTACTCCAGAGGCTCATAGGCGTCCGCGCGTGCGAGCTCGTCGTCGGTGATCTCGTACGCCGTCCCGGATACCCGGTCGGTCTCGCGACCCGTCGGCCTCACGATAGCGTGCACCTCGGCCCCACCCTCTCCTACGAAGTCGGGATCGAGAACCGTGACGGTACCCAGCCGGTAGCCGACGAGCTCGTCGGGACTCCCATCGAGGATTCGCCCGAATTCGGACCGCTGAACGGCCTCGTCCTGCAGGGTGCCGTAGGAGAAGAGGAGCGGCATGAGCGGTTCGGCTCCGTCTATCGGATCGCGGCGCGGTCCGCTCGAGTGGCGACGCCGTTCACGTCAGCAACGCCCCTGTGCCCGCCTGGCCGCCATCATCTCGCGCTCGTACGGAGCGCCAGTCCCGGAAGACCCGAGGAAGATCTTCGTTCCATCGGTGAAGGTGATGTCCTTCCCGTTGGCGCGGGTGAGCGAGTGGTCTTTGGCCTGATAGCCATCGACGATGATTTCCGTGCCGGGCGTGAGGCAGTCCCGTCGCAAGCCGCGTCGGAGCAGCACGTTGGGCGTGCCGCCCTCCACCATCCATACCTCGCTGGTCCCGTCGTCCTTCTCGATCTCCACATGAATCCAGGTGTGGGGATTCACCCATTCGAGCTTGACGATCTGCCCTCGGAGTTGAATCGGCGCGTCCCGATCGAACTCTGCGCCGAACGCGTGGTGCGCGACGAGGGGTCCGGCCGCAACGAGGAGGGCTAGGGCGGTGCCTACGGCGATCGTGCTTCGCTTCTTCATGGTCGGCTTCATCTCCTTTCGCGCTCGCGCGCCTCTTCGGCGCGCGCACCACGGAGTACGTTCTCCATGGCGTAGTTGCCTTCGTGACAAGCGTATTCGTACAGGAGCCCGTCGAGGCGCTCGAAGGGGACCTCGCCGCGAATCGGTCCGTCGAAGACCAGCGGATCGACCACGGTGAACTCGTAGTTGATCGTATCGTCGTCGACCCTCGTCAGTCGCTCCGTCACTTTGATCGCCTCGGACGGACGGAACGACGCGTTCGACATCCCCATCAGCACCTGCTCGGGGTGGATGTTCGTCGTTTCGATGACGAGCGTGTCGCCCTCCCAGTGTCCCCACGAGTCGCCCATCCACGGGCGGATGTGGTCCGGGAGCGGACGGCGCTCGCCGACGCGAATGATCCGCACGTCGTGGACCATCTCGGTCATGATGGCGATGTGATCGGTCGTCTGCACGATCGTGTAGTTGTTGTTGTAGAAGTAGTTGGGGAGCATCGGGGGACCTGCGTTCGACCCGAACGACATGATACACCGCTCGGCAAGCGGTCGGTTCTCCGGATTGTCGTACGCGCCGAACTGCCCGTCCCTCTCGGCTCGGGCGCGTAGCCGTGCCCGCCCTTCCTCCGAGTAGGGTGGGGGTCGACCGTTTTCGGGCTCGACGATGAGCGAGCTGCGGGGCTCTCCGTTGAAGACGGCGACGACGTCGCCGGCGTCGACGAAGAACTGGTTGTAGCCTCCCGTGCCCCCCGTGGCCGCGTCGAAGATCGCGTTCCCGGTGAACTCGCCTCCCTCGGGCGGAGCTTCCCGATCGGGATCGCTGATCTCGTAGTCCTGCGCGATGAAGTCCTGGCGGCCTTCTTCCAGCGCCGTGACCTGCTCCGCGGTGAGAACGAGTCCGACACCGTTGGGCCGGACGATCGGCGTCATGGTAGCGTTCGACCAATTACCCTGGAGGTCCGGTCGTCCGTCCGGCGTGCGCGGGATCGGGTCCTGCGCCTCGATGGCGCCGGCCGTCATGAGGAGGACCGCGGAAGCGCACGTGATCGCGCGCGAGATCCTCATCGTCCCCCCTCCCGAACGCGAATCGGGTTCCTGCGGAGGTGCCCGTACATGAGCTCCTCGACGAACTCGACGCACTTGAACTGACCGAGTCGAGCGTTCGGGTCGATGTTCCGGTACAGGGGCATGCGAATGGACCACGGTCGAGTGAAGGTCTGGGGGTCGTCGATCTCCGCTTCGTACATGATGTGATCGGGCCCGACCATGGCGTAGCGCTCCGTCACGGTCATCCCGGGTCCGTGATGGTTGCCCGCACGGTCGAGCCAAGTCTGCCCGTTGAAGCCGTTCACGGTCACCACGAAGGTGTCTCCATCCCACCGGCCGACCGACTGACCCATCCAAGAGTCCACCTGCGGAGGCCCGGGATCCTCGAGGTACACGTCGCGCACCGCGCCGGCGTACTCGTACGCGATGAGCACCCGCGCATCGCTCTGGAAGATCTGGAAGGGGAAGGGCAGGTACGTCGCGCGAGGCACACCTGGGAGGTAGCATCTGATCTCGGGGTCGCGCTCGAGCCACAGCGCGCGATTCTCGTCGCGCACCGCCCGCGCCTCCGGCCGGTATGGGATCTCGCCACCGACGACCACCCCGTACCCCGAGGGGACCGATCCGACCGCGCCCATGGCGACTACCTCCCGCGCCGGCACCGACACGACCGGGCCGGGCTCCATGGCGAGCGCGGGCCTCGCTGCGTGCGGCTCGATGTCCCAATGTGCGTTCCCGAGCGCCTGCCAGATGCCGCTGAGGTCGGGGTGGCCCGCGGCGGTGCGGGGTACCTCGGGCGCCTGAGCGGTCCCCGGGGATGGGAGGACAAGAACGGAAGCGAGGGCCAAGGCGGCCCCCGCGACGTGACGCTTCTTCACGCAAGCCTCCGAGTCGGGGTCCCGATCGCCGCGGTTCGGTACGCCGCCCCGCGTCGGTCCACCCAATGTGGGCCACGGGAAAACGATGGGCCAGCCGAGTCGGTCATCGTTCCCGTGCCGGGCTCGGTGCGGCTGGGGCTACAGGCAGCGTCGAGGCGGCGACATGCGGTCGCCACGGGCGCAGACGAGATTTCGAGAAGAGCAGGCCCCGACGGCGTGACCGTCGGGGCCGGTTGTCGCCCGAGCTTCGGACGTCAGCGGTTGCCGACTTGGAACGGAAGCGTGGCGAAGAGCACGAAGCCCTCGCCGCCGTTCACTTCGAAGCGACCGCCCACGGCTGGCCGAAAGGAACCGGCATCGAAGACGATTCCGCCGCCTAAGTTCAGCCCGATCTCCGTGTTGCTCACGCTCCCGAGGGTCCCTGCATCGACGGACGCGCGTGCGATGTTCAGGCCGCCGAGCGCGAAGGGGAGCACGGTGGAATTCTCGAGCGGGAAGTCGTACGTCACGTTCCCGTTGATCTCGAAGTAATCCACCCCGTCGGTGCTGGGAAAGAAGATGATGAGGTCGGCCATGAAGCCGATCCCCTCGCCGAGCTGGGGCGCCTGCGCACCGAAGGTAGCGCCAATTCCAAAGTCGAAGTCGTCATGGAACGCGAGGGTCGGTCCGATCTGGACCTGGGCGCTTACGGCGGCGGGTGCAATTACGAGCGCCGCGACTGCGAGTCCCGATGCGAGCTTTCGCATGTCTAACCTCTGTCTTGAGGATTTGCTCCGGGCGCGACCGAAGAATCGCGCGTGAATGAACCTCAGCGCGAATCTAATGGTCGTGGTGTTCCGGGGGGCATTTCTTTTTTCGGGAGGCAGGAGTCGCTCCAGGGGTGGATCGGTCAGGGGGTCCGTGGCGTGGATCCGGCTCGGAATTCCCCTCAACGATCCCCGGGGTTCTTCGGATCGCCGCGATGGCGTCGTCGCCCTAGCTTCCGTTGGGTTGCGACCTATCAGAGGCGACGAATTAGAGGCGACGAAGCAATGGGCAAGTTCATCTATCTCTTCACCGAGGTGGAGGCAGCGGAGTCCGCGGCCGGATCGTGGGACGCCGTTCGGTCGCTCCTGGGCGGTAAGGGGGCCAACCTCGCGGACATGACGCGGCTCGGGATCCCCGTCCCTCCTGGCTTCACCGCGACCACCGAGGCGTGCAACGCGTACCTTGAGAGCGGGGGGCGATTCCCGGACGGCTTTTGGGCGGAAGAACTGGCTGCGGTGGACGCCCTGGAGGCGCAGACCGGCAAGATCTTCGGTGATCCCGAGAACCCGCTTCTCCTCTCCTGTCGCTCCGGCGCGAAGTTTTCCATGCCCGGGATGATGGATACGGTGCTCAATCTGGGACTCAACGACGAGATCACCGCAGCCCTGGCCGATCGCACGGCTGACGCGCGCTTCGCGTACGACCTCTATCGGAGGCTGCTGCAGATGTTCGGAAGCGTCGTGCTCAACCTGGACGACGAGGCCTTCGAACGGGTGATCTCCAGGCGGAAGGACGATCGGGGTGTCACGCTCGACGCAGAGTTGACCGGCGAGGACTGGAAGGACGTCTGCGGCGGCTTCAAAGCCGTGATCCGGACCTTCGCCGGACAGGATTTCCCGCAGGAGCCTCGGGACCAGCTCCACGCCGCCACCGAGGCCGTTTTCCGGTCCTGGAATGGCAAGCGGGCGATCGATTACCGACAGGCGGCCGGGATCCCGAACGACCTGGGCACTGCCGTGAACGTCCAGACGATGGTGTTCGGGAACATCGACGGGGAGTCTGCGACGGGGGTGTGCATGTCCCGCAACGGCACGACGGGGGCCAAGGAGCTCGAGGGGGACTATCTGGAAAACGCCCAGGGTGAAGACGTCGTTGCCGGCACACGACAGACGCACGACCTGTCTCACCTGGAGCGGAGGATGCCCCGGATATTCGGGGAGCTCCGGGAGATCGCCGACAAGCTCGAGCGCAGGCATCGCAACATGCAGGACCTCGAGTTCACCATCGAGTCCGGAAGGCTATGGATCCTGCAGACGCGGGACGGAAAACGGACAGCGGAGGCCGAGGTCCGCATCGCGGTGGACATGGCCGACGAGGGGCTCATCGAGAAGAGCGAGGCGCTCGAGAGGGTTTCGGCCGCTCAGGTCGACGTCTTCTTGCACCCAACGTTGGATCCCGAGGCCGTCGGCGGCGCCGAGATCCTCGCCCGAGGCCTTCCCGTCTCACCCGGCGCGGCGGTGGGTCAGATCGTCTTCGAAGCCGACACGGCCGAACGCGTGGCGGGTGAGGGTCGACCTGTCATTCTCGTGCGCCCCGACACGAAGCCCGACGACGTCCACGGCATGCTCGCCGCGCGGGGGATCGTCACGAGCCGGGGCGGTCGGACCAGTCACGCCGCGCTGGTGGCCCGACAGTTCGGACGGCCCGCGCTGGTCGGGGTGGTGGAGATGGAGATCGACGTGGTCGGGAAGTCGCTCACGGTGGGCGACGTCGAGCTCACCGAGGGCGACTGGGTATCGATCGACGGGACGCGAGGACTGTTGTTCGCGGGGCAGCTTCCGACGGTCACGGCGGACCTGGAGAACCCTTCGCTCGCTCGGCTGCTCTCGTGGGCGGACGAGGTGCGGGTCCTGAGAGTGCGCGCCAACGCGGACTATCCCGAGGACGCGGAGCGGGCCCGGCGATACGGCGCGGAGGGTATCGGCCTCTGCCGCACCGAGCACATGTTCTTCGAGTCGGATCGACTTCCGGTCGTACAGCGCATGATCATGGCGGCCGACCCCACCGATCGCGCGGAGGCACTCGCCGAACTGCTGCCTCTTCAACGGGGCGACTTCGAAGGGCTGTTCGAGGCCATGGACGGCCTCCCCGTCATCATCCGGCTTATCGACCCACCGCTGCACGAGTTCCTGCCGGACCATGACGAGCTGGTGCGTGACCTCGCCGATCTCAAGGTCCAGCTGCAGCATTTTCATACGCTCTCCGAGATCGACGGGGCGCTGGCGGATATCACGACCAAGCAGCGGTACCTCGACCGAGTGGAGTCGCTGCGCGAGGAGAATCCCATGCTCGGGACCCGAGGGGTCCGCCTCGGGATGCTCATTCCGGGCCTCGTCCAGATGCAGGTCCGTGCGATCTTCGAAGCCGCGTGCGCCTGCGCCGAGCGCGGGATCGACGTGCATCCCGAGGTCATGGTGCCCTTGGTCGCGCACGTGGCGGAGCTTCGGGCCATGCGCGAGATGCTGGAAGCGGAAGCCCGCTCGGTCATGAGCGAAGCGGGAATCGAAGTGCCGTACCGCTTCGGGTCGATGATCGAGATCCCGAGGGCGGCGGTGACGGCAGCCCAGATCGCGGAGACGGCCGAGTTCTTCTCCTTCGGGACGAACGACCTGACTCAGACCACGTTCGGAATCTCGCGGGACGATGCGGAGCAGGGCTTCCTGGTGGAGTACCTGAAGAGCGGTGTGCTCTCGTCGAATCCGTTCGAGACCATCGACGAGGATGGCGTGGGGCGGCTCATGGAGTGGGCTGTGCGGGAGGGTAAGCGAGTACGCCCTGAGCTCGAGATGGGCATCTGCGGTGAGCACGGAGGGGATCCCGCGAGCATCGATCTCTGCCACCGGCTCGGCCTGGACTATGTGTCGTGCTCGCCATTCCGCGTGCCCATCGCCCGGCTTTCGGCGGCCCACGCCGCGCTCCGAAGCGCGCGGGCCGAAGCTCGGTCGGAGGACGAGCTCATCCCGGAGACGGCCGCATAGGACTCCCTACGGTGTGAAGTCTGCGTCGAGCGTCAGCGACATCGCGAACTGGGCGAGCAGCTCGGCCCCGTGGTCGAGGTCGTCCAGCGAGACCGTTTCCACGGCGCTGTGCATGTACCTGTTCGGGATCTGAACCAGACCCGTCGCGACGCCGGCCCGCGAGATCTGCAGGACGTTCGAATCGTTGGGCGCCGCACGCCCGAGGGCGGCCACCTGATGTGGGATCTCGTTCGCCAGCGCGATCTCGTCGAGACGCGCTCCGACCCGGGGATTGATATTCGGGCCGCGCACGATCACGGGCCCCTGGCCCAAAGCGATCGTACCGCGCTGCCGCTTGTCGACCGTGGGGCAGTCCGTAGCGTGCGTCACGTCGACGGCGATGGCCACGTGCGGATCGACCCCATACGCCGCCGTACGCGCGCCACGGAGGCCGATCTCCTCCTGCACGGTCGAAGCCGCTACGAGCGTACACGCGACGCCGCGCTCGGTCGCCCTACGAAACGCCTCGAAGACGACCCACACGCCGGTGCGGTTGTCCATGGCCGGCGCGTTCACCAATCCGTTGCGCATTTCCTGTGGACCGAGCTGGACCGTCACGGGGTCCCCGATCTGGACGACTGAGCGGGCGTCCCCTTCGTCGGTCGCGCCGATATCGATCCACATGTCCTTCGTCTCGACCACCTTCTTCTTCTCGTCTTCGGTCAGCAGGTGGATCGCCTTCCGGGAGATCACCCCGTGGACGGGGGCTTCGGGCGACCAGATGGTCACCCGTTGGCCCACGAGTTGTTGCGGATCCCAACCCCCGACCGTCTGGAAGTAGACGAAGCCTTCGGCATCCACGTGCGAGACGAGCATGCCGAGCTGATCGCAGTGCCCGTCGAACATCACGCGGAGCTCCGCGCCCGGGTTGTGGGTCGCCAGGACGTTGCCGTGCAGGTCGGTGTGGACCGCGTCGGCGAGCTCCGACACGTAGTCTCTCACGACCTGCTGGACCGACTGCTCGTACCCCGAGATGCCGGGGGTCGTGAGCAGGCGGTCGAGGAATGCCTTGGACTGATCGTTCACGATTACGGCTCCCGAACCGACGGTGATCTCGAAGCGCACGTATGGTAGCGTCTCGGCCCGGAGCCGCCTACTTGGGCGCGAGCCATTGCGAGTCGGTTGCCGGATCGCCGACCTTCGCGCGATGAAGACTCGAACCGTCCTCGGCTTCTCGCGCCGCCCGCTCGTACTCCCCCTGTTCGTCGCCGCGTCGCTCGCCGCGTGCTCAGCGCCCGACGCGGCCCGCTCCGACCGGGTTGACAGAGGCTCGGAGCCCGCGGTTCCCCTGCCGGAGGGCCCGGTCTGGTTCGACGTCACCGAGCAGCTCCTCGACTCGACCGGATCCTGGACGAACAAGGTCGAGCTGGCCGACCTCGACGGGGACGGACGCCTGGACCTGCTCTTCGCCAATGGGGGAGACTACTCCACGCCGGGGGAGCCGGAGTTGAACGGTGCGTTCCTGAACCGTGGTGAAGCCGGATTCGAAGACGTTTCCGACGTGATCTTCGGCACGCGAGACCTTACCCGCGTCATCAAGGCGCGAGACTTCGATGGGGACGGCCGGGTCGACGTCTTCGTGGGAAACACCTACCAGACTCCCAGCCGGATCTTCTTCGCATCGGAGGACGGCGGTTTCGCGGAGCGCTCCGCGAGCCACCTTCCGCGACGACCGCTCAGCCTGGGAGACGCGGAGCCGGGCGACGTCGACGGAGACGGCGACCTGGATCTACTCCTCGCGGACTGGGGACCGGGCAACAACATGACCAACGAGGGCGGCGTCACGCGTATCTGGCTGAACGACGGAGCGGGACGCTTCTCGGACGCCACCGATGAGCGCATGCCGGCACAACGAGTCGGTTTTTCATGGGACGTGGAGCTCGTCGACGTCGACAACGATCTCGACCTCGACGGATTGATCTCGTGTAAGCGTTGTCCAGGCAGCGTGCTTCTTCGAAACGACGGCTCGGGTCGGTTCGCGGAGGACCGCCGTGGGCTGCCCCAATACACCAATAATTACGAGTTCGAGGCCATGGACCTCGACGGAGACGGCTTCCTCGACCTCGTCACGATCAACGACGGCGACATCGTGGGCGGGATCGGTTCGAGCCGGCGAGAGCACGTATTCCGGAACGACGGAGAGGGTCGCTACCGGGACGCGACCGACGACTGGTGGCCGGACGCAGAGAACATCGGCGAAGACGACAACGTGGTCGCTTACCTCGACTACGATTCCGACGGGGACGCGGACTTCCTGATCGGCTCTCTGAGCGGTCCCGATCGGTTGATGGTGAACGACGGACGCGGTGGCCTTAGGGCCGCGACCGACGTCTTCTCGGGTGCCGACACGCCGGGAACGTTGGGAATGGCGATCGGCGACGTCGACGGGGACGGTCGGATCGACGTGGTCCAGTCGCAGGGGGAGCATCCGACCGCGATCCAGGAGCGGATCTTCTCGGGTCGTGGCTTGGCCTCGGATACCCGGGCTCCGGTGATCACGCTCGTCACGATCACCCCGCAGGCGGGCGAGCGCCTGGTGCGGGCACGCGTCCACGATCGGAAGAGCCCGACCCTGCCGACCGAATGGCGAAGCGTCGAGGTCCGGTATCGACTCATGGACGCAACGATCTCCGGGCAGATGTCGTGGTACGGCGAGTATCTGTGGAGGGCGGCGATCCCGGCCGATGCGCACGACGTCGAAGTCTGCGCGACGGACGCTTCCGGCAACGCGGCGTGTTCGTCCCCGGGGGAGGCCCGGTGACCGGAGGCCGAGCGGACGCTTGGCAGCGGTCGATCGGCGGCGCCGGAAAAACAGGCGTTTCTCTTTGCGGTCATGCGGGTCGGGACGCCATATTCGCGCGATGGACCCGCGGTTCGCCCTTTCGGGGAGCCGTCCCGCACCAACCCGCCGACAACCCATGAAGCTCTCCTTCGCGCTTGCCGCCTTCGCCGCGGGAATCGCGCTCGCGTTCCTCGCGCCTCACGCAGGCGCTCAATCCTCCGACGAGTTCTTCGAGACGCGCGTCCGTCCGGTGCTCGCCGAGAAGTGTGCGGAGTGCCACTCCGAGCAGCGGCGTCGTGGCGGGCTGCGGGTGACCTCGCTCGAGGATCTGCTCCGTGGTGGGAGGTCGGGACCAGCCATCGTCCCGGGTGACCCGGACGGGAGCTTGCTCATCCAAGTCGTTCGTCACGAGATCGAGGACTTGGAGATGCCGCAGGACGCGGCGGCCCTGACGGGCCGAGAGATCGAGGGGCTCGCGGAGTGGATTCGGATGGACGCCCCCTGGCCGGAGGCGGCGTCGGCGGTCTCCTTCGCCTCGACGCCGGAGTCCGCAGGACTGTCCCCCGGGGCTCAGATTTTCGTCGACAGGGTGCGTCCGGTCCTGGAGCAGAAGTGCTTTTCCTGCCACACCGACGACGAGCGCGGTGGGCTCCGGCTCGACTCGCGAGAGCGGGTACTCCAAGGCGGCGGCCGTGGCCCGGCGATCATACCTGGAAATCCGGAGCAGAGTGTTCTGATCGCCGCCCTGCGCCACACGAGCGACGACCTCCAGATGCCGCGCAACGCTGGTCCACTCAGCGAGCAGGAGATCGAAGGATTCGTGCAGTGGATTCTGGCGGGGGCGGAGTGGGCGGACGTATCGGCTCCGCTTGCCATCCCGCGGCGTGCGATCACGGCCGAGGAGCGCAGCCATTGGTCCTTCCGCCCTCTGGCTCGTCCGTCGGTCCCGACCCCCACGAACGATGCGTGGGCGAAGACCGACATCGACCGCTTCGTGCTCGCGGCGCTCCAGAGGCAGGGGCTCGCGCCGGTCGGTCCGGCCGACAAGCGTACGCTGATTCGGCGCGCGACGTACGACCTGATCGGCCTGCCCCCGACGCCGGAAGAGATCGACGCGTTCCTTAACGACGAATCCCCGGATGCGTTCGAGCGGGTCGTGGACCGCCTTCTGGACTCGGAGCACTATGGAGAGCGTTGGGGGCGGCACTGGCTCGACGTGACCCGCTTCGGGGAAGACGACACCCGCGGGCTCGCCCCAGGCGGGTCAGGCAGGGAGCGCTACCCCATGGCGTACGTCCACCGTGATTGGGTGGTCGAAGCGTTCAACGAGGACATGGCGTACGACACGTTCCTGATGGCGCACCTGGCCGCGGATCTGATGCCGGAGGAGAAGCGTGAGGACCTGCTCCCGGGGCTCGGCTTCCTGGGGCAGGGACCCTGGTATTACGACATTGCCGACCCGGTGATCGCGCGCGCGGACGAGCGCCATGATCGCGTCGACGTGACCACGCGCGGCTTCATGGGGCTGACGGTAGGGTGCGCGCGGTGTCACGATCACAAGTACGACCCCATCGGGACGCACGATTACTACGCCATCGCAGGCATTTTCGACAACGCGAACTACTACGAATACCCGGTCGCGGACTCCGCGGCGGCGGCGGAATACAAGAAGGAACAGGAGTTCATCAAGACGATGAAGGAGGGGCTCGCCGAGTATCTCTCGACCGAGGCCGAGCAGCTCGCGCGAGTGCTCTCGCTCCAGACCTCCGACTACATGATGGCGGCGTGGCAAGTCACCGGTAAGGAACAACTCCCCGTGGAGACCGCGGCGTCGCGCGCGCGGCTCGACCTCGAGGTCCTGCAGCGCTGGATTCGGTTTCTGGGCAAGGAGCCGAAGCACTACCCGTATGTCGTTCCTTGGCAGGAGATGATCGCCGACGAGGGCGGTACCGAGGAGCGCGCCCGGGAGCTCGCGGACGACTTCCAGCGCATGGTGCTCGAGTTCGTCGCCGAGAAGCAGAAGCTGGAGGAACGGAACCGGAAGATCATCGCGCGGGGCACGCCTCTCGAGGAGACGAAGTCGACCCCGATGCCCAACGGCTTCGAGAGCTTCTTCGACCAGCACCAGCTCGAGCTCGACACGATGGACCGCGAGAAGCTCAATCTCCTGACCGATCTCTTCGGCCTCGACCTCGATAACGAGCTGGACACGTTCTTTCCTCAGCCGGGCGTATTCCGGTTCAGCGGGTGGGGTCTCGAGCGCCAGCTGAGCCGTATCGCGGACGACCACGTCGCGGCGATGCGCGAGGAGATCGAAGAGCTCGAAGAGGCTCTTCCTGACATCCCGTTCGTCATGGGGGTCGAGGAGAAGGAGGAGGCCGCAATCGCGGACATCGGGCTCCACGTGCGAGGCGATCCACGCACGTTGGCCGAGCGTGTGCCGCGTGGCTTTCCACACGTGCTCCAAGACGAGACGCCGGATCGCTACACGGAAGGAAGCGGGCGCCTGCGACTCGCCCGCGACATCGCCGAGCATCCCATCACGTCGCGGGTGATCGTCAACCGGGTCTGGGGATGGCACATGGGTGCCGGCATCGTCCGGACGCCGAGCAACTTCGGTTTCGCCGGCTCACCTCCGACCAACCCCGAGCTCCTCGAGTTCCTCGCCTCGGACTTCGTCGCGAACGGGCATTCGATCAAGCGACTGCACAAAGAGATCATGCTCTCGTCCGTCTATCAGCTCGCGGCCGACGACAATCCGACCTTCGCCGGGGTCGATCCGGAGAATCGGTACTTCTGGCGGTTCAACCGTCAGCGCCTTACGGCCGAGGCCATTCGCGACGGGCTCCTCGCGGTCTCCGGTGAGCTCGACGACGAGGTCGGCGGGGAGTCGCTCCAGCTCGACGACGAAGACAACAGGAGACGGACCCTATACGCCGAGGTGAGCCGTTTCCAGCTCCACGAGTACCTGCAGACGTTCGATTTCCCGAACCCGAGCCTGAGCGCCGAGCGACGGTACGCAACCAACGTCCCCTTGCAGAGCCTCTATTTCATGAACTCGGACTTCGTCCACCGTCAGGCTGATGCGTTCGTGCGACGCTTGGCGAAAGTGACCGACGAGCGCGGGTCGGCCGAGGGCTCGGACCAGGGCGACGACGGGGCCGCGGACGAGGGGCGCGCTGAAACGACCGACAGGTCCGGCGTGAAGAAGGGCGAGGAGGAAGACCCCGACCCCCCCGAGCACTTCGATGATCGCGCCATGCTCGAAGCGGCGTATCCGCTGTTGTACGGGCGGGAGGTCACCCCGGAGGAGGCCGAGCTGGGATTGGAGTTCCTCGAGACCCAACGGGCCGCGCACCTCGACGACGAGCTGAAGAAGCTCGTCGCGGAGGAGGACGCAGAGGGTGACGCTGCGAGCGGCCCGCCCGGCACGGACGGAGGGTCCGGTTCGGGTGCGTCAGGCAGGAACGCGCACTCCAGTGCGGACGATCCCGGGCGGGCTGAGGGCGACGGCGGTTCGGTCACGAGCCAGGCCGAGAACGATCGCGCGATGGCGGAACGCCGCGCGTCGCTGAAGGCGTGGGTCCAGTACGCTCGGGCACTGTTCAGCGCGGCCGAGTTCCGCTTCATCAGCTAGCATACGCTCCCACTCATTGCCGATACAGAGACACGATATGGCGCACGGACACGGGCACGACGACCACCATCACCGCGGTTGCGGCTTCGTGGGGGGGCAGCCACAAACCCGTCGAGAGGCGCTCAAGACGATGGGCGCCGGCTTCGGCATGATGGCGTTCGCGCAGATGATCGGAGCGTCGATGGTGGAGGCGGCGAGCCCCATTCGGTCGGCCATGGGCAGCCTGATACCGAAACCCGACTTCGCGCCCCGTGCGAAGAACGTGATCTTCTTGTTCATGAACGGGGGTGTCTCACAGGTCGACACCTTCGATCCGAAGCCCGAGCTCGACCGTTACCACGGTCAGCCCATCCCCACGGGTGAGATCAAGACGGAGCGGAAGACCGGCTCGCTCATGAAGTCGCCCTTCTCGTTCCAGCGCTACGGCAAGTCGGGGCTCCAGGTCAGTGAGCTCTTCCCGCACGTGGGATCGGTCGCGGACGACATCTGCGTCATCAATTCGATGTACACGGACATACCGAATCACGAGCCGTCGCTGCTCATGATGAACACGGGCCATATCCAGCCGGGGCGACCCTCGCTGGGGTCGTGGCTCACCTACGGGCTCGGATCGGAAAACCAGAACCTGCCGGGCTTCGTCGTGCTCTGCCCGGACCAGCCCACCGTGGTCGGCCCGCCGCTATGGAGCAACGGGTTCTTGCCCGCGATTCACCAGGGCACGTTTATCTCCGACAAGATCCCTCGCCTCGAAGACGACTTCGACCCCTACGCGCTGATTCCGAACATCCACACGGAGAACGTGGAGCTCGAGGATCAGCGGCGTGAGGTCGACCTGGTCGAGCAGCTCAACCGGATGCACCTGGAGCGGCTCGAGCAGAAGGACGAGGAGATCGAGGGTGCCATCGACGCGATGGAGACCGCGTACCGGATGCAGACGGAGGCGCCCGAAGTCTTCGACATCAGAAAGGAGACCGAGGCGACG
Source organism: Gemmatimonadota bacterium (assembly GCA_029863525.1). Lineage (GTDB taxonomy): Bacteria > Gemmatimonadota > Gemmatimonadetes > Longimicrobiales > Gaopeijiaceae > UBA2589. Next base: position 18,254 of record JAOTVL010000056.1, read on the forward strand.
CAGCGTCTGTACGGCCCCGGAAGCACCGCCCGCGGATGCCTCATGGCGGTTCGGCTCATCGAACAGGGCGTTCGCATGGTGCAGGTCTACTACGCCAAGGGCGACCCGTGGGATCATCACGGGGACATCATGAACCATCGAGTGAATGCTCGGCATTCGGATCAGGCGTTCGCAGCGGTCGTGAAAGACCTCAAGTCACGTGGGCTCTTCGACGATACGCTCGTGGTATGCGGCACCGAGTTCGGACGCACGCCCGTGCTCGAGACGGGCGGTGGGAACGCCGCGGGTCGTGTCACCAACGGTCGCGACCATAACCCGTTCGGTTTTTCGATCTGGCTCGCGGGTGGCGGTGTGAAGGGTGGAATGACCTATGGCCGCACCGACGACTTCGGGTTCAAGGCGGTGGAGAACCCGGTTCACATCCACGACCTGCATGCGACGATCCTCCACCTCATGGGGATCGATCACGAGAAGCTGACCTACAACTATTCCGGTCGAGACTTCCGGCTGACCGACGTCGCGGGCAACGTCATCCACGACATCATCGCCTAGCGATTGCCCCTCGTTGTCGAGGTCAATTCGCGCCGCGCCAGTCGTCGAGGAAGAGATCCGCGCACTGCTCACCGAGCCTGAACATGAGATGCAGCTGCTGCACCGTAGCTCCCGACGTCGCTCTTGATCCAGGTGATGACCGGGCGGCCGTCGTCGCCCTCGGCCTCCGTTTGCACCCGTAGCGAGTATACGATCAGCCCCCGGTCGTAGAAGGTGTCGACGTGACACGCGATCGTCGTCCCGGCTCCCTCGACTACGCTCGGCGCTGCGTCGGCCGCAGCGATCGCCTCGCCGAACGTCGCCTGCAAGGCCTCCAGGAACTGAGCTGGCGTGGCGCCACCTGCCTCCATCGTGATTGCCTCGTCCCACGATGCCTCGGCGCGAACGTCCACCGGGTCCACACCCGTGAGGCGAGTGGGGTCGTCGATCGACTGTGCCTGCAGGGGGTGGTGGCCGAGTGTCGAGGCCCAGGCAAGCGCGAGCGCGATGAGCGCCGCGCTGCGAGCGACGGGTCGGATGACGAGGGGCGGAGCGGACACGGGCGTCTCGGGAGTAGGCGTGATGTGTCCCGCTACCCGACATGTCGGCCAAGGTGCGGCTCGCTTGAGGCGCTCTTTGCACGAAAGGGGGCCGAGAGCCGGCGGGCTCGGCGAAATGTACACGGGATCGGACGGCACCGTACCTTGGTCAGGTCAGACCCACTCGAACCCCCATGCACGATGAACCGCCCCGACATGCTGCGCCGCGTCCACGAACGAGCCGAGGAGGGCCGCCCCTGGGACGTGATCGTCGTCGGAGGCGGAGCGACCGGGATCGGCGTCGCCGTCGATGCGGCCTCGAGGGGACACGACGTCGTGCTCTTCGAGCAAAGCGATTTCGGGAAGGGCACGTCGAGCCGATCGACCAAGCTGGTGCACGGCGGCGTGCGGTACCTCCAGCAGGGCAACGTCCCGCTGGTCATGGAGGCGCTCAAGGAGCGCGGGATCCTGCACCGGAACGCGCCCCACCTGGTCACGGATCTGCCCTTCGTCGTCCCCAACTACAAGTGGTGGGAGGCTCCGTTCTACGGAGTCGGGATGCGGGTGTACGACGTGCTCGCTGGACGGTACGGCTTCGGCCAGTCGAAGAACCTGTCCGTAGAGGAGACCGTCGAACGCCTTCCGACGATCGAGACCGACGGCCTTCGGGGTGGCGTCGTGTACCACGACGGGCAGTTCGACGACGCTCGCCTCCTCATCCACCTGGCGATGACCGCCGCGGAGCAGGGTGCCGCCTTGGTGAACTACTGCCCCGTGACCTCGATCATCAAGGGCGAGGACGGCTTCGTCCGCGGGGTCGAGGTGCGGGACGACGAATCGGGAGCGTCGATCGAGGTGCCGGGCCGCGTCGTCGTGAACGCGACCGGTCCCTTTACGGACGCCGTTCGGCGAATGGACGACCCCGCGGCACGCTCGATCATCCGTCCGAGCCAAGGAGTTCACATCGTGCTCGACCGGGAGTTCCTGCCCGGTTCTTCGGCGATCATGGTCCCGAAGACCGACGACGACCGCGTCCTCTTCGCAATCCCCTGGTACGATCGCGTGCTCATCGGCACGACGGACACTCCGATCGAGTCGGTCGAGCTCGAGCCGCGCCCGTTCGAGGAGGAGGTCGCGTTCCTGATCGAGCACGCCGCCCGCTATCTCACGCACGACCCCGAGCCCCACGACGTGAAGAGCGTCTTCGTCGGAATTCGCCCGCTGGTGGCCGAGGGGGATGCGGACGACACCGCCGAGATCTCGCGCGAGCACGCCATCAGGATCAGTGATTCCGGTCTTCTGACCGTGGCCGGAGGGAAATGGACCACGTATCGGAAGATGGCCGAGGACGTGGTCGACGCCGCGCAAACGCTCGGCGATCTAGAGATCGTCGACTGCGAGACCAAGGCCCTCAGAATCCACGGATATCACCAACACGCGGAGAAGTTCGGTCCCCTCGAGGCGTATGGTTCGGATGCCCCGCGGATCGCCGAGCTCGCGACCGAGGACGATTCGCTCGCGCAGCGTGTCCACGAACGATTGGATCTGACGCGCGCAGAAGTGGTTTGGGCGTGTCGGGAGGAGATGGCGCGCACGATCGACGACGTGCTCGCCCGCCGAAGCCGCGCCTTGATCTTCGATGCGCGGGCCTCGATCGAGGCCGCGCCGGCCGTGGCCGCGCTGATGGCGGAGGAGCTGGGCCACGATACGCAATGGATCGATGGCCAGGTGGCCGCCTTCGCGGCAATCGCCGCCGGGTACGTCTGGCCACAGTGACGTCCGGCGATACGCCGATCCGGCCATTCCACGCGGCCACGCTCGACCCACGATCGAATCGCGGCTAACCGGAGAGCAGCGTCTCCACATGGGCTGCGGTCGCCAGCGCCAGCCCGTCGACGTTGTAGCCTCCCTCGAGGAGTGACACCAGGCGCCCCTCGCAGCACGAGTCCGCAAAGGCCATGGCGCTACGCGTCATGCGGCGGAAGGCATCGTCGGTCACGTCGAAGCAACCGAGTAGGTCGTCCTGCCGGCTGTCGAAGCCCGCCGAGACGATGATGAAGTCCGGGTCGAAATCCGAGACGGCGCGCTCCAGCCGCTGATCCCATGCACGTAGCATGTCGAGATCCCGGCTCCCACAGTCCAAGTGCACGTTGATATTCGTGCCCCGACCCTCGCCCTCGCCGACCAACGCCGGGTCGCCCGTCTGGGGATACGCCTGCCAGTCGTGCGTCGAGTAGAAGAGCACGGAGGGGTCCTCGAAGAAGGCGTTCTGGGTCGCGTTCCCGTGGTGATAGTCCCAGTCGATGATCAGGACGCGCTCGAACCCATGCGCCCGCTGCGCATACCGTGCGGTGATTGCCGCGTTGCTGTAATAGCAGAACCCCTCCTCCTCGCCCGTGTTGTTGGCGTGGTGACCAGGAGGGCGGACCGCGCAGAACGCGTTTCTCACCTCGCCACCGACGACCGCGTCGACGGCTCCGAGCGCTCCTGCGACCGCGAGCTCCGCGAGCGGCCCCGTGACCGGGATCCTGCGGATTCCGGCGACGTGCTCCGCCGTGTGGTGTGCCGCGATGTACGGCATCGGGTCGGCATGAGCGCTCAAGGGCCGCATGTCGTCGACGAGGCCGCGTTCGTTCATCACCTGCATGATCCGCACGAGTCGCTCGGCGATCTCCGGTCGGGGGGCACCGCTGCTGGCAGCCGGAACGACGTGCTCGAGGCAGGCCGGATCGTAGAAGAGCCCCGTCCCGGTGGCGACCTGCTCGGACCGATGGACTTTCAGCGGTACCGACCGAACCGATGCTCCAGTAGCGGCGGCCAAGGCTCCCGGGAGCGTCGCCCCCAGTCCGACACCGGCGACGCCCAGCGTCGCGTCTCGGAGAAACTCTCTTCGCGTAGTCATGGACGACTCCGGGTCCAAGGGGTCGCGGGCTCTTCGCACGAGCGCGTCGCTTCTGGGTTGAGGATACGGCTCGGCCGATCGGCCGGCCACTGGCGTCGACCGCGGCGGTCCGGGCGGGGACCATCAAAGCCCGTCGAGTGACGGTGGCGGGCCCCTTGCCGTGCGAGTCGCTCCGACGTCGTTTGCTCGAAGTCACGGACCGGACCTCAACGAGGGAGCTCGACGCATGACTCGAAGGATCGCTGGGGTTGGGCTCGCATGCTGCTTCGTCTGGGTGGGTGCGGCCGCGAGCACGGCCCAGGCCCAGGCTCCTCGTGCGCGGGACCTGGGGGTTCCGTTCGAGGGAAGACCGGGACCACTCAACGCGATCACGGACCTGAGCGGCGTCGAAGTCGGTCACACCACCCTGATTCGGGGCAGTGGCGCCAAGGTGGTGGGTGTAGGCCCGGTCAGGACGGGCGTCACCGCGGTGTGGCCACGGGGCAATGAGACGCCCGACCCCGTCTTCGCCGCCTGGTTTTCGCTCAACGGCGACGGCGAGATGACCGGCACGACCTGGGTCGAGGATTCCGGCCTGCTCGAGGGGCCGATCATGATCACGAACACCCTCAACGTAGGGATCGTCCATCATGCCGTCGTCCGTTGGGGTGCCACGAAGAGCGTCGACTACGAGGGCGGAGGGTACCCGCCGTGGCTCGCCTCGCTCCCGGTGGTCGCCGAGACGTGGGACGGCACCCTGAACGACATCCTGGG
>JAOTVL010000057.1 GCA_029863525.1 Gemmatimonadota bacterium
GGTCGGAGCGCGCTCTGTCCCGTTTGGGCAAGGCCGTCACCGTCGTCATCGGCGGGGTAGGCCTGGTCGTCGCGCTCCTCGAGGTCCGGGTCATCTTCGACTTCGTGCTATTCGCCTGGTCGGGGATCGCCTGCGCGTTCACTCCGGTGGTGCTCTGCTCGCTCTTCTGGCGGCGCACGTCGAAGGCGGGTGCGGTCGCCGGCATGATCGTCGGGTTCGCGACGACGGTCGTTTGGGTGCGCGTCTTCAAGGCCGGCTTTTACGATCTTTACGAGATGATCCCGGGCTTTTTCGCGGGCCTCCTCGCGTGCGTCGCCGTGAGCCTGCTCACCGCCCCGACACCCGATACGGCCGAGGAGCTCGACTCGGTTCGGGGAAGCATCGGGCCGGTCTTCTGATCGACCGGAAGCCTACCCGCTTCTCGCGCAACTCGACACCCGCGATATTTGCCGCCTCAGCGCTTCACCCCGAGGCGCCCCGACGACCGGGCGGGCATGCCTGGTCACCCGATCCGGATCGACTGGCGTGAGCAGGGCCGAGGAGCCCGAGCGAGAGGTCTTCGAATTCTCGGACATCGATGTTCGGCAGCAGCCGGACGACGTGACCTGTGGACCGACCTGTCTGCAGGCCGTTTATGCGTTCTTGGGGACCCGTCTGCCGCTCGACGAAGTCATCGACTCCGTCCCCAAGCTCGTTCACGGGGGGACGCTCGGTGTCCTGCTCGGGCTCGACGCACTCGAGCGTGGTTTTGAAGCGACGCTGTACACGTACAACCTCGACGTCTTCGATCCGTCGTGGTTCGAACGACCCGGTGTCGACCTTGCGGGCGAGCTACGCGAGCAACTCACACACAAGCCGGACCCGCGGTTGGCCGACGCGACGGAAGCGTACCTGGCGTTCCTGTCGAAGGGAGGAGAGATCCGGCACCGTGAGCTGACGCCGGAGCTGTTGCGTGACATCGTGCGCGCCGGCTTTCCACCGATTACCGGGCTGAGCTCGACCTATCTCTACGGATGTGAGCGCGAGGTCTTCGACGGCCGCAGGGCGCGATACGACCATCAGCGCGGCGAGCCGGTGGGACATTTCGTCGTGATCTCGGGGGTCGACCCCAAATCGGGCGATTTTCGGATCTCGGACCCCTCCGGAGACAACCCTCTTCACGGTTCGGGTACGTACTGGGTAAGCCCGTACCGGCTGATCGGCGCCATCTTCCTCGGGGTGACGACGTACGACGGCAACGTGCTCGTGATCCGTCCACGGGAGATGTGATCCGGTGGCGCGACTGATCGTCGTGGAGCGGCCGGAGCGGTGGCCGTTCGAGATCCCCGGTGTCCGGGTCGTCGCGGCGCGCGACTACCTGACGTCCGCGAGCTTCGCCGAGCTCCCGCGCGCAACCGTGATCAACGTCTGCCGGAGCTACTCGAAGAACACCACCGGCTACTACGTTTCGCTCCTAGCCGAGGCTCGAGGCCACCGGGCGCTTCCTTCCGTGACCACCGTCCAAGGACTCCTCGTCGACTCCGTGGTGCGCGTCGTATCCGACGATCTCGATCGCCTCATCCAGACGGGCCTGAGACCGCTCCGCTCGGACCGTTTCGAGATGAGCGTCTACTTCGGCCGGAATCTGGCGAAGCGCTACGAGCGACTCGCACGAGCCCTTTTCATGCGCTTCCCGATCCCGCTCATGCGGGCGCGCTTCGATCGGGATGGGGACGCCGAGTGGACGCTCTCGTCCGTGCGCGCGGTTCCGGCGAGCGACGTTCCAGACGCGCACCGGCCGTTCGTCGTGGAATCCGCCGCGCGCTTCTTCAGGCGACCGCACGTCTCCGGCTCGCGGCGCAAGCACGGTCGTTTCGACATCGCGATTCTCTGGTCGGAGGACGATGCACAGGCCCCCTCCGACGCGGCGGCGATCCGCAAGTTCGTACGCGCGGCCGACCGCGCCGGTGTGAAGGCAGAGATCATCGAGCCCGACGACTTCGGGCGACTCGAAATCTATGACGCGCTGTTTATCCGCGAGACGACCCACATCGGTCACCACACGCATCGCTTCGCTCTGAGGGCCGCGGCCGCCGGCTTGGTCGTGATCGATGATCCGGAATCGATCGTTCGCTGCACCAACAAGGTGTTCCAAGCCGAGCTGTTCGAGCGGCATGGCATCCCCTCGCCCAAGACGCTGATCGTGCACGAAGGGAACCGTGATGCAGTGGTACGAGAGGTCGGGCTGCCCTGCGTGCTCAAGGACCCCACCAGCGCGTTCTCGCTGGGCGTCGTGAAGGTCGCGACGGAAGCAGAGCTGGTCGCGGGGCTCGACTCACTCCTCGCGGAATCCGAATTGGTCATCGCCCAGGAGTGGACCCCGACCGACTTCGATTGGCGGATCGGAGTCCTCGGGGGACGAGTGATTTTCGCGTCGAGGTACCACATGGCTCGGGGGCATTGGCAGATCGTACGGCACGACGCGCCGGCGAGCGGCCGGTATGGACGAGTGGAGTCGGTGCCCTTGGAGGACGTGCCCGAGCGAGTGATGGAGCTCGCGCTCGCCGCTACGGACCTGATCGGAAAGGGACTCTACGGCGTGGACGTGAAGGTGCTGAAGGACGGTCGCGCGCTGGTGACGGAGGTCAACGACAATCCGAATATCGACGCGGGCTGCGAAGACGGAGCCCTCGGCGATGGGCTGTACGACCTGATCATCGGCCACTTCGTCGAGGCTCTCGAAGCCAGGGCGAGCAGGTGAGCCGCCTGGGGCTCTTCGACGCGTTTGGCGTCGAGATCGAGTACATGATCGTCGATCAGGCGTCACTCGACGTCAGGCCCGTCTGTGACGTGCTGATGGAATCGATGGCCGGCGAACCCGTCGCGGAGCTCGAGCGGGGTGACCTCGCGTGGTCGAACGAGCTGGTGCTCCACGTCCTCGAGCTGAAGACGAACGGGCCGGCACCGTCGCTCCAGGGGTTGGGTGCCGCGTTTCATGGTGAGATCCGAACCGCGATCGAGGCGCTCGGCTCGATGGGGTACGGCCTGCTGCCCGGGGGCGCTCATCCCTGGATGGACCCGGCGACAGAGACTCGGCTCTGGCCACACGAGTACAATCGGGTCTACGAGACCTTCGATCGAATTTTCGGGTGCTCGGGCCACGGCTGGTCCAACCTCCAGAGCACCCACCTCAACCTCCCGTTCGACGGTGATCGCGAGTTTCACAGGCTCCACTCGGCGATCCGCTTGGTGATCCCGCTCATCCCGGCGCTGGCAGCCAGCAGTCCGTTCCTGGACGGGGTCGAGCAGCCGCAGCTCGACGCTCGACTCGAGGCGTACCGCCACAACGCACGGCGAGTGCCCGAGGTTGCGGGGGACGTGGTGCCCGACGCCGTCCGCTCCGAAGACGAGTATCGTGAGCGAATCCTGGAACCACTCTACGAGGCGTTGGCAGTGCACGACCCCGAGGGCGTGCTCCGCCACGAGTGGGCGAACGCCCGGGGCTCGATCGCCCGCTTCGAGCGAGGTGCGATCGAGGTCCGCGTGATCGACGCGCAGGAGTGCCCGACCGCCGATCTGGCCGTGGTGTCGATGGTCGTCGCGCTGGTGAAGTCACTCACAGAGGAGCGGTGGGCCTCGATCGAACGGATCGATCGGATCGAGACGCCGGGCCTGGCCGACCTCTTCCTGAGAACCGTCGAGGCAGGCGGAGACGCGCTCGTCTCGGACCGCCGTGTGCTCGATGCTTTCGGCGTGAACTCCTCCGAGACGCAGGTGGCCCGCCTTTGGCAGCGCCTCGCCGACACGCTCGCACCGGACGGCGTCCCCGGCGAGTACGCGACGACGCTCGAGACGATCGTGGGCCACGGCTCGCTCGCGGCGCGCATGGTCGGGGCTCATCGGGATGGCCGGTCGCTCGAGCAGATCGCTCGTTTGCTCGAGGACTGCCTGCGGCGCGACCGGCCGTTCGTCGTCCGGTCGTGAGCCTACCGCGGTCGATCGAAGGTGCCGTCAACGGGGTCTTGATCTTCTCCTGCGAGCACGCGGGTAACGACATCCCGTCGCGCTACGCCCGCTACTTCGCGGATTCGGCGGCCAAAGAGGCGCTACAAAGCCACCGTGGATGGGACCCCGGATCGGCGGAGCTCGGAGCGCACCTCGCTCGCGACCTTGCGGCCCCCTTGATCCTACAGCGAGTGAGCAGGCTCCTCGTAGAGTGCAATCGCTCGGAGGGCCACCCGCGACTCTTCTCCGAATGGGCGGCATCGATGTCCGAGCGGGAGCGTGAGGAGGTCGTCGAGGGCTATTGGCGGCCCCATCGGGCCGGCGTCCGGGCGATGGTGCAGAACGCGCCTATAGGGCGCACCGTCGTCCATGTGGGGGTCCACACGTTCACGCCGGTATGGAACGGCAGGCGACGATCGACGGACATCGGGTTGCTGTACGATCCCCGTCGTGCCCCGGAGGCGTTCGTGGCCCGGCGATGGAAGACGCATCTGGCTCGCGCGCTCGCACCCGAGGGGCTGAAGGTCCATTTGAACCGGCCGTATCGGGGATGGACCGACGCCTTGACCACGACCTTGCGGCGGGAGTTCCCCGCGACCCGTTACGTCGGCCTCGAGCTCGAAGTCTCGCAGGGGATCATTCCGCTTTCGCACGGCGCGCTCCGGGCGCTCTCGTCGTCGTTGAGCGCCGCGGTGGGGTAGTCGTCGACAGTGTCCGAAGCCAGCGTCGCCCCCTCTAGTCGTGACGGGATCTTGTGACACTCCGGCGCGGTGCCTACGCTGCCTCCGCCGGACCACCCTCGCCGAGACCTGGACGTGACGACCTACCGCCGCTTGCCCGCACAGCTTCTGCTCGCCTCCGCGCTCCTCCTCGTTGGCATCGGGGGATTGGCCGCTCAAGAGTCGACCACCCTCGACTTGCCGGGGCTGGAGCGCCCGGTCGAGATCCTCGTCGACGAATGGGGCATCAGCCACATCTACGCCGACACCGAGTACGACCTCTTCTTCGCACAGGGGTGGAACGCCGCACGCGATCGCCTCTTCCAGCTCGAGCTCTGGCGGCGCCAGGCCACCGGCACCGTCGCCGAGATCCTAGGGGAGCGGGAGCTCGAGCGCGACATCGGAACGAGGCTCTTCAAGTTCCGGCGGGACTTGGACCAGGAGCTGAGCCATTACCATGACCGCGGCATCGAGATCATCAACGCCTACGTCGATGGCATCAACGCGTACATCGCTCAGACGGAGCGCGACCCGAGCCTGCTGACCATCGAGTTCGAGCTGCTCGGAATCACCCCGGGTCATTGGACCCCCGATGTGGTGATCTCACGCCATCAGGGTCTGCTGGGGAACATCGGGGCCGAGCTGTCGACCGGGCGGCGGGTGGCCGCGCTCGGCGCCGAGGTGGTCAAGGAGCTCTCGTCGTTCGGTCCCGGGGACCCGCTCCTCGAGCTGGACGCCGCGATCGACGGCCAGGCACTTTCCGAAGACATCCTCGGCGTTTACGACGCGTTCCGCGGTTCGGTGCGATTCCAACCGCAGGACATCGTGGATGATCGTCGGGGCGACGAAGACTCGTTCGCGATGCTCGAGGCCGCCGCGGAGGAGGCGGCGCGCGTGGTCGCGTACGACGTCGAGCGGGATGTCGGATCGAACAACTGGGTCGTGAGCGGCGCTCGTTCCGAGAGCGGCTACCCGATGATGGCCAATGACCCGCACAGGGCGCAGGGCGCGCCTTCACTGCGGTACTGGGTCCATCTCGTGGGGCCGGGTTGGAACGTGATCGGCGGCGGCGAACCGAGCCTGCCCGGCGTCTCGATCGGTCACAACGAGTACGGTGCGTGGGGACTGACCGTGTTCTCCACGGATGGGGAAGATCTTTACGTCTACCGCACGAATCCTTCGAACCCGAACGAGTACCGATATCGGGGCGAATGGGAATCGATGACCGTCATCACCGAGGAAATACCGGTGAAGGGCCAGCGCCCTCACACCGCGGAACTCAAGTACACGAGACACGGCCCGGTCGTGTTCGAGGACCGCGCCCGCAACCTGGCCTACGCCGTTCGGGCGGCGTGGATGGAGATCGGGGGCGCCCCCTACCTGGCTTCGCTCAGAATGGACCAAGCGACGACGTGGGAGGAGTTCCGAGAAGCCTGTGACTACTCCAACATCCCGGGTGAGAACATGGTGTGGGCCGGTCGTGACGGCACGATCGGCTGGCAGTCCGTGGGCATCGCGCCCGTACGTCGGAATTGGAGTGGGCTGGTCCCGGTACCGGGTGACGGCCGGTTCGAGTGGGACGGCTACCTGCCGATCATCGCCAAGCCCCACGTGGTGAATCCTCCGGAGGGGTACTTCGCCACCGCAAACAATGATCTGATTCCGCGCGACTACGAATTCATGGACGCGGTCGGCTTCAGCTGGTCGGACCCTTACCGTTGGCTCCGAATCGTGGAAGTTCTCGACGGGGGAACACGCTTCTCGATAGCGGACATGATGCGGCTTCAGACCGACGAGCTGTCGATTCCCGCGCGGCAGCTGGTTCCGATGCTGGAGGAAGTGTCCGCGAGCGGTCGAGCTGAAGATGCGCGGCGAATGTTGCTCTCCTGGGATTTCGTCATGGACAAGCGGTCCGTCGAGGCGACCATCTACGATCAGTGGGAGGAGGAGCTGCGTCGCGTCGTCCGCGACGCCGTGGTTCCGGTCGACGCGAGCCTGAACCTGTCGCTCAGCAAGGTGATCGAGCTGATCATGGTTCCGCCGGGGTCCTTCGGAGATGACCCGATGAGAGCCCGCGACGGTCTGCTCGTTTCGGCACTCGAAGACGCCATGGTCGAACTGGAGGCCAAGCTCGGTCGGGACATGTCGCGGTGGCTGTACGGCCAGGCGGACAATCACCACGCGCACCTACGGCACCCCTTGGGGACCGCGGTCGACGCCGCGACGCGCTCCATGCTGGAGGTGGGGCCTGCGCCGCGTGGCGGTTACGGCTCGACCGTGAACCAGACGGGCAACGGGGACAACCAGACGTCCGGGGCGTCGTTCCGAATCATCGTGGACACCGGCGACTGGGACCGGTCCGTCGGTATGAACACGCCGGGTCAGAGCGGCGACGTCCGGTCACCCTTCTATCGAAATCTCTTCGACTTCTGGGCGAACGATCAGTTCCACCCCGTCTTTTACAGTCGAGACAAGGTGGAGTCGGTCACGGAGCGACGATACGCGCTGAGGCCGGGTAGGTGATGCGCCGCGGAGCCTGACGGCGTCGTGGGGCACCGCCGCCTGCGGTACGCGGTCGTGATGAGCCTGGACGGCTTCGTTGCGGAGCGAGACGGCGGATACGATTGGATCACGGTCGATCCGGCCATCGACTTCGGGCCTGACTCGATCATTATGTGAAACCGGGGTGCTCGTTTCGCTGAGTTCGGAGCCCTTCCCTAACGGTCGACCGTGATCGTCGATTCTCGAGGGCGCTTCTCCCGGAGCCACCGTTCCGGCGGTGTGGTCCGTTTCCGTTCCTTCGGCTTGAGTCGGAACCAGCGGGCTACCAGCAGGATCTCGGCGGCGTCTTGAGGAGCGAGCCCCATGGGCCCGCGATCCAGGTCGCCATAGACCTGCTCGATCGCTCGGGCGACACGCTCCCTGCCCCGTTTCCCCTTCGGGTGCGCCATCTCTCTCTGGATCCGACCCCGGCGAATGAGATAGAGACGGTCATCTCCCGCGTAGCCAGGCACGCGGTAGAGAAACGTCAGGCCGTCGACAGCACCGCGAAACGCGACCAGCTGGTCCCGAAACTGGTGAAGCCGCTCGAGTCGGTCGCGCAGAATACCCGCGTACTCGAAATCCATCCGAGCCGCTGCCGCGTTCATCTTCTCTTCGAGCCTGGCCAGGGGCTCGTGCGCCCGACCTTCCAAGAAGCGTTTGGCCAGCTCCACGCGCTCCATGTACGCACCGACGGTCGGTCGGCCACAGCAGGGTGCGAGACACGTCCGCAGCTCGGCCCGGATGCAGCTCGGCACGCGACCCTTCCCGAACATCTCCAGCTGATCGTCGAAGTACACCGGCGTGGTCGCGGGGCAATCTCGAAGTTCGAGGGTCGAGGAAAGCTCCCGGATCGTTTGGGCGAGTGCCCTCACACGTGGGAAGGGTCCGTAGTAGGTCGATCCATCGTCGACCACCCGACTCACCGGCAGGACGCGGGGAGCCGCCTCCGCGGTCACCTTCACGAACGCGAAGATCCGCTTGCGCTTGTGCCGCACGTTGAACTTCGGCTTCCACTGCTGGATCAGCTTCATTTCGCGAATCAGCGCGTAGAACTCGTTGGGGATGTAGTCCCATTCGATGCGTGCGGCTTCGCGGATCAACTCCCACGCCTTCTCACCCTTGGGAGCACGGAAGTATGAGAGGACCCTCGTCCGTACGCGCACCGATTTCCCCACGTACAGCAACTCCTCGCCCGGCCCATACATGCGATAGACTCCGGGCCGGTTCTCGGCCTTTGCACGGACGTGCTCTCGGAGCGTTGGATTCGCGTGCACGGAGGAGGCTTGAACGGGGAGGGGGTGGCGCTTTCGCTCTTTCTTCGGGAAGATAGGGAGGCTACCGTGCCAAAGCCAAGCTGACGCATCGGGGCATTCGATTCGCCCGTGCATCGAGATAGACTCCGAGGTATGAAGATGACCGGCTCGGACAAGCTCATCCGGGATCCTCTCTGGGATACGATCCGCCTGGACGCCACCGCCGCGCGGATCGTGGATACGACCGAATTCCAGCGGTTGCGCTACATCCGACAACTCGGCTTGGCCCATCTCGTCTACCCAGGGGCGACCCACACCCGGTTCGATCACGCCCTCGGCGTCTATCACCTGACGAAGACGGCGCTCCGACATCTTCGTGAACGGGGCGGTGTCCCGCCGGAGGTGTGGGAGGGAGAGGAGTTGGTGCCGTACGCCGCTCTCCTCCACGACATCGGTCACTACGCATACTCCCACGCGCTGGAGGAGCTCGAGACCGAGCACCTTCCGGCACATCACGAAGAGGTGAGCCAGCTCTTCTTCGCGTCCCCGTCTCTGCGGGACGCGCTCGCCCCGCTGGGTCTGTCGGCTCCCGAACGGATCGCGGAGCTCATCCGCGGCGACGGCGGGATTCCGCTCCGAGGGCTGGTCAGTGGCAGCCTCGACCTGGACAAGATGGAGTACCTCCGCAGAGATGCTCGCTTCTGTGGCGTTCCGTACGGCGAGGTGGACGTGTCCCGCCTGCTCCAAGGGCTACAGCTTCTACAAGACCCTTCGAATGGCGTATACGAAGTGGGCGTCCACGAGAAGGCGATCTCAGCCCTGGAATCGCTGCTCTTCGCGAAGTATCAGATGTTCAGGAATGTCTACTGGCATCATGCGGTGCGCGCTGCGACTGCCCTATACAAACGAATCGTAGAGGAGAGCGTTCGTGGCGGACTCATCGATCCGGAGGAACTGGTCGGACCGACCGACGAGGAGCTCCTGTACGAGATTGGCCGTCGCAGCATGGAGGACGACGGCGAAGTCGCGGAGCGAATCGCCACGAGCTGGTTACCCGCGCTCCGCCGCCGCCGGCTACCCAAGCGGGCGCTCGAGCTGACCGCCGCCGATCTCGCAGGCCGTCGCGTCGAGGACTGGGCCGTCGGGGATTCGCCCTGGAAGCGAGCCGTGGAGGATGACCTCGCCGCCGATCTCGGCTTGGAGTCCGGGGAGGTCGTGATCGACTTCCCGGCGAAGCCGGCCATGTTCCAACTCGATGTCTTGGTCGAGCGACGTGACGGACGGGTGCAACGTCTCGGACTCGAAGGAGCCGAGGGGATCCTCGATTTGACCAAGGTCGCTCAGGAGCTGTACACGACGGCCCGCGTGCTCCGCGTCTTCACGTTCGAACGACGGGAGGTCTCGGCGGATCAGGTGCTCGATCGCATCACGCGACCCGCCGGCGCGGCCTAGCCCGGGACCTTGGCCGTCAGCCGAAGCAGACGATGGCGGCCGTGATGTTGTCCTGGCCGCCGGCGCGATTCGCCGCCTCCAAGAGCACGTCCAGTGAATCCGTGCCCGGGGCGTCGTGTGCTTCCCCGAGGAGTCGCTCGATTTGGTTGTCGGTGATCATGCCGACCAGGCCGTCCGTACACAGCAGGAATGCGTCACCCGCCTGTGCCACCCCGGCAAGAAGCTGGGGTGTGGGTGGGTCCTCGAGGCCCACGCATTGCGTGAGAAGGTGGGCATACGGACTCAGGCGAGCGCTCTCCTCGGGCATTCCGCCCCGATCGATCTGGTCCTGGACCCACGTATCGTCCCGCGTGAGCTGCTCCAGCGTCCCACCGCGCAGGCGGTAGGCGCGAGAATCGCCGACGTGACCGATCACCCACGCACCCGACTCGAGGTTGATGACCATGGCCGTCAGTGTGGTGCCCATACCGTCGAGCTCCCGCTCGACGGTGCCACGTGCGCGGATCGCCTCGTGTGCGCTCAGTACCGCTCCGGACATGACTTCGCGAAGCCGCTCCGAAAAGCCCTGTTCGCCCCTCTCGGCTTCGATCGCCTCGGAGAGCACGCGCGCCGTCGTATCGGCCGCCAGCCGACTGGCGACATCGCCACCAGGGTGTCCTCCCATCCCGTCGGCGACCACGGCGACCCCCAGCTCCGGCACGACCTCGACCCAGTCTTCGTTGCGTCGCCGCACCTGCCCCACGTGCGTTCGACCGGCGATGGCGATGTCGTGCGGCAATGGCGGGCGGGGTCGTGGGGACGGGGCGACGGTGCCGGACCGTAACTTGGATCGCCGACCCCGAGGGAGCAACCGCCGCATTCGCCCGCGAGGACTAGCGGAAAGAGGAACAGCACCCCATATGGGGGTTACGTATTCCTGTCAACGCCGTACACCTGGTCAGCATGCTCGATGCGACAGGAAACGCACCGACGCATTGACAGCTCAGTACTGAGCCCCGATCATAAACGGCTCAGGATTTTACGAATTCAAGTGTATGCATAGTCTCTCCGGATCGGTTGGATCTCCGATCGGTGGGGGAGAATCCGATAAGGAGACCGAACAAACGATGGCCGCTGCCACGACTACGAAGCGCCGCAAGCGACGCGGGAAGGGCAACCTCCTGTCGGGTTTCGACGCGAGTGTCGAGGAGCAGAGTGCTCTCGATCAGTACCTCCGCGATGTCAGCCGTCACGAGCTCATCACGCCCGAGCGTGAGAAGGAGCTCGGCGCGCGTGCCCAGAAGGGCGACCAGGAGGCTATTCAGGAGCTCGCGCGAGCGAACCTGCGCTTCGTCATCAGTGTCGCGAAGAAGTACCAGAATCGCGGCGTGTCCCTCACGGATCTGATCCAGGAGGGAAATGTCGGACTCGTCACGGCTGCCCGGAAGTTCGATCCGGAGCAGGGCGTGAAATTCATCAGCTATGCGGTGTGGTGGATTCGGCAGGCCATCCTGGCGTCGCTTGCGAACCACGGGCGCGCGGTACGTGTCCCTCTGAACCGTGCGAGTGATCTCGCGCGCATCTTCCGCGAGAAGGAGCGCCTCAAGCAGGAGAAGGGGCGTGACCCATCGACCGACGAGCTCGCCGAGGCGACCAACCTGACGCCGGAGTTGGTCGAGTCGCTCCAGACCCTGAACGCCGCCGAGATCCGTCTCGACGCGCCGATCGGTGATTCGGAGGACTCTCAGCTGGTCGAGCGGTTCATCACCGAAGAGGCAGCCGAGCCGGAGATCGAAGTCGAGAGCCGGCTCCTCACGGAGACGATCACAGACGCGTTGTCGACGCTTGAAGCCCGGGACGCGAAGGTGCTCCGCCTGTACTTCGGACTCGAAGGTGAGCGAGAGCACACGCTCGAAGAGATCGGGAACATGCTGGGCGTGACCCGTGAGCGGATCCGCCAGCTGCGCGACCGTGCGCTGCGGCGGCTGCGCGAGGGCGAGAAGGGCAACGCCCTGGAGACGTTCGCCGCTTGACGGCTCGGCGCTGATGGACGCCGTGCCCGATCCCGAGTGATCGGAACCGTTCGATGCGACCCCCTGTCGAGGCCCAAAGCCCCGGCAGGGGGTTCTCGCGTCATGGGCGGAGCTCGCGAGTGACGAAAGAGGGCGAAGGAACGCGGCGCGGCATGGTCCACGAGACGGGTGGCGGAGTGTACGTCGTCCGCCTCGATGACGGGACGCACGTCGAGGCATCCCTGCGTGGTCGACTCAAGCAGGAGCGACGGACGGGGAGTCGCGTCGTGATCGGCGACCGCGTCCAGGTGTCTTCCGTCGACAACAGCTGGGCGATCGAGTCCGTGGAGCCGCGCGCCAGTGAGCTCGTCCGGCGAGGGCGGGGGGGACGTGCGGCGAAGATCCTCGCGGCGAATTTGGATCGCATCTTCGTGACGGTCTCTTTGCAGCAGCCGGCGGCGACGACGCAATTGGTCGATCGACTGCTCGTCCTGGTCGAGTCGAGTGGCATGCATCCGATCCTGGTGCTCAACAAATCCGATCTGGCCGGAGCCGAAGCGGCCGCCGAGACGATGCGCGCGATCTATACAGAGCTCGGGTACGAAGTCATCGTGACCAGTGCCCCGTCAGGGGCCGGCCTCGAGGTACTTCACGAGCTCATGTGCGAGGGGCTCTCCGCCTTCATCGGGCCGTCGGGGGTCGGAAAGTCGTCCCTGCTCAACGCGATCGACCCGGCGCTCGATCTCCGCACGGCCGGTTTGTCGCGAAAGACCGGCACGGGACGCCATACCACCGTCGGCTCTCGCCTCCTTGCGCTCGACTGCGGGGGTCTCGTCGCCGACACCCCGGGGTTCGGGGATGTGGGGCTGTGGGCCGTGCCTCCGGAGGCTGTCGCCGGGTGCTTCCCCGAATTCGACGAGCCCGCCGGGGAGTGCCGCTTCCGTGGCTGCACGCACCGGACGGAGCCCGACTGTGGCGTCCGCGAGGCGGTGGAAGAGGGCGGCATCCCGGCATCGCGCTACGAGAGCTTCCGGACGCTCTACGAAGAGGCGGAGGACGCCGTCCGGTACTGAGGCAGCCGGCCGAGGCGCTGGCTCATCAGGACGAACGGCGGCGCTGCGGCTCCACGCGGGGCGTTCCCCGGTCGGGGTCGGTGGTCACCGACAGGGGCCACCCATACACTTCGCTCAGAATGTCCTCACGAAGCACGATGGCGGGCGGTCCTTCGGCGGCGACCCTCCCACGGCTCAAGAGCAACATTCGATCCGCGAACTGGGCTGCGAGGTCGAGGCTGTGCGTGATGAGGAGCACCGTCATCCCCTGGTCGGCCGACGAACGCAGCAGCTCGAGGATCGCCATCTGATGCCGGATGTCGAGACTGCTCGTGGGTTCATCGAGCACGAGCGCCGAGGGCTCCTGCGCGAGGGCCCGCGCGATGCGTGCTCGTTGGAACTCGCCACCGGAGAGTGTGGTCACGTCACGGGCGCCCAGGTCATCGATGTCGCATGCCGAGAGCGCGTGCGCGATCGCCTTTCGATCGGCCTCGCTCTGGGCCGACAGCGGTCCAACGTGCGGGTACCGCCCCATTCCCACGAGCTCCGTGACCGTCAGCGGGAAGGCGATCGACTCGCTCTGTGACACCACGCCCACGGAGCGTGCCAGCTCGCCGCGCTTCCACGCGGTGACCGGGCGATCCCCGATCACGGCTTCGCCCGCCACGAGCGGTGTCACTCCCATGATTGCACGGACGAGTGACGATTTTCCCGACCCGTTCGGGCCGAGCACCGCATAGAGCGAGCCGGCCGGCACGCACATCGTGACGTCCTCGAGCGCGGGGCGCGACGCCCCGGCATAACGAACCGTCAGATGCCGAGTCTCGAGCTTCATGCCGACGTCAGACTCCGCCGAAGGAGGAGCAGGAAGAAGGGCACGCCCACGAATGCCGTGATCACGCCGATCGGAATCTCGGTGGGAGCGACCGCCAGCCGGGCGACCAGATCGGCCAGGGTCAGGAAGGTCCCGCCAGCGAGAAAGGAGAGTGGAAGGAGCGCCCGATGGTCCGGACCGACCAGAAGTCGAATCGCGTGGGGCACAACCAAGCCGACGAAACCGATCACGCCGGCGACCGCCACACCGGAGGCGGTGATCAGCGCGGCGATGAGTAGCGCGAACCGCTTCACCCGCTCGACGTCGGCTCCCAGGTAGGCTGCGGTTTCCTCCCCGATCGCCATGAGGTTCAGCGGGCGTGCGAAGGTGAGGAGGATGGCGGCAGCAGGAAGCGTATATGCGGCGGTGAGGCCGACGTTGCCCCAGTCCGCCGAGGCGAGACTTCCCATGATCCAAAGCACGGCGCTTTGAACGGTCCGGGCCGACGACACGGAGAGGATGAGCGTGATGCAGGCCGAGAAGAACGCCGCCACGACCACACCGGCAAGGAGCAGGACTCGGACGTCCATTGCCCGGCCCGTCGCCGTGGCGACTCCGAAGACCATCGCGATCGCCGTGACCGCGCCCGCGAAGGCGGCCAACGGAAGGACCCACGATCCGGTCGCTGCCCAGCCGAACGCGAGAACCAAGACGGCGCCGACCGACGCGCCACCGGAGATCCCCAGAATGTACGGCTCGGCCAAGGGGTTACGGAGCAGGGCCTGGAACGTGGCTCCCGCGAGCGCCAGGCCGCCACCGACGAGAACGCCCAGCAGAACCCGGGGGAGGCGAAGTCCGAGAACGATGTCGCGCGACATCGGATCCCCTCCACCGCCGAGCACCGAAAGAACCTCTTGGCTGGTCAGCGACACGGAGCCGAAGCGAACACCGACAATGACCGAAACCGCGAGTAGTCCGACGAGAGCCAACGCGAGTGACCATCGGTTCATCGGTGTCGTGCGGGCGCTCGAGCTCACCCGATCGGCCGGCCGTGCACGACCTCTGCGATCCGGCGCGCGGCGGCGATGACCCCGGGCCCCGGGACCTCGAAGTCATCTCCCACGACCTCGAGGCGCGCGTTCGGCGTGAGCGACTCGTCGAACGATCCCGCGCTGGAAACGATCACGACGTCCACGTCGCGCGACCTGAGCTCCTCGGGGCTCACTGCCGAGTAGGGTGCCCGGAGGTCGGAGAAGACGTTGTCTCCTCCGACGAGATCGAGCACCTGGGAGATGTAGGTGCCTGGGCCTGCGACCCACGGGGGTGAGCCCCCCAGGACGTATGCGACCCGCACTCGGGGCAAGCTCGCAGTGGCGGCCGCGAGACCTTCGAGACCGGCACGGATCGCGTGGGACAGCGCGTCGGACTCCGCCTCTCGCCCGACCACCTCTCCGACGATCCTGTTCGTCTCGAACAGATCGGCCAGGGCGACGGGTCGAACCGCCACGTGGCGAATGCCGAGGTCGTCGAGTCGCTCGGGGGTGCGAGGATCCTGTTCGCCGCCGAAACGGATCACGACGTCCGGTCGGAGCGAGACCAAAGCTTCGAGGTTCGGCTCCAGTCCGCCCCCGACCGACGGGATCCCCGCGGCCCACGCCTGCGTGTCGTAGTCGGTCCGCCCTACGAGTGCGTCCGATGCGCCGATCGCCCGCAACGTCTCGGTGGCTGACGGGACGAGCGAAACGACGCGGCGAGCCGGTTGTTCGAGCTCGTGGCGCGTGCCCATCGCATCGATGACGACCCGCGCGACGGGGTCCGGGTTCGCCGATACCCGGCCGTTCACGTCCGAGCCACGGCAGGCGGTCACGAAAACGCACGCCGCCAATGCGAGGTACCGCGGCGTGCGCGGCGGCATCAGTTGGAGGGTGCCGCGCCGGACCCACACGGATCTTCGAACGCACGGATCAGTCGCCCGTCGAGGCGATCCAGCGTCGCGAACCACCGGCGATTCGCTCCGAACACGTCCAGCAGGATCTCGTCCTGTCCATCGTCGTCCCAATCCAGGTGATCGTGGTATTGGGGGATGGCCTTTCCTTCCGATTCCACCGAACGGAACCAGGTGAACGCCTCCGCCAGCTCCCCTCCGGCCTCCGGTCGAGCCACCACGAAGAGGGAGTACGCCCCCTGGCCGGGCGAGGCGACGCCGAGCAGGTCCTGGTTCACGAACGTCGCCGCGACCCACGGCGCGGAGGCGTCGGCGGGTTGGAACGCCTGGATGTCTTCCCGAAGGCTGAGCACGCCGCCCGCGGGCCACGACTCTCCGTAACGAGGGATCGCCTCACCCGCGATTTGGAGTGTGGCGACCCGTTGGTCGTAGACGTCCGCGTGTTGTTGGTACGCACCGTACGGGTCGATCTCACCATCGGTCGAAGGGAGCGCGAGGAGGCGCACGGCCGTAGCCGCGCTCGGTACCAATTCGACGGTCCCCGAAAGGGTCAGTCGATCGCCGCAGTAGGGCTCGGCTGGAGAGGTCGCTTCGACGGTCATCCGACCCACTCGGACACCCTCGGAGTACACCACCCATTCGGAGCCCGGGGTGGAGAGTTCGGCCAGCCGGGTGGCGTCCGACGGCACGTCGGGATCTGGGAACGGTGAGAGTCGGGCCGCGAGGAGCTCACCGACGATGACGAAGTCAGCCCGCTCACCGGTGCGTTCGCCCGCGAGCAGAAGAGGTCCCGGGACCTTCACGACAGCGACGGTGTCATCGACGGTGTTCGCGGTGGCGGCCGCCGTGTCCGAAATCGGAGGAGGACGCAATTCGACCTCGATCCCGCCCCACGCCACGTTGTCGCAGCCGGTGGCCGCGGTTAAGATCACGGCGATCGCTAGTAAGTGCTTTCGCATCAAGCTTTTGGGGTCGGTTCGTTGCCGAGTCCTTCGGCGGATATCGGACCTTTGAAGCTAGCGCCGACCCACGGGTGAGCAAGCTGATCCATGGACCTGCACGAACAAGCTGACGCCTCGCTACGCGAGGTCATGGGCACGTACCCGACCGGCGTGACGGTGGTAGCCGGTGCGGACGCGGAAGGCTTGCCGTACGGGCTGACCGTCAACTCGTTCACCTCCGTGTCGCTCGACCCCCCCTTGGTCCTCGTGTGCATCGGGCACGCCTCCACGTCGCACGCCCGGCTGATCACTGCGCAGACATTCACCATCAACGTTCTCGCGGCGGACCAAAGTGAGGTCGCGTTGCGCTTCGCCCGGGAGCCGTCGGACGGGCGGTTCGAAGAAGTGGATTGGACCCCGGCCGCGTCCGGGGCCCCCATCATCGAGGGTTCGGCCGCGTGGCTCGAGTGCTCGGTTCACGAGGTCCTGAGTGGAGGCGATCATTCGATCCTCGTGGGGAGGGTGGAACGAGCGGCGGTTACGGAACGACCGGTCTTGGTGTTCCACCGGGGACGCATGAGCGCCACCGACACGTGACGAAGCGCCCGCCGCGCCTCGAATGGCTTCCACCGCTCATGGTGGGAGCCTCGGCCGCGGTGGCCGCCGAGGTGGCAGTCTCGTTGCTCCTCTATGGGGGCCTGGGGTTCGTTCGGTCGTTGACGACCGTTTTGGCGGTCGAGGGACTCGCGTTTGCCGCAGGACTCTGGAGCTCGCCCACATCGGATGGGGATCTCGTAGATCGCGTCAGACGGCGATGGCTGCTTTGCCTGTTCGCCTTTCTCGGCGCGGCTCTCTACGGAACTGCTTGGAGCGTGTTCCCTGCTCTGAGCGCGGGCCGCCTCGGCCAGGGAGTCGGCTTGGCGCTTCTGGGCGCCGTGCCCATCTACGGCACCGGTGCGGTGCTCGGGGGAATGGCGGCCTTGGCGAGGACCGATGTGCTGGGCCGCCTCCGTGGCCCCGGTACAGCCGCGGCGGTGGGCGCGGCGTTGGGCTTCGTTTTGACGGGTCTTCTTCTGCCCCGGGTGCCGATTCCGGCCTCCCTCATCATCGGATGCATGGTGATGCTGTCTCTCGGCGGGATGGTATACGGGGGTGTGCTTGCATCGCGGACGGAAGTCGATGTGCTGGCCCGCCGGCCCGGCCGTGGATCCGAGACGAGCGTTCGAGAGCGACGGCGGCAGGCCGACGAGGTGGCGGTCAAGGAGCTGCTCGAGGGTTCGGTGATTCGCCGTTCCGAGCCGATCGAACACGGCGAGCGCGTTCCGTGGGACGTCGCGGTTGTCAGGGCCCTCTTGCCCGGCTTGGCCGGCGCCTCCACGGGCGACGACGAGTCCGTGGGGCCGGCCGCGGAGCGGTCTCCGTCGCGAGTCCTGCTGGTGGGTGGGGGCGCATCGGCGGTGCCGCACGCCGTGCTCCGCGCGGACCCGACCGCGAGCGCAGACGTGCTCGAACGGACCGCGGCCGTCGTGGAGCTGGGAAGGGATCACTTCGACACGGGACTCGCGGTCGGTCGAAGAGATCGCGTGACGGTCATCGCAGGCAATCTGGACGACGCCATCGCGGCCCTGGACGGCAGCTATGACCTTGTGATCGTAGATGCGCGGGCGCTCGAGGCCGTCGGTGGCGTCGCCGGCCTGTCCCGGATGGCCCGCCGCCGGATTCCATCGCTGGTGCGGGGTGGAGGGTACCTGGTTTGGGGTCCGACGGACGCGAGCCCGCTTCTGCCGGAGTCGGCGGCCCGGTGGACGGGGCTTCGACTTTGGCGCCGGAGCGTCGCCGGGAGTGACGAGGCGACCGAGTACGTCTCCATCGCGCGTCCTGGAGACGAGACTTCCTGGCCTATCATCGTGGACTTCGAACCGGTGCCGCCTCGATGATCGTGGCGCATCTTTCCGATCTGCACTTGGGCTTTCGGGCGTACGGGCGGCTGGAGCAGGGCGCCAACATGCGGGAGCGCGACGTGGCAGCCGCCTTCGAGCGGGCCGTACAGGCCGTCGTGGAGCTGAGACCCGATGCGGTCGTCGTCGCCGGAGATGTTTTCGATCGGCCTGACCCACCCGCGAGCGCCGTGGTCGCTCTGGCTCGAGGCCTCGAGACGCTTCGTGTCTCGTTGCCCGACGCCCCGGTGCTGATGGTGGCGGGCCCGCGTGACACGTCCAGAAGGCCGGGTGATCCGGGTGCGCTGGCTGTGCTCGACACCTTCCCGAACGTGGAGGCCGCCACCGGGCTCACCCGTTCGATTCTCATCGAACGGCTTGGGCTGCACGCGTGCCTCGTTCCCTACCGCGCGGTCACGCGCCAGCCACCGGCGCTCCCCGACCCCGATCCACGAATGAGATGGAATCTCCTCGTGCTCCACGCGGAGGAGAGCCGCGGCGGTGAGGCGCGCCTGGTGATCGATCCGTCGGAATGGGACTACATCGCGCTGGGCGGGGAGCACCGTCGCAAGACGCTCACGGAGCGGGCCCGCTACTCGGGCTCGTTGGAGCGGGTGGCCCTCGATCCTTGGAATGAGGCTGCCGACGAGAAAGGCTTCCTGGTCGTGGACATGGAGCGTGGCAAAGTGTCCTTCCACACGGTGCCGGGTCGCCCCGTGGTCGCGTTGGCGCCCGTGAAGGTCGGCCCGGGAGATCCAGACCGGATTCGCAGGAGAGTCCGTGAGGTCACCGGCGAAGTGCCCGGAGGAATCGCCGATAAGATCGTCCGACTCCGGTTGCAGGGCGCCAACCCCGAGGACCTTCTCGCACTTCAGGGTGAACCTCTGCGAGCCCTGCGAGGTGAGGCCCTCCACCTCGCGGTCGAGGCGGGCCAAGACCTGCGTGTGCCGGCCGAGGCGTGGCACCCCAGCGACGCGCCCCGACTCATGCGGGAGGCCGTCATCGCGGAGCTGGACCGCGACGGTGCGGCCGACGGGGAGGCGGTCGCCCTGGTCAACGAGGTGTTGCCGGACCGCGGGCGCGATCGGACCGACTCACCGCACGGAGCGCTGGAGGCGCTCGACGGCTCGCTTCCGGGGCTGGGCCGCGTCAGCACGTCGATCCCGAAGGGACTCACCGCCGTGTTGGGGGGAGGCGGAAGGGCTCGGCGAGCCATTGCCGAGTTCTACGTGCAGTCGGGCTCCACGGGCCCTGCCGGTGCCATCGCGCGCTGGTGGTCGGGAGAATCGATCGAGACCCTCGATGGGGCGTTTCGCCGGGCGGCCGACGCGGTCGCCGAGAGCCGCGGACTCGGCTTGGCGGATGCTGCCCTCGAGGGCCTCGGTGCCCGCAGCCCCGAGGTACCCGAGATTCCGGTGCCCGCGGATCGTCCGATCCGCGGCGCGGTTCGGATCGACCCGGAGCAGGTCGCCGCGGAGTTCCGGACGGCACAGAGGGCGCTGTTGACGAGTCGCGCCGACGTCACCGAGATCGACGGTGACCTGGAGGTCGCGACAATGGATTGGCACCGGGAGCGGCAAGACGCGGAGACGACGCTGCACGCGTACCGGGATCGAGCGCGGGAGCTTCGGGTCCGCATCCGTCGAATGGAGTCGGCCGGTCCGGAGGCTCCCTGCCCTACGTGCGGTCGGGTGTTGGAAAGTCACTACGACGAGGTCCTCGCGGAGCTCAGGGACCAGTACGAGTCGGTGGTCCAGGACGGGAGCTGGTGGAGGAGTCGCTGGGAGCAGCTCGAGCCGAAGCCGGATCACCTCCAAGAGTTGGAGCGTCGCTCCCTCACGCTACACGCGGCCCTCGAGGCCGGATCGGAGCGCGTCGAGCTGCTCCGCGCTCGCCTTCACGATCTCGAGGGCTCGGGAGTCAGGGAGCCGGGCTTACCCCTCGAGGGTGCGCGCGGCGCGGTCGTAACCGCGCTGAACCGGGTGCGAACGGCCCGACTCGCGCGCGCGACAGACCTGCTCATGGATCGCGCGTCGCGCTTCGTGTCCCGCGTTTCCGGCACGCGGGTGCTCGCCATGACGCTCGACGGCGGCACCGTCCACTTGCAGGGGAGCGAAGGGATCCTCACACCCCTGTCCGAAGAAGATCTCGCCGCCGGGAGGATCGCGCTGCGGCTGGCCGCCGCGTCCCTCATCGCGGGGCGTGGATCGATCATCGCGTCTCTACCGATCGAGCAGCCGTTCGATCGACTCGATGAAGAGGCCCGGATTCGAACGCTCGTGCTCACCAAAGGCCTTTTGCGGGAGATCCCGCGCATCGTGCTGTTCAGTCGCGGAGATGCCGTCGAGGCCCGTCCCGAGCTCTTCGACTACGTGCTCGAAGTGAGAGGCGAGGGCTCCGTGGCGGGCCCCGTACTCAAGCCGGCGCCGTCCGGACCGGGGCGTTTGACCCTGCGGGCCGCGGTGCGACGGCGACCGATCAAGGCCGACGCCGGTCCGATCTGACGCTGCTCCACGGACCGGAGTTGCGCACGTCGGTTCCCCACCTGCAACTTTCCGGGGCGATCGATCGTCCAAGAAGACGATGGGCACGGCATCCAGGGGGATGTCCGAGGCATCGGGGAAATCGGGAGTCGGGTGAAACGATGAGCATCTTGTTGCCGACCGTACTGATGGCGGCCGTTGGCGGTCTCGCGCTCCGACTTTGGTACCGCCAGTGGCGCCAGCGGCGGATCGAAGCGAACCGTCGTGTGGAAGCGCCCAATTCGCACTACTCGTCTGCAGGAGTGCGCCAGCAAGAGGATCGGGATCGATGGCACGGCATCAATGTCGGGCGCCTTCACCCCCTCAATCGGGACGAGGTACTCAGGCTCCTCGACATCGTGGACGAGGACGGCGTGAGCTCCCTGTCGCGACGGGATCGGCTCTTCCTCGACAACATGACCCTGCCTCGGATGGGCGTCTGACGGCCCTCAGCCTCCGAGTGCTGCCGTAGCTACGATCTCGAGCACGAACGGGTCGCGGAAGCTCTTGACCGGTACGATGGCCCGCGCCGGCTTGTGGTCTCCCATCACCTCGGTGTAGACGTCGTTGACGGGTCCCCATAGCTCGACGTCGGAGACGAAGATCTCCATGCGTACCACGCGGTCGAGGTCGGACCCTGCGGCATCGAGGACCGCGGCCACGTTCTTCAGCGCCTGACGCGCCTGCTGCGCCGCATCTCCTTTGTCGGCGTCGGGGTCCGCGGGATCGATGCCGAGCATGCCCGCTACGTAGACGACACCGCCATAGACCGTCGCCTGGCTGTAGTGGCCGGCGGGCTTCGGCGCGCCATCGGTGTGGATGAACTTCATGATTCGCGTCCTTTGGTCATGAGGTATCGTGCCTCCTCGCTCTTCGAGGATGTCGGACTCCGCCACGCGAAGCGGGCCAACCAGCGGTTCTGCCGTCCTTCGACGGCGTCGGCGATGATTCCTCCGAGCAGAGGGGTGAACTTGAACGCGTGACCGCTGCCCCCCGCGGCCACCACGAGTCCACTGATGTGCGGAGGTCGATCGATGAGCAGATCACCATCGCTGCTGTCACAGTACATGCATACGCGCTGGCCGACGACGGGGGCACCGCCGAGTGAGGGGATCGATTCGGAGAAGAAAGCTCGAGCGGCCGCAACGTGTTCGGCGGTCACAGAGCCGCGGGAATCCGGGTCGCGGGGCACGCCCGGGCCGTGGTGCCCCAGCTTCAGCCGCCCGTCTTCCAGCGCTGGGAAGCCGTACCAGCCCGAGCCCGCGATGTCCGCCGCGAAGGGTGGGAAGCCGGGCCCTCGATACTCATTCGGATCGTCGACGCCGAAATGGAGGACCGGCTGTGCGACCGGGGTCAGCACCGCCGCGGTCGAGGGCACCAAGCCTGGGGTCCAGGCCCCCGCGCATACGACGACCTCGGTGCCGTCCACGGCTTGCTCGTGCCCCGACTCGGAGCGGACCCGCACCCCGGTCGCGCGCGCTCCCGACGTCTCCACCTCGAGGACCTGCCCCTCGACGAAGCGGACGCCGGCACGGCGCGCCGAAGCGAGTAGCCATGCGACGACCGCGCCGCTTTCGACCCAGCCTCCACGCGGGCTGAAGTAGCCGTCCCGGTAGCGGTCCGCGTTCCACTTGGGATACCGGCGCCGCATCGCTTCCCGATCGAGTCTCTCCGGGCGGTACCCTCGTCGTTCGAGTACCTGCCAGCTCTCGTGCTCG
>JAOTVL010000174.1 GCA_029863525.1 Gemmatimonadota bacterium
CGCCCCGTGCGACCCATGGCCTACACCGCCCTCGGTTCGGGCGACTCAAACGAGTGACGGAGGAGATGATCATGCGATCCCACAAGCCACTCTTCGGCATCGTTCTCGCGCTGACGGCCCTCACACTCGGACAAGCGGTTCTACCGAGCTCGGCGATGGCCCAGTCGTCGTCGGCCGCCCCTCTGACTCGGGCGCAGCTGGACGAGTTCCGGGCGACGCTGCAGCAGCACATGGACCGGGAGGGTGGGCGCCTGAGCGCGCTTCAGCGTCAGGTAGACGTCGCGATGCTCTTCTATCGGCTCCGCGACGTGGCCAACGTGGACGAGGTCCGGTTCTTCGGACCCCCTTCGGAGGAAGGGGAGGAGCCGCGGGCGATCACCGCACTCGTCTTCGTTCCCAAGCGCACGGACGGTGCCGAGCGTGGCTCGCTGCTGATCTGGCAGCGCGGGGCCGACGCGCTCGAGATCGAGAGCTGGTCGGACGTGCCCGAGCTGCAAGAGCTCGCGATGCGGGGCGTGACCGTGATCGCACCCACCTACCGAGGTGCTCCGGAGGAGCGGCTGGACGCGGTGCCCGAGTATGCGCTCCAGCGCTATCCCTTCCTGGACCGAGGCAGGGTGACCTGGCGAGAGCCTAGCTGAGGCGGCCTCCGGGCGCTGAGCGAATGGTCACCGGTCAGACGAGCCGCCCGCCATGGCCCTCGGCGGCGGCACCCGGGCCAGTGACGCCTGCTCGTAGTCGTACGCGTAGCCGAGGAGGGAGGCCTCCGACCACGCCGTCCCGGCGAAGGTGATCCCGACCGGCAAGCCGTCGACCAGTCCCATGGGGACCGAGATGAGCGGATAGCCCGCAACGGCGGCGACCACCGTGAGAGAGGGGGGACGCGTGCCGCGGGGGCCCTTCGGGATCGGACCGGCTCGCGGGGTCCCGTCGGGTTCGATCTCCGAGGCGGGCGTGCCCGTCGGCGACACCAGCACGTCCACATCGTACTCCGCCAGCAGGCGGTCGATGCCCTCGTCCCGCGTGAGGCGCCGGCCGTCCGCGAGCGCCGCCTGGTAGCCGGGGTCGGATCGGCCCCCCTCGGTGGCCTGGGCGTCCTCCCAATAGTCCATCGAATGCATGAGCTCGCGCGGGTCGTTCCGGCTGAACTCGATCAACTCGGCGAGCGAGCGCACCGGTACCTCGCTCGGTACCGTCTCCAGGTACGCGTCGAGGTCCACCTTGAAGTCCTGTAGGAGGATGATCCGCATCTCCGGCCGCGGGTCGACCAGCGCGTCCGCGGCGATCTCCACCAACTCCGCCCCTTCGGCCGAGAGCACGTCCAGGGCAGCATCGAAGAGGGGCTCCGTTTCCTCCGCGCTCTCGCCCGTCGGCCGCAGGACGCCGACGCGCGCTCCCCGGAGGGCTTCGTCGTCGAGCGCCGCGACGTACGACTCCACATGCTGATCGGCGTCCTCGGACCATGGATCGCCCGGGTCGGTCCCGGCGATCACCCCGAGGATCATCGCCGCGTCCCGCACGGTCCGCGTCATGGGACCCGACGAGTCCTGGTTCAGACTGATCGGGACGATTCCGCGCCGGGAGACGAGCGCAATCGTCGGCTTCATCCCGACGATCCCGTTCACCGACGAGGGGCCCACGATCGAGCCGCCGGTTTCGGTGCCGATCGTTGCCGCGGCAAAGCTCATCGCGGCGGCGATGCCGGAGCCGCTGCTGGAGCCCGCGGGGCTGCGAGAGAGATCGTACGGGTTGTGGGGGCTGCCTCCCACGGTACTGCCGTTGAAGGAGGCCGTATTCCGGAAGCCCGCGAATTGCGAGAGGTTCGCCTTCCCGAGCAATACAACGCCCGCGCCGCGAAGGCGCCGCACCACTTCCGAGTCCTCGACCGGCTGGTTCTCGACGAGCGCGAACGAGCCGGCGGTGGTCGGCATTCCGACCGCGTCTATGTTGTCCTTCAGGAGGATCGGCACGCCATCGAGTGGGCCGAGACCTCGGCCGGCCGCTCTGCGTGCGTCCGACGAGGCCGCCTGCTCCAGCGCGTCCGGTGCGACCATGATGACCGAGTTGAGCGGTTCGTCCATCGTTCGGATCCGCTCGATGTACGCCTGCGTGACCTCGACCGAGGTCGTCCGACCCGCCGCCAGGTCCTCGGAGATCCGGGACATGGGAACCTCGGCAACCGAGTAGGCTTCCGATGCTCGTGAGGGGGCCTCGGTCTGGGAGCAGCCGACCGTGACGAGGACCGCCACGAGGGTGAGTCGGGCCGTGCGAAGAGGGTTGGACATCGGGGGGTCGTCCTGGACGGGTGAATCGCGACGGTAGACTGGGAGCATGGACTCGGGCCGGCAACCGTCGTGGGCGCGGTGCATGCACACACAGAGGTCGGACGGGCACGACCTCGGGCGCCCGCAGCGTTGCTTCGTTTTCCGGCCGCTGGTACACTGTCCCCCCGCTCGCCCTGGCCGACACGGCGCCAACTCTGCATGATCGGCGATGAGGCTGGGAGTGGTCGTGGAGGGTCGTCTCCGTGGCGGGGCTGTTCCTGTAACCGTGCTTAGCGAGGTGAACGTGCTGCGCTCGATCGAGTTCGTCCATCGGGGTCGCCGATATCGCGCCAACGTCGCTCCGGTGCCGGGAGGGGGGGCCGAGTTCGACGACGGTGCCTGGTTCGTGTCGATGAATGGCGGGCCGGAACGCCGGGTATTCGAGGCCCACCGCGACGATGAGGACACGCCCGAATTCCGGCATCGCATCGTGATCGCGACGTGGCTCACGGACGCGTACAACAGGCGGGTCTCGGAGGAGCGGAGGAAGCAGGGGACACGCGATCCCTCCGTGACCGATCGCAGGAGCGGCCCCGAACGGCGTACGTGACCCCTTCCGGGATGGCTCGGTCAGACGGTCGATTCTCGACGTGGCCACCGTCCTGATGCCCTGAGCCGCGCTGGAAGAAACCACACCCGCCCTCTCCCGAACACCCGCAACGTGTGTTCTTTCGGGTGGTTACGGCATTGGTGCCGGCCGCTCGTTAAGAGCCAGCTAAGAGTGGGATCGACGCCAACGCCTACTCTCCCGGCACGTCACTCCGTTGGATCATCGCAACGACTCCTGAGCCGCCGGCTGTCGACGTGCTTGACCGGGTCCCGGTCAGGCCCCTCTGACGCTGAGGCACCATGTCCAATCTCAGAAGCATCACAGCGCTCATCTGCTTGATCGTGTTCGCGGCTTGCGACAGCCCGACTCTACCCGAGGCCGCACCTCCGGAGGCAGTCCTCGTGGCTGGCAGCGGCTCGACATCTTCCGGCGCTCCCGTCAATGACCGCCAGTTCATCGATTTCACCATCGAGCGCCCTTGTCAGACGTTTACGCTAGAGCAGCACTTTGACTTGCGGCAGGACACAAAGACCTGGGTGAACGCGGACGGGTCGACCCGAACACTCCTGCACCTTCAGGGACGGTTCACCGCCACCAACCTCACCACGGGCGATTGGGCCGCGAACGACATTGTGGTCAACGAAGAAGCGCTGGCGAGCGCTGACGGGCTTGTGGTCGAATTCCGAAACAGTGGGATTTCTCTCAAGGTCCGTAGGGAGGCCAAAGGGCGGCAGATCGCGTACGGGATGGGCCACGCCACGGTCACCATCGACTTCTCGACGGACCCGCCGACCTTCCTCGAGCCAGTTTCCAGCGGTCGCTCCTTCGATGGCCCGGGGCCGTGCGTGGAGCTGGGTGATCCCACTCAATAGGCACGCTCACTGAGGACGTACCGTTCCCACGCCCCCCGCGGGCCGATCGGTCCGCGGGAGGTGAGGGTTGGCGCTGAATCTCGGAGGGGCGCGCCGAATCGGCCTGGTCGCCTCTATCGCTGCCCGAACAGATTCTGCACCAGAATGAGCCGGTCGGGCTCGCCGGCGACCGCCGCGAGCATCACGAACGCCTGATCGTCAGGCCCCACGTCGTAGACCGGGTGGGATGCGCTCCCCAAGAAGTCGGCCGCCGAGAAGAGCGCGCTCTGAGCGCGGACAGAGAACGTCGGCTCGTCTATGATCTCCGCGGCGACCAGCTCGTCGGCCCCGTTGCGGTAGAACAGCTCCCGTCCGCTTCGCGACCAGACAGCCTCGGAGCCACCCTCTACGGACACCTGACGCTTCAGTGAATGCACGTCCGGGAAGGACCGCACGTACACCTCGAATCGGCCGGTCTCGTTCGAGTTGTACGCGAGCCACCGGCCATCGGGCGACAGCACCGGGTTGAACTCGTGGTAATCGTCGTCCGCGACCAGCGCATGGCCCACGCTGTCCACCCCGATGCGAAGCGCGAAGATGTCGGCGGACGTCGATTGCATCGCATAGAGCAGCCAATCCCCGTCGCGAGAATAGAAGGCCGTGTTCACGCCTCCCGGCAACACGGATTCTACCTCGCCGGTTCCGTCGGAGCGCTTGCGCACGGTCTCCCACTCCCCCTGGCTGCGATCGCGGGCATAGGTCAGGTACGCACCGTCGTGAGACCACGCCGGGCGATGGTTTCCGCGCCCGGTGAACGTGAATCTCTCCGCGGGAGCGCCATCGAGGCTCTTGATCCAGATGTCGACGCCGGGGTCGTCCGCGGAACCGGTCACAGAGACCGCGAGCCGGTCGCCCGTGGGTGAGAGGACGACCGTCGACCACCGGCTGTGGCCGCCGAAGGTCCAACTCGGATCGATCTCCGTGGCTCTGCCGCTGCGATCCACCCAAACGGCCTGGTACGAGGGTGGCGTGCCGGTCGCCTGGTAGACGAGGCCGCCCGCCTCGGCTAGGGAGAACGAGGCCGTCGAGCTCACGAGGCTCACGGGCACCCCCTCGAGAAGCGGGGTGGGTGAGCCCACCGGCTCGAGTCGCGCAAGATCGAAACGAACCGACATCAGCTCGCCCTGCATCGTCGCGTAAACGAGGTCGCCGGACCGCGTGTACTGAGGGGTGGTGCCCTGGAAGAGCCGTCGAGGCTTCCCGCCCTCGGGACCGACCACTCCAATCGCCGCGTCGAACGCGTTCATTCTCAGCGTGACGAGCAAGCCACGCCCGGCGGGCAGTACGTGGGGCAGAAGGACGCCGGCGCCCTCAAACTCCGTCGTCACCGGCTCCGGCTCCCCGCCTTCAGCAGGGAGGCGGGAGACGATGCCGCTGTGCGCGTAGTAGATCATCCCGTCCGACCCCCAGTCCAGGAACGCCGGTCCTTCGAACCCGGCGAGGAGGGTGAAGGGAAGCCCCCCCCCGAGCGACATGGTTTTCAGGCTGCCGTCTTGCATGAACACGATGGACGAGCCGTCCGGGGAGAAGACGGGGGCAACGGCGGCCCCGGTCCCGGGAATCGGCCTCGGGTCCAACTCCCCGAGCCGTCGCTCCCAGAGCTGCGTTCCCTCCGGCGCTTCACCTACGTAGACGAACCGCTCGCCATCCGGAGACAGCGTGAAGCCGACCCCACCGGGGGCCCCCCAGAGCGCACTTCCTGGTGGCGGCGTCACGTCGG
>JAOTVL010000059.1 GCA_029863525.1 Gemmatimonadota bacterium
GCCGCGGACCCGGTGCAAGAGCGTGCGGTAGTTTCGCATGTGCTCGAACATCTCGACGCTCACCACTCGATCGAAGCGGTCCGAGAGCTCGAGGTGGTTCATGTCGGCCGTGATCACGCGCACATTGGCCGGAGCCCGGGCTTCGATGAAGCCGCGCTGAGGGGCCGAGTTCGAAACCGCCGTGATGCGCGCGTTCGGGAAGCGCCGTGCCACGAACAGGGTCAGGGAGCCCCAGCCGCACCCGAGCTCGAGGATCGATTGGCCGTCGGCGAGCCCCGCACGTTCGACCGTGAGCGACAGCATCGCCTCCTCCGCTTCGGCGAGCGTTCTGGTTCCCGCCGGCCAATATGCTCCGGAGTACTTCAGGTTGGGTCCCAGCACCCTTTCGAAGAACTCTGGCAGGACCTCGTAATGCTGCTCGTTCGCCTTCTCCGGCACCAGCGCCACCGGGCTGCTCCTGAGCTCTTCGACGAAGCCGTCGACGGAGGGCCCGGCCTCTGCCTCGGCAAGCCGTTGGCTCAACAGGCGCCGGACGCCGGCGCGCAGGCCGGCGATGGGAACGAGGCCCCGCTCGGCGAGGGCGATCGCCACGCGGCTCATCCGAACCGGCGTCCTCGAGAGACTGTCCACACCCCGGGAGATGTCGAAAGGCTGCCGTTCATGCGACCGCCGCGCTGAGGCTGGGTAGCTCCACGACGGACGGAGCGGTCGCGGCCGGCTTCGCGAACGTGAGCTGCACGCTGCCGAGTAGCGCCTCGTCGAATCCGCCCTCGCAGTAGCAGAAGTAGAACTCCCAGAGGCGCCGGAAGCGATCGTCGAAGCCAAGCGCCGAGATCGAGTCCCACCGATCCATGAAGCGGGCGCGCCAGCGCCGCAGCGTCTCGGCGTAGTGCGGCGTGAGGTCGTCGAGGTGCACCAGGCGAAGGTCCGTAGGAGCCGCGGCTCGGGCGAGGACCGAAATCGAAGGAATGCAGCTACCCGGGAAGATGTAACGCTTGATGAAGTCGACCTCCCTTCGGGCGGACTCGTAAAAGCGATCCTGGATCGTGATTGCCTGGATCGCCGCCAGGCCCTGCGGCTCGAGCAGGGCCGCACATCGTTCGAAGAAGGTGCCGAAGTAGTGGTGTCCGACGGCCTCGATCATCTCGATGGACACCAGCTTGTCGAAGCGACCGCGAAGCTCACGGTAATCCTGGAGCAAGACCGTGACCCGCCCCCCGAGTCCGGCATCCTCAATGCGCCTCGTCGCAAGGGCGCGCTGCTCCCTCGATATCGTCGTGGTGGTCACTCGGCAGCCGTACCGACTCGCGGCGTGGATCGCGAAGCCGCCCCACCCGGACCCGATCTCGACGACGTGGTCGTCCGGCCCGAGCTCGAGCTTCCGGCAGAGCCGGTCGTATTTGGCGATCGAGGCATCCCGCAGTGAGCCACCAGGTCGCGAGAAGATGCCCGCCGAGTAGGTCAGCGTCTCATCGAGGAAGATCGCGAAGAAGTCGTTGCCGAGATCGTAGTGCGCCTGAATATTGCGCGCGCTTCCGCGGACGGTGTTGCGATTGAGCGTGTGCAGCAGTCTACGCGCGGGTTGTGCGAGGCGCGCCCAACCGCTTTCCAGGCCGTCGAGCACATCTCGGTTGCGAACCAAGAGACGCACGAGCGCTGCAAGGTCGTCGGCGGTCCACTCCCCGTGGACGTACGACTCCGCGGCACCGACATGGCCACCGAGCGCCACCGCGCGGAAGAAGTTGGGGTCGTGCACCTCTACGTCGGCGCTCGGGCTCTGTCCCGTGCCGTAGACCGTTGACTGGCCCCGGCTCCGAACGGTGAGTCGGCCGTGTGCGAGGTCGCGGAGCTGGGCTCGAACCACGCGCTCCGCCAGCGAGTCCAGGACCCTCATGCCACCGTCTTGTCGGGATGTGTGACGAATGGCGTGCGCTTGAGCCAGAGACGAAACGCTTGCCAGTAGATGCCCGCGAGAACGCGGACCGTCATGAGCGGGAAGCCCGTGAGCACCGCCGCGAGCGAACGGCCCGTGATCGGCACCCGCTCCAGTGCGAGGCGCGCGTCGAAAAGCGGATCTCCGGCCGCGAAGTTCACCATCTGCACCGTGAGCCGCTCGGCCGGTTCGGAGAAGTCCCAGGTGTACTCATGGTCCATCTCCATGAACGGAGAGACGTGGAACGCTTTGTCGAACCGATGGGTGTGCTCGGTCGGGCCCGCCCCCGTGGGCGACCTGCAGAGTGCGTACGTGTGGCGCTCGTTCCAAGGGGTGTTGGTGATCTCGGCCAGGATTGTCTCCACGGTCGATCCGTCGGCATCGAAGCAGTAGTAGAACGTCACGGGGTTCTGCACGTAGCCGAAGTACCGGAGGTGTGTGAGCACCCGGATCGGTCCTCGGGGGCGCTCGCCTGTGAGGCGCTCCGCCTCGTCACGGACCGCGCTCTCGAGCGACACCGAGGGGTCGCCCAGGTAATCCGCCCGGCGGAACCATGCGAGCGCGGGACGACGCGTGGACCAGAGCCAGCGTCCGGCGAAGACCCGCTCGATCTCGTCGAGGTCGAGGTACATCATGAAGAGTCGGTACGCGAAGGCGTGACGCTTCGGCGCGCGTCTCGCGTGCGTGATGACGCCACGATAAATGCAGCTGTTCACGTGCCCACCGCCGCGGGAGGAGGCCCAAGGCCGCCTATGGACCCCCCGGCCACCGAGCGAACGGCGGCTCCGAGCGCTCGAGAGACATCGACGCCCAGCGTCTCCGCCACGCGGGCCCCGCTGCGCACACCATCTTCGTGGAAGCCGAAGCCCCAGTAGGCGCCGCAGTAATGGGTGCGGTTGCCGCTGATTTCCGCGTGTCGCGCCTGAGCCGCGACCCCCTCCATCGAGTAGACCGGGTGACGGTACCGGGCTCGATAGAGCACGCGTGCCGGGTCGATGCGGTCGGTCGCGTTGAGCGACACGCAGTACGTCTCGGGCGTCGAGAGCGACTGCAGGATGTTCATGTTGTAGGTGACCGTGGCCGGATCGTCGTCGCTGCCCGAAAGGCGGTAGTTCCACGCGCCCCATGCGCGTCGGCGTCGCGGGAGGCACTCCGTGTCGGTGTGGAGCACGACGTCGTTCTCTTGGTAGGGGAGGGCGCCCAGGATTCTCCGCTCGGCCGCCGAAGGGTCCCGGAGCAGATCGAGCGCCTGATCCGCGTGGCAGGCGAGCACGACGTGGTCGAAGCGCTCACCTTCGACGAGGACGTGGTCGGGTCTTCGAGAGACTTTCGCGACGGGCGCTCCGGTGCGGATGCGGTCACGGAAGGGTCGGACCAGCGCTTCGACGTAGCGGGCCGAGCCGCCCGCGACCACCCGCCACGGTGGCCGGTCGTCGATCGAGAGCATTCCGTGGTTTTGGAAGAACTCGATGAAGAAGGCGGCCGGCATCTCCAGGACCCGCCTTCGGGGAACCGACCAGAGCGCCGATCCCATGGGCACGAGGTAGTGCTCGGCCAGCCGCGGCGAGTACCCGGCACCGTGCACGTACTCACCCAGCGTGGTCGTCGCCGCCCCATTTCGCACCGCCGGCGCGGCCTCACGATTGAAGCGCACGATATCGGCGAGCATTCGGTAGAAGCTCGGACGCAGCAGGTTGGCTCGTTGGCTGAAGAGCTGGGGAATCGTCGAGCCGTTGTACTCCAGCCCCGTGCGGTCGCATCGAACGCTGAAGCTCATGTCCGAGCTCTGCGTCGCTACGCCCAGTCGTGCCAGCAGAGCGGAAAACAGCGGGTAGTTCTGTTCGTTGTAGACGATGAAGCCCGTGTCGACCGCCACAGGAGCGCCGTCGGGGCCTTCGAGCTCGATCGTGTTCACGTGGCCCCCGATCCGATCGCGGGCCTCGAAGAGGTGCACGTCGGCTCGATCTCGAAGCAGATGGGCCGCGACGAGTCCCGACACCCCGGTTCCCACAATCGCGACGCGCATCACGCGCGCTCGAGGAGGCGCTTCGGGGGTTGGCGCAGCTCGCGGATGACGCCGAGGCGCTCCAGGACCTTCAGGCCGTAATACGTCAGGTCGATCTCCCACCAGAAGAAGCCCTGGCGCGCCGAGCCCGGGTACTTGTGATGGTTGTTGTGCCAACCCTCGCCGAAGGTCAGCAGCGCGAGGAACAGGCTGTTTCCGCTGTCATCGCCTGTCTCGTAGCGTTGGGTCCCGAGCTGGTGCGCGAGCGAGTTGATGAAGCAGGTGCAGTGGAAGAGCACGACCGTGCTGATGAAGAAGCCCCACACCAGAAGTTGGGCACCTCCGATCACGAAGAGTGTGACGGCGAGCGCGAATGGGACGAGGACGTCGAAGCGGTCGAGAAAACGGAGCTCGGGGTACTGAACCAGATCGGGCACACGGTCGAATGCGGTCGGGAAGTTCCCGGGGGCCGTGATCCACCCCATGTGCGCCCACCAGAAGCCATGATGCCGCGGCGAATGCACGTCGTGTTCGGTGTCGGAGTGCCGGTGGTGATGGCGGTGATGCGCCGCCCACCACAAGGGCCCCCGCTGGGCCGAGCTCGCGCCCAGGAGCGCGAAGGTGAACTGAGCCGCGCGCGACGTCTTGAACGACCGGTGCGAGAAGTAGCGGTGATAGAAGCCCGTGATGGCGAACATACGGACCGCGTAGAGGCCGAAGGCGACACCGACCGCGGTTCGACTCCACCCGACCCAAATCACGCCGAGGCAGGCGGCGTGCATCCCGATGAACGGGATCACACGGTACCAATCCACGACGGTCGTGTCAGACATGGCGTCGCGGTTGACCGCCGAAGTGTCGAACCACAGCGCGATCGATTCCAGGAGGTTCCGGGACTTCTCGGGCATGCACCACTCCACTCGCTCGTCGGGCCAGGGCATCATAGGGGCGGCCCGGGCCTTGCACGAGGCGAAGCTCACCCCTCGGGGTCGGGATCGCAAGGCCCGTTAATATATTATTTCATTTTTTGTTGAACCATAGGTCGCCTCCGAGAGCCAGCCCGGGTCGTCGCTCACGCGCCGGTTGAAGGGGATCCGTGCTCCCTCTATCATCCGCGGCTGCCCGCGCGGTCCCCTCTGGCTGCTCCACTCCAACTCCGAACCGTGACCCTCCCCACGCGCGACCTACGCTTCCTGCTGCTCCAGGTGCGAAATCCCGACGATCCGATGCGTCGGCACGAGATCACCTGCTTCGAGCGAGGCTTCGGTCTCGTGCCCGGTCAGGTCGAGATCTTCGACCTCCTGAGGGGGGCGCCCGACGCCAAGCGGATCGAGTCCGTCGACGTCGTGCTCTTGGGCGGAAGCGGTGACTACTCCGTGGCGCGCGGTGGACCCTGGCTCCCTGCGGCCCTCGAGGCGATGGTGGGTCTGTACGAGATGTCGACGCCGACCTTCGCGTCATGCTGGGGATTCCAGGCCATGGCTCGAGCCATGGGAGGGAGCGTCGTGACGGACCACGCACGGGCCGAGGTGGGTGCCACATGGTTGGATCTTACGGACGCTGGCCGTAGTGACCCGGTTTTTGGGCCCCTCGCGCCGCGCTTCCAGGCGGTCAGCGGCCACGAAGACATCGTGGTGACGATTCCCGCCTCCGCCACGCTCCTCGCCTCGTCGGAGCGGGTCGAGAACCAGGCGTTCCACTTCCCGGGCAAGCCGATCTATTGCACGCAGTTCCACCCCGAGCTGACGCGATCGGACTTGTTGGAGCGGATCAGCCGCTACCCGGCCTACCTTCCGCTTGCCGGCGCATCGACCGTGGACGAGCTTGCGGAGATGACACCGGAACTCGACCACGTGGGCGGCATCCTGAAGCGTTTTCTGGACGTTGCGTTCGGGCGGCGAGCCCCGACGTCGGATGGCTAACGGCGCGCCTTCTCGCAGGCCGCGCTGGCGGTCGTTGCTTCCGCTGGTACTCGTCGTGCTCGCCACCGGCTTCCAGGTTCGGCCGCAGCGGTTCTGGGGCGGAGGGGGTTGGCGTCCCGATCCCTACCGGGAGGGTCTCCCCGTGGCGACGAACGGCGTGGTGGACCGGGGCTTCACCTTCTGTAGGCTCCTGTACCAGCACGTTCGCCGTGAGCCGATGGGGCACGGGTGGAACACCGACTATCCAGGGTCGGACCACAACTTCATGGAGCGGCTCGAGGAGCTTACGACCACGGAGCCTTCGCACTGGGCCGATGGTCAGCCTGGTTACGCGGTCGTTCGGCCGATGCAGGACGAGCTCTACGAGTGCCCGTTCCTGTTCATGTCCGACGCCGGATCGGTGGGGTTCACGAGCCGAGAGGCCGAGCGGCTACGCGACTACCTGCACAAGGGCGGGCTGATCTACGCGGACGACTTCTGGGGTCCATGGGCCTGGGAACAGTGGATGAGAGAGTTCCAGAAGATCCTCCCCGGCGCGTCTTGGGTCGACGTTGGGCCCGATCATTCCATCATGCACGCGCTCTACGAAGTGCCTGAGGTGCCCCAGGTCCCTTCCATCCAGTTCTGGCGCCGCGCGGGCCGGCGAGAGACGTCGGAGCAGGGACCCGCGAGCGCGGTGCCACATCTTCGCGTGATCTTCGACGACCAAGAGCGCCCGCTGATGATCATGACGCACAATACCGACATCGCAGACGGGTGGGAGCGGGAGGGCGAGGACGACGACTTCTTCTACGCGTTCTCGCCCGATGCGTACGCGCTCGGGATCAACATTGTCATCTACGCGCTGAGCCACTGACGGGCGCGTGGGTCCGGTACGGTGGGCAATGCGGGTCACGGTGGGCAACGCGGGTCGGGGTCCGCGCGGACCGCGCGGCGAGCGACGCCCGAGCCGCTACGCCGTGACCGGCGCGTCCGTCTCGGAGCTCTTCCGCTCGGCCTTCGGCGCGTTTTTCGATCTTCCTCCCCGGCCGCTCAACGCCGGGAGGCGGGCGATGAGAAGCACGAGTAGGCAGAACGCCAGGAGCAGCGGGAGCCGAGTGTCGGCCTTCACCAGCCAGTAGTAGTGCACTACTCCGAGTCCCGCGGCGAGGTACGCACCCTTGTGAAGCGAAGTCCACCGCCTGCCCAGCCGTCGAATCCATCCGCGGGTAGATGTGACGGCGAGCGGGGTGAGCACGAGGAAAGCCGCCATCCCCACGGTGATGTACTTCCGCTCGGCGATATCCTCGAGCATCCAGGTGAGGTTGAACACCATGTCGAAGGCGAACCAGATACTGAAGTGGACCACGGCGTAGAAGTACGCGAAGAGGCCCAGGGGTCGCCGGATCTTGATGACCGGGTTCCAGCCGGTCAGGCGCCGGAACGGAGACACGGACAGTGTCACGAGGAGCAGCACGAGAGCGGTCATCCCGGTCCAGTGCGTCAGCTCCTCGATCGGGTTGGGCCCGAGGTCGCTGAGGACCAGTCCCCGAACGAGCCACGCCCCGGGGGCTAACGCAGAGACCCAAAGGACGACCTTCACCAGCAGTACGGTCGCCTTCGTGTTCATGCGCCTGGCTCGCTTCGTCACACGTGACGCTTGAGGTGCGGCGCTACTTCCAGCGCTCCAGGTCCATGCCGGCGTAGAGGTGCTGGACCTGCTCGGCGTACCCGTTGAACATCGTGGTGGGGTGATTCTTGAACAGACTCGGCAGCCGGCGTTCGCGGGCCTGACTCCAGCGCGGATGACTCACGTTCGGGTTCACGTTGGCGTAGAAGCCGTACTCCACCGAGTTCTGGCGCTGCCACGTGTTGAGCGGCATGCGCTCCACGAAGTCTATGCTGACGATCGACTTGACCCCTTTGAAGCCGTATTTCCACGGAACGACCAGCCGAAGCGGCGCCCCATTCTGGTTTGGTAGGTCCATCCCATAGACCCCCGTGGCCAAAATCGTGAGCGGGTGCATGGCCTCGTCCATTCGCAGCCCTTCGACGTAGGGCCAATTCAAGATCGCCTGGCGCTGTCCAGGCATCTCCTCGGGTCGCACGATCGTCTTGAACATGAGGAAGTTCGCGTTGCCGGTCGGCTCGACGCGATTGATCAGCGACGAGAGCTGGAATCCGTACCACGGGATCACCATCGACCACGCTTCGACGCACCGCAGCCGATAGACACGGTCCTCCATCGTGATGCCCGACATCAGGTCGTCGAGATCGTACTCACCCGGCTTGTTGCACTCCCCTCCGATCGTGACCTTCCACGGCCTCGGATTGAAGTCGCCGGAGTTACGGGCGGGGTCTTCTTTCGCGGTGCCGAACTCGTAGAAGTTGTTGTACGTGGTCACCGCCTCGTACGAGTTGAGCGCCTCGTCGATTTCCGAGCGCATGTTCGCGAATCGGGGCGGAATCTCCTGGCTCTGGGCCGTGGGTGCCTGCAGCCCCGCGAGCGCCGATGGGTTCACCGCCAGACCGGCTGCGCCAGCCGCGGCGGCCTGGATGAACTTCCGGCGGTCGACGTACACGCTCTCCGGGGTGATCTCGGACGACGGGATGTCGGGAGGGCGTCGGATGATCATGGGTTGTCTCCAGCGGAGCTCTCGTGGATGCGCGGTCGGGTCGACACGCTTCGAACCCTCGTCCTGCCATACGGGTTCCGATCGCCCCATCTACCTTGTGACGTCCTGAGCGGCGCCTCAGCGGCAGACGGTCGCGCCCGCCGTCGCCGCCTCGAGCATCTCGACGAACGTCTCCACAGTCTCGTGTCCGGCGTCGTCGGCGTACCACTCCATCTTGCGTTCGTAGATCTCGTCGCCGGAGCGGTCGTCGTTCTCGAGGATCCACGTCTGGAGCGTAAGCGGCCGCTCGATGAAGCAGCCGACCTCGTCGAATCTGTCGTCGAGGAGCAGGATTGTGGGCGTCGCGGCACGACCGTCCGGCGTACGATGCGCCTCCATGATGGCGCGTCCCGCGGCCGGGTCGACGACCCTCAAGTCCAGACCGTCCACGAGCGCGACGAGGCGGGCGAGGTACGGGATGGTGCTCACCGAATCCGAGCAGGAATCCACGGCCACGGCGAGGAAGTACCACGTGCCGCCTACGGCTCGCGCACGCTCCACGAGCGCCATGTCGATGCCTTCCGAGCGCTGGGTGTTGCCGTGCCAGAGCTCCGCGCGTCGGGTGGCGTGGTCGAGAAAGTCCGCATACGGGCGTCCAGATTGGTAGAGCGCTCGCAGTTCCTCGCTGGGAGTGGAGCCGGGGGCGGTGACGCATGGGGGCGGGCCGAGACCGGAACCGACGAAGGCGAGAAGCCCGGCGAGGGCGACCGTCGAGATCATGGGCCTACCTCATGGCCGCGTCACGCGGGCAATCCGTGTCTGGCGACTCGGCTCATGACGTCGACGAATCGATCGAGCTCCGGCAGCGTCGTGTACACGCTCGGGCTGATGCGCAGGCCCCGGAATTCCGCGTGGTTGATGCTCACGGTGATGATTCTGTGCTCGTCCCACAGGTAATCGCGCACCGCGTTCGGCTCGAGCCCGACCACTTCCACGTTCGCGATCCCGCAGGCGAAGCCGGGCGCCAGGCTGGTATGCAGGCGCACGTTGTCGTGCTCGAGAAGCGGCTTCGCCCAATAGTCCCGCAGGTAGCTCAGGCGTGCCGCCTTGCGCGCGGCTCCGATCCCTTCGTGGAAGCTCAGCGCCTCGCCGATGCACAGGTACGGCGCCTCGGGGTGCGTTCCGATCTCCTCGAACTTGCGGATGTCGTCGTCCCGCGCTTCCGGCGCCGCCATGAGCGGCCACACGTCGGCGATCTTGTCCCGTCGCACGTACAACAGCCCCGTTCCGTGCGGCGCGAAGAGCCACTTGTGGAGACTCGTCGAGTAGTTGTCCACGTCCAACTCGCCGAGGTCGAAGTCGAAGTGCGCCAGCGCGTGGGCGCCGTCGATGACGAGCGGAAGCCCATGTCGGCGCGCCATCGCAGTCAACTCGGTCACAGGCAGGATCTGCCCCGTGAGGTTGATCATGTGGCATGCGAGGATCATTCGGGTCCTCGGCGTGATCGCCTCCTCGAAGAGCCGCACGACCTCGGCGGGGTCTTCGGCAGGCACCGGAATCTGGATCTGCTTCAGCACGATCCCTTCACGACGCTCCCGCTGCTTGAACGTCGTGATCATCCGACCGTAGTCCTGCGTCGTCGTGAGCACCTCGTCGCCGCGTTGCAGGTCGATGCCGAGCTGCATCGTCTGGAGGCTCTCGGACGCGTTGCGCGTGAACGCGATCTCTTCGGCGTCGACGCCCCAAGCGCGCGCCATTCGTTCGCGGGTCGCCTCACGCTGGGGCTCCAGGATCTGCCACATCGTGTACGTAGGCGCGAGGTTCGAGTAGTCCTGGTGCCGCTTCATCGCTTCCTGGACCAGCCGAGGCGCGGGGCTCACGCCGCCGTTGTTCAGGTTCACCAGCGTGCGGTCGACCGTGAACGCGCTCTGGACCTCGAACCAGAAGCTCTCGTCGTCGACGACCTCCGCGGGTGTGCCCGGGTGCCTGGCGAGCTCCGCGGCGATGTCGATCGCCTCGGCGCGAAGCTCCGTCGGCCTGAAGGTGAACCCGGCCGCAGCAGCCGCGGCAGGAAGTGAGACGGCAACGAGGAATGAGCGACGGCTATGCATACGGCCTCCAGATCGTACGTGGACGCACCCACGATACGCTCGGTTCCGGCCCCTGTCCAACGCAATCCTGGGCGGGCCGGGTGCCGGTTCAACAGGAACTATTCGCGCCTCCCGTCCTATCTAGCCCCGTGGACATCTCGTCCGGTCGCCGAGCCAAGCCAAGCCCCGGCGTTAACGGCGTCTCGACCTCGCTTCGACCCGATTCCCGACCGTTCGTGCTCTCTTCGCGCTCCATGATTCGATCTGCTCACGGCGCTCGGCCTGTCTTCGCGCTCCTGCTCGCGGTCGTCCTTTCGGCGCTCGCGCCGGGTCAGCTCCTCGGTCAGGAGCCCCCGGACTCGATTCAGCCCGACTCGGTGCGACTCTTGGGCGGTCTCATGGTCCGCGTGGCTCGGCCCGCCCTGACCACGGGTGGCGCGAGCAGCGTCGCCATCGATTTGGATTCTCTCGGCGCGATTCCGGCGCCGTCGATGGAAGAGGTGCTCAGGGCCATGCCGCTCGTCCAGATTCGCCAGAACAGTCGGGGGGAGATGCAGCCGGCGTTGCGCGGATCCGAGGACCGTCAGATCACGATCCTCATGGACGGGGTGCCGCTCACCATCGGTTGGGATCATCGGACCGACATGTCGATCATCCCGCTCACCGCGGCGCGCAGCGTGAGGCTCGTTCGGGGGCTCTCTTCCATCCTCTACGGCCCCAACACGCTGGGCGGCGTGGTCGAGGTGGACGTGGCGCATGCTTCGTCTCGCGTCTCCTCTGTGGACCCGCTCTCGGTGGGGCTTTCGCTCGACGAGACCGGGGGCACGAACTTCTCGCTCACCGGCGGTCACCTCGTCGACGAACGCGAACACCAGTGGGTCTTTCGCGGCGGCGCCGGCTTTCAGGACCGTTCGGGGGTTCCCCTCGCGGCGGGGCTAGCCGACCGGCCTGAGCTGAGGACCCGCTTCCTGAGCGAGGATGCGCTCCGCCTCAACAGCGACGTCCGGAGGGTC
Source organism: Gemmatimonadota bacterium (assembly GCA_029863525.1). Lineage (GTDB taxonomy): Bacteria > Gemmatimonadota > Gemmatimonadetes > Longimicrobiales > Gaopeijiaceae > UBA2589. The sequence goes on from JAOTVL010000059.1 coordinate 11,558, forward strand.
GATGGCTTCTTCACGGCCCGCTATCGGGCCGACGAAGGGGTGTGGGGTACGGTCTCCGCCTCAGGCTACGACGTCGAGCGCGGCGTCCCTCCCGAGGCGCACCAGGATGACCCGAGGTTGTGGCGGTACCCGGACCAGCGCCGTCTGATCGCCGCGGCTTCAGGCGGGACGGGGCGACGGGAAACAGGTCGAGGCGTCGGTGACATTGAAGCCTCGATCGGTGTCGACGTCGGCTCGACGCGTATCGAGCAATTCGATTCCGAGCTGTTCGATACCGTCGACGAGACCGAGGAGTCGGACGACCGGGTGCTGACCGCTCGCCTGCTCGGAGAGCATACCCTGGGCCGGTCCGGAGATCTGCGGGCATCGGTGACGTACGCAGACGTCTCACACGACGAGATCCTCACGCCGGGGGGCGCCAACGGCTATCGACAGCGCCTGTGGAGCGTCGGGGTGGAGACCGAGTGGCGCGTCGGACGGGCCGGCGGCACGACGATCTCGCTGGGTGGCGCACTCGACGGGTCCGACACACCGGAGTCTGGGGACAAGCCGCCCGTGGAGCGCATCTCCGACTTCGGGGCGCGGCTCGGGGTCAGCTCACTCGTGGGGTCAGGATTCTTGATTCACGGTGGGGTGAGCCGCCGGTCCCGCTTCCCGTCGCTTCGCGAATTGTATTCCGGCGCGCTCGGCCGCTTCGAGCCGAACCCCGACCTTCGTCAAGAGACGCTCATCGGCTCCGAGGCGGGCTTCACCGCTACCGGCGGCGGGGGCGAGGTTCAGCTCGTGGGCTTCCACCACCGACTCTCCGACGGGATCGTCCGCCGCACGGTGATCGGATCGGACGCCGTGAGCCGATTCCAGCGCGTCAATCAGGACGCAGTCCGAAGCACGGGAGCGGAGCTGCTCGCCGTGGGCTCGATCGGTGCCATCACGCTCAATGGCGACCTCACGCTACAGACGGTGAAGGGCATCGATCCGGATGGAAGGGAGGTCGAGCTCGAGTACGAGCCGTCCATCGCTGGAAAGTTCGGAATCGACGTCCCTGTTCCGGGGCGCGCACGTCTGTCGAGTGACGTTCGATTCGTGGGCGACCAGAAATGCGTGAATCCCGAAGCCGGCGGGCTTCAGTCGCTCGATTCCAGCACCTCGCTCGACGCGACGCTGCGTCGCGTCTTCGGTCTTCGCCGTGGGGGTGCGCTGAGCCGGTTGGACGCCCAGCTGTCCGTGCGTAACCTCACGGACTCGGTCGTCTTCGATCAGTGCGGACTGCCCCAGCCCGGCCGCCTCTTCCAGATCCAGTTCCGCGTCTGGTAGGCGGTCGCGACGCACCGGCGCGGACGGACTCCCGGCGGTCGCCGACGGTTACGCGGGACCACCCCACGAGGCTACCTTGGCGAGCACTGACCAAGCCCGGCCCGAAGTCCCCGACCCCCGACGATGATCCGCCTCACCTTCCTCGGCACAGCGGCCGCTCGGCCCACCGTAGGCCGAAACGTCAGCGGCCTCGCCGTCCAGCGTGAGGGAGACCTCTTCCTCTTCGACTGCGGGGAAGGGACCCAGCGGCAGATGATGCGCTATGCGTCGGGCTTCGGGGTTCGAGCCATCTTCCTGACCCACATGCATGCCGATCACATCCTCGGCATCACGGGGCTCCTGCGGACGATGGCCCTACAGGACCGCACCGAGCCGCTCACCCTCTTCGGCCCCGCCCGGTCAGCCAGGCTGCTCGGGGACCTCGTGCGCCTCGGTCAGGACCGGGTCTCCTTCCCGGTGGAGATCGTAGAATGCGGACCCGGCGAGGGCTTTCGAAGTGAGGAGTACTCGATCGTGGCGTTCGGAGTGGCGCACCCCGGGACGCCCGCCGTCGGGTGGGCCCTGGTGGAGGACGAGCGCCTCGGACGCTTCGACGTCGACAAGGCCCGCGCGCTGGGCATCCCGGAGGGGCCACTCTTCGGTCGCTTGCACCGAGGTGAAGACGTGGAGGTGGACGGTCGCACCGTGCGCGCCGCCGATCTCGTCGGGGCCCCTCGCCCCGGTCGCTGCGTCGTCTACACCGGGGACACGCGACCGTGTGGCCAGACGGTGGAGCGAGCGCGCGGGGCGGACGTCCTGGTCCACGAAGCGACCTTCGGTGCGGAGGAGGCCGATCGAGCACGACAGACCGGCCACAGCACCGCCGCGGAGGCGGGCTCCGTCGCAGCCGACGCCGGTGTGGGGCGTCTGTACCTGACGCACCTGTCGGCGCGCTATTCGGACGATCCGCGGGTGCTCGAGGAGGAGGCCCGGGCCCGCTTCCCGGGCGCGTGCGTGGCTCGCGACGGTCTGACCGTGGAGGTGGCGGTCCGTTCCGAGGAGGCGCCGGTCATGGAGTCCGCGACGTGACCGCGTTTCTTCCCCGACGGCCGGGCAGCGGAGTCGAGCAAGATCACCCGCGGCTCCATCAGAAGCCGCTGTCTCCCGCCGAGCAACGCGCTCGCTGGGAGGTCCGTGCCGCCCAGTGGCGCGCTCGCGCGCTCGCCGAGGCCGTCTTCGGCCGCGTGGGCGACATGGGCCTTACCGGGATTCGTGGGAAAGGACCTCTGCGGGGCCTCCTCCGCCTCGACGTGCCGTTCGAAGGACTCGAACTCCACCGTGCGCGGGAGTCGCGCTTTTTGGCTGCCGTCGAGTCCGACCCGCTTCTGGCGAGTGTTCCGCTCGTGTACGTCTTCGGGCCTCATGGCGTATGAGCGGCCGCTCGGTCGCCTCGCGATCTTGGGGCTGGGCCTGATGCGTGCGTCGCCGGCTCGCGCGGTGTCGGCGCTTCCGGTGTCGGACCGCATCACGGGCTGGTCGGCGAACGCGGACACCTGTTCGCGGCGGGGCCGCACGTGATCGTTCGCGTCCCCGGCGACAAGTCTCTGACCCAGCGGGCTCTGATCTTGGCCGCATTGGCGAGCGGACCGAGCCGGTTGTCAGGGCTCCTTCACGGCGGCGATGCCGAGTCCACCGCGCGCGCCCTGCGCGCCCTCGGCGCAGACATCCCGGTGCTTCCTGGCGACGGAAGCGAGATCGTCGTCGGGGGGGTGGGCCTCCGGGGACTACGCCGTCCGACGGGCGTGCTCGACCTCGGCAACTCCGGCACGGGTGCCCGGCTCCTCATGGGCGCGCTCGCCGGGAGCGGGGTCACAGCCACGCTCACCGGGGATGCATCGCTCAGGGGACGTCCCATGGCTCGTGTGACGAGGCCGCTCACGGCGATGGGCGCAGAGATTCGGTTCTCGGAGGCCGACGGTCGTCTTCCGGTCGAGGTCGTGGGCCGGCACCCGCTCGAACCGATCGACTGGCCGAGCCCGGTGGCGAGCGCTCAGGTGAAGAGCTCGATTCTGCTCGCTGGCCTGACGGGTCGTGCGTTCGCGCTCGTCACCGAGCCCTGCCAATCTCGGGACCATACCGAGCGGATGCTGCGCTTTTTGGGCGTTTCGGTGATCGAGCACGCGACGTCCGACGGCTGGCGCGTGGAGATGCGCGATCCGCCCGACCGCCTTCGACCCTTCGAGTTCGAGGTCCCAGGGGACGTCTCTTCGGCAGCGTTCGTTCTCGCGCTCGCGGCGCTCGGCGGAGCAGGGCCGGCCGGCGTGACCGTGCAAGGTGTCGGGCTCAACCCATCCCGGACGGCGTTCTTGGACGTCCTCGCGAGGATGGGTGCGCCCGTGGAGATCGAGGCGCGCTCGGCGGTGGATGAGCCGGGGATCGAGCCCGCGGGGGACGTGACGGTCCGCCCCGCCGAGCTTTCCGCCACGTCCGTAGGAGGGGACGAGATTCCTCGCCTGCTCGACGAGCTGCCCCTGATCGCGGTTCTCGGGGCGCGCGCTGAGGGCGTTACGACGATCAGGGACGCGGGCGAGTTGAGGGCGAAGGAGTCGGATCGAATCGCTGCGGTCACGCGCAACCTCCGGGCCCTCGGAGTCGAAGTGGAGGAACACCACGGGGGTCTTGCCGTCCGTGGCTCCGACCGTCCCTTGAGCGGCCGGGTTCAGAGTTTTGATGATCATCGTATCACAATGTCATTTGGTGTGTTGGGTGTCGTAAGCTCACGTGCGATCGAGATCGATGATCCGTCGGTCGCGAGCGTCAGCTTTCCCGGGTTCTGGCGCCTCATGGATGACCTCGCTCGTGCCCCGGAGCGGGCCCGATGATCGACGCCCACGAGGACCGTGTGGGTCCGATCGTCACGCTCGACGGGCCCGCGGGGTCGGGGAAGTCCACCACCGCTCGCGAGGTCGCGCGGCGTCTCGGGTTCCGGCACTTGGACTCCGGGGCCCTCTACCGAGCCCTCACGTTGGCATTGCTCGAATCCGGGATCGCGCAGGAGGAGTGGGCCGAGATGGACGAGCATGCCATGCGCGCCCTGGACGTTACCGTCACACCGCGGGGAACCGAATTGGAGGTGACCGTCGGCGGCCGGCGCGTGGGTCGGGAGCTGCGAAGCGAAGAGGTGACGTCGCGGGTGGCCTATTTGGCCAGTCTTCCGGCGGCGAGGGCGTGCCTGCTCAACCTGCAGCGCGCGGCGGGGGCACAGGGGCGGTTGGTGGCCGACGGTCGCGACATGGGCTCGGTGGTGTTCCCGCATGCCGACGTAAAGGTCTATTTGGTCGCGGATCTCGGGGAGCGCGCACGTAGGCGGCTCAAGGACGGTGGGGTCGAGGAGCCCTCGGGGGACGATGTCGAGAGCCAGTCCGCCGTCATTGCCCGGCGCGATCGTCACGATAGCGAACGCGAGCACTCCCCCCTGCGAAAGCCCGAGGATGCACACCTACTCGATACGACACGGCTCACGTTCGAGGACCAGGTGACGGCGGTCATCGAGCTGGTCGAGGGGGTCTAGGGCGCGATCTGAGGGCGCTCCGGTCCCGACGACGCCTGTAAGGGCCGCAGGCCTTCTCGGTTGACGACCCGGGGGGTCACTCCTACCTTCTCACGGCTAGGCATCGACGTTTCGCGCCGATGCTCCATTCGCGGGCGGCTCCGGCCTCCCACTTCTTTCCTTCCAACCCGCGGCTCGTCTCCCGACGTCCCGGCACAGCGCCCGCACTCGCGGGCTCGCGAGACCCATGACTGACAACGAAAACCCCACCGCCGAAGCCGACGCTCACACCGACGTGGCTGACGAAGCCCACGACGACGACATCGCCGAGGGCGAAGAGATCGTCGTCGATGCGTTGACCGGCGAGGTGACTACCCTCTCGGCCGAGGAGGCCGCCCGGGAAGAAGAGCTCGAACGGGCCGCCCTCTCGACCGCCGTGGCCGATCCGCCGGACGGGTTATCTCCCGAGCTCATCTTCGATCCTTACGGAGAAGAGATCCTCTCTACCTCGAAGGAAGAGTTCGAGTCGCTCCTGGAGGAGTTCAGCAGCGGCTTCCAGCAGTTCCGCGAGGGGGAGATCGTCAACGCAACGGTGCTCCGCGTCTCCGATGCCGCGGTCATTCTGGAGTTCGGCTTCAAGAGTGAGGGTTCGGTCGCGCTCGACGAGTTCAAGGAGCCGCCGACCGAGGGTGAAGAGGTCGAGGTCCTCCTCGAGAGTCTCGAAGACGACGACGGAGTGGTCGTACTCTCGAAGAAGAAGGCCGACTTCTTGAGGGTCTGGGAGAAGATCCGGGAGGCTCACGACGCCGACCGTCCAGTCAAGGGAACGCTCGTCCGCAAGATCAAGGGTGGCGTCACCGTCGACCTCATGGGCGTCGATGCCTTCCTGCCCGGTTCGCAAATCGCCCTGCGGCGGGTCCCGAACATCGAAGACCTCATCGGTGAGGTCTATCGCTTCAAGATCATCAAGCTCAACAAGCGACGCCGGAACATCGTCGTGTCGCGTCGCGTGATCCTCGAAGCCGAGCGCGAGACGAAGCGCGAAGGCCTGGTCAAGGAGCTGTTGGTAGGACAAGTCCGAGAGGGTGTGGTCAAGAACATCACCGACTTCGGCGCGTTCATCGACCTGGGCGGTCTCGACGGATTGCTCCACATCACGGACATGTCGTGGGGCCGCGTCGGTCACCCGTCCGAGGTCGTCGATATCGGCGCCAAGATCGACGTGAAGGTCCTCGACATCGATTGGAACCGTGAGCGGATCTCGCTCGGGCTCAAGCAGCTCCTACCGTACCCCTGGACGGACATCGACAAGAAGTACCCGGTCGGCTCAAGGGTTCGTGGACGGGTCGTCTCCATCACGAACTACGGCGCTTTCGTGGAGCTCGAGAAGGGCGTCGAGGGTCTCGTGCACATCTCCGAGATGTCTTGGACGCGCAACGTGCGCCACCCGTCGAAGGTGGTCAGCATCGGCGAGGACATCGAAGCCGTCGTGCTCAAGGTCGACCCGAACGACGAGAAGATCTCCCTCGGCATGAAGCAGATCGAGGAAGATCCGTGGCTGGCGCTGCCGGTGAAGTACCCGACCGGCACGACGCTCGCCGGAACGGTTCGCAACCTCACGTCGTTCGGCGCTTTCGTGGAGATCGAGCCCGGGATCGACGGGCTGGTGCACGTCTCGGACATGAGCTGGACGCGTCGCGTCGAGCACCCGGCGGAGGTCGTTCACAAGGGCGAGGAGCTCGACGTGATGGTCCTCGACGTGGATGCCGAGAACAAGCGCATCAGCCTCGGGATCAAGCAGCTTCAGGACGACCCGTGGCCCCACATCTCGGAGCGCTTCGGCGCCGGCGTTGAGACGGAGGGCACGGTGCTCCGCGTCCAGGACAAGGGGATCGTGGTCGACCTCGGAGACGACATCGAGGGCTTCGTGCCCGTGTCGCACTCCGGCGTCGAAGATGCCGAACGCCTCGACGAGTATTACGGACTCGGTGACAAGGTCGACCTGCGCGTGATCGAGTCCGATGCGGCGAACCGTCGTATCGTGCTCGAAGTCACCGAGGTGCCCGAGCGTAAGTCGCCCGAGGAGATCGAGGCGGCCCGGATCCGGGCCGAGGAGGCAGCGGCCGCTGCTGCCGCGGCCGCGTCGGCCGCCGAGGCGGACGACGACGACGACTTCACGCCGAGACCGAAGGCCAAGAAGGAGCCCAAAGTCGAGGCGGTCGCCGAGGCGGAGGGCGCGGTCGAGGCAGCAGCCGACCAGGCCCCCGAGGTCGAAGCGGACGAGGCCCCGGACGGCGAGGCCGGTGATGCGCCCGAAGCCGAGGAAGTCGAGGCTCCGGAAGCCGAGGCCGAGGAAGCGCCGGAGGCCGAGGCCGCGAAGGAAGAGCAAGAGTAGGGCACCGGATACGCATGTCGAAAAGACTTCGCACGAAGGCGTTTCGATGATCGATCGTTTCCGGGGCGCCCGGGCGCTCGTCGCGTCCGGGCGCTTTGTCTGGCCCGCCCTCCTGGTGCTCGGATGTCAGACCGTCGGCGGCACGGGGCGGCCCGATTCCGGTAGATCGGCACCGACGGTGGTGGTCGAGGCCGGATCCACGACTGCCGCGGACGAAGCGGCGGCGGCGCGGCTCCTCGAAAGCGCCGAGGGATCGTTCGAGGCACGGCGGTTCTTCGAGGTCCTACGGACGACCGAAGAGCTCCTGGAGCGCTTCCCCAGCACGGAGTCGTCGGGGGAGGCTCTCCGGTTGTCGGCGATCGCCCATCTCGAGGTGAACCAACGCGAGGAGGCGGAGGCAGCCGCGGCACGTTACCGGGCGCTTCTCTCGCCGGGCGATCCCCGTGCGGGTGACATGCTGCTCATCGAGGCCCGAGCGGTCGAGGTGCGTGATCCGGCACGGATGCAGCGGCTTCTCGAGATCGAGGCCGGCTCCGAGCCCGCGGGCCTCGAGGAGGCCGCCGCGCTCCTACGCGCGAGCGCGGACTCCCTCTCCATCGACGAGCTCGAGCGAGTCGTAACCGAGGCGCCCGCCGCGAGCAGCTTGAGGCCGATCGCGGAGGCGAGGCTCGCGGTGAGCCTGCTCGAGCGCGGGCGGGAGGAAGATGCCCGCCTGTTCGCACGGCGTTCGCTGGACGAGGGTGTCGGCGGGACCGAGCGTTCGTGGGTGGAAGGCGTGCTCCGCGGTGAGCTTCCTCCCGGGCGGGGGCGGGTGACGACCTTCGACATCGGGGTCGTGCTTCCGCTCACCGGGCCGCCGGCGATGGCCCAATACGCGGAATCGATCCGGGAGGGTATCGAGGTCGCGGTTGCCACCGTGCTCGACGACGACTTCACGATCACCGTCGTCGCCATCGACGACGAAGGGGATCCGGAGGTCGGCGCGGCGACGGTCTCGCAGATGGCCGAGGAGGGCGTCGTCGGGGTCGTCGGACTCCTGCTGGACGACGTGCTCCGGGTGGCGGGGCAGGGACGGCCGGTGCCGATCCCGCTCATCTCGCCCACGGGCCGCTCGGTGGACGAGGCCGGCCCGGGGGTCTATTCCCTGGAGGGAGCCGACGTAGGTGCGGCGCGGTCCATCGCCGAGTACGGGGCCGGCCGAGCCTTCCAACGCATTGCGATGCTCTATCCGGCTGGCAACCCGGCGGCGCGGCTCGAAGCGGACGCGTTCGAGGCGCGTGCGGCCGAACTGGGGATGCCGGTCGTCGGCCGCTTCGAATACGAACCCGGCGCGGTCTTCTTCGAGTCCGAGATCCTCGGTGCGCGCGACGCCCTTCGGCGCGAAGAGATCGCCTCGCTCGGATTGACCGAAGACGACACCCTGCACGTCGAGCTTCTCGAGCCCGTCGCGCTCTTCATGCCGCTCCCGCCCGAGGACGTCGAATTCGTCGCGCCGCAGGTGATCCACTTCGGTTTGGATACGCTCGCGATCGAGATCCTCGGCACCTCGGGATGGACGGACCCGCAGGCTTTGGATGCGGTCGACGCACGCCTGACCACGGGCGTGATCGCCACGCGTGCGGCCGGTGCAGATCCCGGGGCACCCGGCCCGACCCGCTTCAAGGAGGCGTACGAGGAGCATTTCCAACGCTCCCTCGTGAGTCAGGCGCCGGCAGTCGGGTACGACGCCGCGCTGATCCTCCTGGAAGCGCTCCGTCAGGGGCGCATCGACCCCGAACAGCTCCGCGCCGAGGTCGAACGACTCGAAGCGATCGAGGGCGCGACCGGGATCTTCTCGGTGCGCGATGGCCGCATCGTCCGAGCGACCGAGGTGGTGCGGATCCAGGACGGGGTCGCCCAGACGATTCCGAGAGGGGCCGAGCCTCCGGCGAGGCGCTGACGATGAGCATCCACGACCGGCTTGACCGTCTCGAAGAGCTCGGGCGCAAGGCGGAGGAGGGCGGGGGTGCGAAGCGGGTGGCCGCCCAGCACGAGCGCGGCAAGCTGTCTGCTCGGGAGCGGCTCGACCTCCTGCTCGACGATGGCTCGTTCGTCGAGATGGACCGATTCGTGACGCACCGTTCGAGCGATTTCGGATTGCAGGACCAGAAGATCCTCGGGGACGGGGTGGTGACCGGCTACGGCACCGTCCACGGGCGGCTCGTCTACGCCTTCAGCCAGGACTTCACGGTCTTCGGCGGATCGCTTTCCGAGGCGCACGCCGAGAAGATCGTGAAGCTGCAGGAGATGGCGCTACGAAACGGGGCGCCGATCATCGGTCTCAACGACTCCGGCGGGGCTCGCATCCAGGAGGGTGTCGTCAGCCTCGGGGGGTACGCCGACATCTTCCTCCGCAACACCCTCGCCTCGGGCGTGATCCCGCAGATCAGCGTCATTCTCGGGCCGTGCGCGGGCGGGGCGGTGTACTCCCCTGCCATCACGGACTTCGTCTACATGGTTCGGGGCACCAGCTACATGTTCGTGACCGGCCCCAACGTGGTGAAGACAGTCACGCACGAGGACATCGACATGGAGGGCCTCGGGGGCGCGGATATCCACGCCTCCAAGTCCGGCGTGGCGCACTTCGCGTCCGATTCCGAGCCCGAGTGCCTCGCCGCGGTCCGCGACCTATTCCGCTTCATTCCGCAAAACAACGAAGAGCTGCCCCCGACCGCGGGCGCGACGGATCCGCACGACCGACGTGATGAGAAGTTACTCGAGGTCGTACCAGACAACCCGAATCAGCCGTACGACATGCGAGATGTGCTCCGGCGCGTCGTGGACGAGGGGGAATTCTATGAGGTCCACGAACGTTTCGCGGGGAACATCCTGGTAGGCTTCGCGCATCTGGGGGGACACGCGGTCGGCATCGTCGCGAATCAGCCGTCGGTGCTCGCGGGGGTTCTCGACATCGATTCGTCGGACAAGGGTGCACGATTCGTGCGGTTTTGCGACGCGTTCAACATCCCGCTCGTGGTCTTCGAAGACGTGCCGGGCTTTCTGCCCGGCGTCGCCCAGGAGCACGGCGGAATCATTCGTCACGGCGCGAAGCTTCTGTACGCGTTCGCGGAGGCCACCGTGCCGAAGGTGACCGTGATCACGCGCAAGGCGTACGGTGGCGCGTACGATGTCATGAACTCCAAGCACATTCGCGGGGACGTGAATCTGGCGTGGCCCCAGGCCGAGATCGCCGTGATGGGTCCCAAGGGTGCCGTGGAGGTGCTGTTCCGAAAGGAGATCGCCGCGGCAGAAGACCCGCAGGCCGCGACCGACGCGCGAATCGAGGAGTACCGCGAGAAGTTCGCCCACCCCTACATCGCGGCGGCCCGAGGCTATGTGGATGACGTGATCGATCCACGGGAAACGCGGCCGCGCCTCGTCTCGGCGCTGGACATGCTTCGTAACAAGCGTGACGCGAACCCTCCGAAGAAGCACGGCAACATTCCTCTCTGACCTCTTCCCAGCGGCAACCGCCGCGGACCGAAGGCGCATCCCATTCGTTGGGAACCATGACGACCCGGGATGGGGGAGGAGAAATGAAGCGACAGTTGACATGGGATTCGGCACGGATCGGGGCGATCTCGGCCAGCGTGGGCTTGGCCCTGGCGGCCACCGTCGCCGGTCTCGCGGTGCTCGGTGCCGTGACCGCGCCGGTCGCGGCCCAAGTGGAAACCGAGGCGTGTCGGTGCGTCGACGCCGCCGGCA
>JAOTVL010000175.1 GCA_029863525.1 Gemmatimonadota bacterium
TGGCGCCGGACGAGCCGGATCTCGAGGTGATGGATCTGGCGGCACTGGCGCCGGACGAGCCCGATCTCGAGGTGATGGATCTGGCGGCACTGGCGCCGGACGAGCCCGAGCTCGAGGTGATGGATCTGGCGGCACTGGCGCCGGACGAGCCCGAGCTCGAGGTGATGGATCTGGCGGCACTGGCGCCGGACGAGCCCGATCTCGAAGTGATGGATCTGGCGGCACTGGCGCCGGACGAGCCGGATCTCGAGGTGATGGATCTGGCGGCGCTCGCGCCGGACGAGCCCTCCGATCGGACTCCTGGGGGAGCGTCCGTCGCTCCCAAGGAACCGAGCCGCTCGGGCTCGCCGGTCTACACGCGGACGCTCGCGGACCTCTACGTCAGGCAGGGCTTCACGGACAAAGCGATCGACGTACTCAGGCATCTGCAGGAGCGCGATCCCGGGGACACGGAGATCACGGATCGAATCGCACAGCTCGAGGCCGGAACGTACGAGGCAAGGGCGTCGTCCTCCGCTCCGGAATCGGTCAAGACACCACGATCCACTGGGGGAATGCTGGTGGCGGACACGTTCGGGGGTGCGAGCGGGCACTCCGAGGAGGACGTGGAGGCCCGTGCGCGCGACCTGGCCGAGAGCGGCGAGGGTGCAGACGAGGTAGACACCCCGTTCGCGTGGCACGACGCCTCGGACGACCGGAAGAAGCCCGAGACCCGGGGTATCGGGCTCTATTTCGACGCGTTGCTCGAGTGGGAGAATCGAGCCGAGTCGTGAACGTCGCGGTCATTCACGGGCAGAACTTACGTCTCCTGGGGCGTAGAGAGCCCGACGTCTACGGAACCGATACCCTCGACGATGTGAACGCGCGCCTACTCGAGCTCGCCGCTGAGCTCGGTGTGACGCTCGAGACGTTCCAGTCGAATCATGAAGGGGAGATCCTGGACTTCGTCGAGGAAGCGTCGCACCGCGTGGACGGATTCCTGATCAACCCGGGCGCTCTGACCCATACGTCCATCGGCCTTCGGGACGCGCTGCTCGGCGTCGAGCGGCCGTTCGTCGAGGTGCATCTCTCGAACACGGCAGGTCGCGAGCGCTTTCGACGACACTCCTACCTTTCCGGTGTCGCGTCGGGCGTGGTTTATGGCTTCGGCGTCGAAAGCTATCTTCTAGGGCTCCGGGGGCTGGCCGCCCGTATTGGTGGCTAGCCGCCCCCTGGCGAACGACTTCAGCGAGAGACATGGCTAGCACGGCGGACTTCCGTAACGGGATGGTGCTCGAGATCGACGGTGATCTCTGGGCCATCACCTACTTTCAGCACGTCAAACCCGGCAAGGGCGGGGCCTTCGTGCGTACCAAGCTCAAGAACGTCCTCACCGGCGCGGTGGTCGATCGTACGTATCGCTCCGGCGAGAAGGTGAACGACGTACGACTCGAGCGCCGCCCGGTGAATTACAGCTACACGGACGGACAGCTGTACTTCTTCATGGATGCGAATACGTTCGAGATGATCCCCATTGCGGGGGACCTCCTCGGCGCGGATCAGCTCCGGTTCCTCAAAGAGAACATGGAGTGCGAGGGGCTCGTCCATGACGGGACGGTGATCAGCGTCGAGCTTCCGCAGTTCGTGGAGCTCGAGGTGACGAAGACGGATCCTGGCTTCAAGGGCGACACCGCCCAAGGAGCCACCAAGGTGGCCGTGCTCGAAACCGGCGCGGAGATCCACGTCCCGCTCTTCATCGAGGAGGGCGACGTGCTCAAGATCGACTGGGCTGCGGGAAAATACCTCTCACGGGCAAACTGATGATGGACTTCGAGTTCATCGAACGGCTCATCCGGGCTCTCGATGACAGCAGTATCGACTCGATCGAAATCGAACGAGGCGGCACGCGGGTGCATCTGTCGAAGACGCCCCCGGCGGGTTCCGGGCCGGTCGTCCTTTCCGCTGCATCCGCCGCACCCATGCAGGCGGCGCACCCCGCGGCCGTCTCGGCTTCTCCCGCCCCGAATACGACGGGGGCCGCTCCATCCGAGTTCACGGCAGCGCCCAGCAACCTCGAGGAGATCACATCGCCGATGGTGGGCACCTTCTATCGAGCGCCTGCTCCGGACGCGCCCGCGTACGTCGACATCGGGGATCGGATCGCGCCGGGCGACACGTTGTGCATCATCGAGGCGATGAAGCTCATGAACGAGTTGGACGCCGAGATCAAGGGCAAGATCGTGGAAGTCTGCGTGGAGAACGCCCAGCCGGTCGAGTTCGGACAAGTCCTCTTCCGAGTCGATCCCAGCTGACCGGCTCGATCGCCACCGAGCGGCCCGCGCCGGCGGGCACGGACACGGATCTCATGCACGCCCCCACCGGCTTGGCGCGGTCCAGGAGCGAGACCCTTGTTTAAGAAGGTCCTCATCGCGAACCGAGGAGAGATCGCGCTTCGCATCATCCGGGCGTGTCACGAGCTCGGGGTGCAGACCGTGGCCGTGTACTCTGAGGCGGATCGCGAATCGCTGCATGTGCGCTTCGCGGACGAGGACGTGTGCATCGGCAAAGCCGCCGCGAGCGAGAGCTACCTCAACATCCCGCGGATCATCGCGGCGGCCGAGGTCACCGGGGCGGAGGCGGTTCACCCCGGCTATGGGTTCCTCGCGGAGAACGCCGAATTCAGCGAGATCTGCGCGCGGTCGGAGCTGACCTTTATCGGACCGACGCCCGCCCAGATCCGATCGATGGGCGACAAAGCCACCGCGCGCGCCACGATGATGAAGGTGGGCGTGCCGACGGTCCCCGGTTCGGAGGGCGTGATCGGCTCGGTCGAGGAGGCCATTCCCGTCGCCGAGGAGATGGGTTTCCCGATCATGATCAAGGCGTCGGCGGGCGGGGGTGGGAAGGGGATGCGGGTCGCCGCCGATCCCGAGGACTTCAGCAAGCTGTTCACCGCCGCTCAGAACGAGGCTCGCGCCGCGTTTGGCAATCCGGACGTGTATCTGGAGCGCTGCATTCTCAAGCCTCGACACGTCGAGATCCAGGTGTTCGGTGACATGCATGGTCGAGTCACCCACCTGGGCGAGCGCGACTGTTCGATCCAACGCCGGCACCAGAAGCTGGTCGAAGAGGCGCCCTCTCCGGCGCTCACGCCCGAGCTGCGTGCCGAAATGGGTGAGGCGGCCGTCCGCGCCGCGAAAGCGATCGACTATGTCGGCGCCGGAACCGTCGAGTTCCTCCTCGATGAGGACGGCTCGTTCTATTTCATGGAGATGAATACCCGCATCCAGGTCGAACATCCGGTGACCGAAGTCACCACAGGCATCGATCTGCTGAAGGAACAGATCCGGGTCGCCGCCGGTGAGCCCCTCATGATTCCCGAGGAGGTCGGCCACCGGGTCCACGCCATCGAGTTCCGCATCAATGCGGAGGACCCCGAGCGCAACTTCGCTCCCTGTCCGGGCATGATCACCACGTTCCATCCACCGGGGGGACCCGGAGTACGTCTCGATACGCACGTGTACACTGGTTACACCGTGCCGCCCTACTACGACTCCCTCCTCGCCAAGCTCATCGTGAGTGGAAACACACGAGACGAGGCAATCGTGCGAGCGCGGCACACCCTGGACCAGTTCATCATCGAGGGAATCCCCACAACGATCCCTTTTCTTCGCGAAATCGTGGATGACGACGCCTTCGTGCGTGGCGACGTGGATACGGGGTTCGTGGCGCGGATCATGGCGCAGAAGAAGGCAGCGGCCGAATGAGGATCGACACGTATTTCACGCCGCCGGAGGTCGAGACGGCCGCAATCAGCGAAGCGACGGTCGTGGTCATCGACGTGGTCCGTGCGACGACGACGATTATCGAGGCGCTCGCCAACGGAGCAAAGGCGATCTATCCGACCGAGTCGACCGAAGAGGCGGTGCGGCTCGCCGCGTCGATGGGTCGCGAAGACACGCTGCTCTGCGGGGAGCGGAAGGGTCGCAAGGTGGAGGGATTCGACCTCGGGAATTCGCCCAGGGAGTTCGATGCGGACACGGTTGGTGGCAAGAAGTTGGTCATGACCACGACCAACGGGACGCGCGCCCTCGGCGTGGGTGCCGAGGGGGCACGACTCCTTCCCTGTGCGTTCACCAATATCGGCGCGGTCGCGGCCGACGTCTCCGCCGACGACCATGTCGTCATCATTTGCGCGGGCCAGGAAGACCGATTTTCTCTCGACGACGCCCTCTGCGCCGGCCACTTGATTCAGCGCATGATCGCGGACAGTGAAGACGAGCATGAGCTCAATGACGCGGCGCGAGCGGTGCGGGCGCTCGCGTCGGCGCGCAAGGCGACGAAAAAGTTTCTGGGGCTCACCGCGGCTGGAGCGGCGATCATCGAAATCGGACTCGCCGACGATCTCGCCCTTTGTGCCGACGTGGATCGGCACGACATCGTCGTGTACATGAGTGACCAGGCGATTACCCGAGCTGACGGATAGCTCGGATCGGTGGGTGACCCGAAATGCTGACGCCTGAGCAGCGTCGAGAGATCGCGGCGGTCGCGCTGCTCGGCGTCGCCCTCCTCTTCTTCCTGTCCCTCCTGCCTGTCTCGATCTTCGGAGAGCGGGGCGCGGAGTGGTTCCCCAGCGGGAACATGATCGGTGTGGTGGGCGGCACTCTGCGCGGAGTGCTCGTCGCGTTCGTCGGGGCCTCCGCGATGCTCGTTCCTCTGCTTGTGGCGTTCGGCGGACTTCGCGCCGGTGACTGGCTCTCGCCGGAACGCTCGCTCCGCTTCTCGCTGCTGTCGGGCGGCCTCCTCGTCATCATACCCGTCGGAGTGTGGATCACGACGGAATCCGCCGCAGCGGCCGGGTGGCTGGGCGCCAGCCTCGGAGCCCCACTGGTCGGCTTCGTCGGAGGGTTCGGTGCGGTGCTGGTGACGGCGGTGCTCTTCGTCTCCCTTTCCGTTGCGACGCTGGGCTGGAATCCCCTGCGATCGGTTGGCCGCGGCGTGAAGGTCGGAGGAGACGTCGCGGGTCGAACCGCGAAGGTGCTTGCCGACAAAGGCAAGGAGCTCGCCGGGGCCCGTGCCCAGGCGCTTGCGAGTCAGCAGGAGGATGAGGCGGAGCCGGCACCCGTCGAGGGCTTCGAGCCCGAGTGGATGAGCGGCCGCGGAGAGGATGACGACGAACGAGACGACTCCGGCCGTGACGCTGAGGACCAGGCGGCCTCCTCGGGCGGGCGCGACGATGACACGGAGGGAGGAGATCTGGCCGCGCAGGATCCGGTCGATGCCGATACCGACCTCTCGATCGCCATGGCGGGGTCCGGTTCGTACGACGGCGGTGAGGGGCCGGAAGGCAGCGAGGCGCATGAGGACGAGCTCGCGGACCCCAATGCCGACAGCGGCATCGAGCACGAGGTACCGCCGGTCGATTTGCTTAGCGCCCCCGAGGCGCCC
>JAOTVL010000176.1 GCA_029863525.1 Gemmatimonadota bacterium
CGCCCGTTCAGCCCCGATGGACGGATCGAGAGACGCGCCGGTGACGTCGGGTCCCGGCGGTGGTACGTTCGGTACACACCCGAGCATCAGGCCGAAACGTGAACATTCTCCTCGCACTCGCGGTCGGCTTCGGCGCCGTCAGCCTGGTCTTCCTTGGCCTGGCCCTCAAAACCTACAGGAAGCGGCGTTGGTTCGGCACCGCGAGCCGGACAGGAGGCGCCGCGCTCTTCCTCTCACTGGCAGCCCTCTCGGCCACATTGGCCGCTTCGACACAGGGATACCGCTCGCTGACCCGCGAAGAAGTGGCGATGACGGTGAGTACGATCCCGACCGGACCCAGCGCGTTTATGGCTCATGTGTCGTTCCCCGACGGTCGCGACACGACATATGCCGTGCGGGGTGATCAGCTCCTCGTCGACGCGCACATCTTGAAGTGGCACTACTGGGCCAATGTGTTGGGGCTCACGACCCAGTACGAGCTCGACCGGCTGACGGGTCGCTACATCGACATCGAGAGCGAACGCGCCGCCGAACGCACCGTCCACTCGCTCAAGAGCGACAAGCCAGTCGACGTCGTCGACCTGATCGAGCGCTACACGCTGCTGGCGCTCCTGGTAGACGCGGAATACGGCTCCGCGACCTACATCGAGGTCGACCGTCCGGCCCGATTCGAGGTGGTCGTCTCCACGACCGGATTGCTGGTGCGGGAGATCGACCGGGGATGATCTCCGGCTTGGGCGGACTCACCCTGGTCCGACGCGCATTGGTGGCGTAGGGTATCGTTCCGGTTTCTCCACGCACGCGTCGACCGCCCCCCGCGGGTCACGCACCGTGGCCCCTCGGAGGTTCGATGACCCTGCACCGCTCCGTGCTTCTCACAGCGCTCTCCCTCGCGATAGCGGCTCCCGCCACCGCGCAGTCCAGCTCCTTTGGAAACACCGTCGTCGTGGACGGTGAGACCCTGATCGTCGGAGAGCCGAACAACAGCTTCCGACCCGGCATGGTCTACCTCTTTGGGAAGTCGAACGGTGCTTGGCAGGAAAGAGCCCGTCTCACGGCTCCGGACGCGGAGCGAGCCGACGGCTTCGGGGCGACGCTCGCACTCAGCGGCGACGCGCTGTTCGTGGCCCAGCGCGGCGGAGCGGTCCACGTCTTCGAGCGGGCGGGCTCGTCCT
Source organism: Gemmatimonadota bacterium (assembly GCA_029863525.1). Lineage (GTDB taxonomy): Bacteria > Gemmatimonadota > Gemmatimonadetes > Longimicrobiales > Gaopeijiaceae > UBA2589. Next base: position 1,176 of record JAOTVL010000176.1, read on the forward strand.
GGCGGTACGCGAGTACCCTCGCCGACGACGGGAGGGAGGGGCTCGATCCTGGGTGCAACGCCTACGGGTACTGCGGTACCGATTTCGGGATCAGTCTGGCGGCGTCCGGCGCTTGGCTGTTCATCGGTGAGCCACGGAGCGTGAGCGACGTGAGTCGGCTCCGCCCGAGGCGCCGAGGTGGAGACGAAAACGCCCCACCACCGGCCTCGGGCTCCGTCTTCGCATACGAACGCACGGCGTCGGGCGATTGGATCGAGCGTCAACGCATCGAGTCCCCGACCGGCACTCCGGCCGACGCGTTCGGCGCCGCGATCGCGGTCTCGGGCGACCACCTGCTCATCGGAGCGCCCGAGGCCAACTCCCCAGAGGGCGACGCAGAGGAAGCGGTGGTGGGCGCCGGCCGGACCTTCGCCTACCGGCTGACGGCCGGACGCTGGCAAATGGCGTCCGAGTTGAACGCGACCGACCACCCCGACGGCGCGTTCGGTGCCTCGATCGCCATCGAAGAGGGTCGGGCGGTCGTCGGTGCGCCCGGGACCGCGTCGGGGATCGGGGCCGCGTATCTGTTTTCCGTCGACGCCGGCTCCGGTGGTTGGTCGGCGAGCGGCTCACGGATCGACCCACCTCAGGGTCAGGAGGGCGACGTGTTCGGGGCCGCGGTGGGCTTCGACGGGGACGATCTCTGGGTCGGTGCGCCGGTCGTGCGCGGCCTGGAGACGGGGGGAGCGTACGTCTTTTCCGCTGGCTCGCTCGAGCCCCGGGAGGACTTCCGCTTCACGGAAGAGGAGACGAATACCGAGGACTCGTTCGGCCACAGGGTCGTCGCGTCGGGGGGCATAGCTGCGGTCACGGCGTCCGGGCTCGACCACCAGGCGGGTGGCGTCTTCGTCTACGAGCGACAAGCTGAGGGACAGTGGCGCGAGAGTGGGCGTCTGGTGAGCGCGCCCGACGCCCTCGGTGCGGTGCTCGGAGAAGAGCGCCGATGCACCGACGGGGCGGTCGAGCTCTTCGACTGCAACGACATCGAGCTCTACGCCTACGTACCGATTTCCCTGCTGCGAGCGCCCGGCAAGGCGCGCGGCATACGGGCCAACGACAACTGGGGGTGGACGGACCCCGCGACCGGCAAGGAGTACGCGCTTGTCGGTCGCAACGATGGAACGTCATTCGTCGACATCACGGATCCCGCCAACCCCGTCTTGGTGGGAGACCTGCCCAAGACGCCGAACACGCCTCGGTCGCAACTGTGGCGCGACATCAAGACGTACGAGAACCACGCGTTCATCGTCGCCGACGGCGCCGGCGCACACGGCATGCAGGTCTTCGATCTGACGCGGCTTCGCGACGTCACCGATCCGCCGGTCCTCTTCGAACCCGACGTCCTTTACCGCGGCGACGGGCTCAACGTCGTCGAGAGCAGCCACAACGTCATCATCAACGAGGAGACCGGCTTCGCGTATCTGACCAGCCGCGGATGCGCGGGCATGCACATGGTCGACATCAGCGAGCCCACGAGCCCGACCTTCGTCGGGTGCTCCGAGCCGGGTAGCACCCACGATGCGCAGTGCGTCATCTATGATGGGCCCGACGAGAGCTACCAGGGTCGGGAAATCTGCCTACGCATGGCGGGCAACACGTTCCAGATCTCGGACGTGACCGACAAGAGCGCCCCGGTCCAGCTCTCCACGGCGTCGCATCCGAACCCCGCGTACATGCATCAAGGGTGGGTCACCGAAGACCACGCCTATTTCATCATGGACGACGAGAGCGACGTCATCGCGGGCAACGTCGGAACCACGCGGACGTTGATCTGGGACCTTTCGGATCTGGAGGATCCCGTACTGGCCAAGGAGTTCATGGGCTCCATGCCGGCCAGCGCGCACAACCTGTATGTGAAAGGCGACTTCACCTATCAGGCGAACTACCGTTATGGGCTCCACATTCTCGACACCTCCGACCCGCTGAACCCGCGGGAGGTCGGCTACTTCGACACGTCGCCATACCAGACCGGACCGGGCTTCGCTGGCGCGTGGAGCACCTACCCGTTCTTCGACAGCGGCTCGATCATCGTAACGAGCATGCAGGAGGGGCTGTTCGTGCTGAAGAAGCGTTCGAGGCCGATCTCATGAGGAGCCTTCGCGCGCTTCCAACCCAGAGGAGAGAGGTCCGAATGGCACGGTTCACGAAATCGCTCGTATCCCTCGGCGGCCTGCTGCTCGCCACCTCGTGCGCGCCAGCGGCGGACGGAGTCCCGAGTGACGGAGCGGCTGCCGAAGATCCGCAGGTCACCCAACGCGTCCCGCAGTTCGAGAACGAGCACGTTGAGGTGTGGAAGAGCATCATCATGCCGCACCAACCGCTCACCATGCATCGGCACGACAACCCGCGAGCGATCATCGCTCTGAAGGGCGGGACGCTCACCGTGACCAGCGATACCGGTGAGAGCCACGACATGACGTGGGAGACCGGGAGCGCCTATTGGCTCGAAGCGGACCCGCCCGGCGAGATGCACGGCGACGTGAACGAAGGCACCGAGCCGGTCGAGGTGATCGTCGTGCAGCTCAAGAACGTCGCCGGCGGAGGCTGACCTCTTGGGCCGGGCGAAGGCCGTTCAGAGTCTGGCGGCCCGTCCGCCGCTCAGGCCGCCGCCGGCTTCGACTCGTTCGCCTCGACGCCCACTCGGGAGCCCATGACGACGGTGCCGTTCACCCTGCCGCCGTCTTCCATGACGAATCGTTGAGTGCGGATGTCGCCGTTGATCACGGCCGTCTCGGCCACGGCCAGACGGCGCCGCACGGAGACACCACCCTCGACCTGACCGTGGATCACGGCCTCATCGGCCTCGATCCCACCGAGGACCACCCCGGAAGGCAGCACCTCCACGACGCTGGCCCTCACTCGTCCGCTGACGCGGCCGGCGATCACGAACGCATGTCCGTCACGAGCCGACTTGTGGGCGAGGGCATCGCCTTCGATGGTCCCCCTCTCGGTGACTTCGAGGCTACACGCGCGGACGGCTCCCTCGACCGTCCCGACGACACGGAGAGGGCCCGAGGTCTCGCAGCTCCCCTGAACGGTCATCCCTCCTCCGACCACGGACACGCTCGCGTCGCCCGGGTCTTCGGTCGATGACGTGGACAAGGCCACCTGTCGATCCTTCGCATTCTTTCCCAGCACGGCTCGTCGCCTCCCCCCGTTGACGTCTGATCTCTTCCGGTCCTTCAGGAGAATTCGTCCGAGCACCGACTCGGGGCAAGGAAAAAATACAAATGTTTACCGAGAGAGACTCGACGCCGACGATCTGTCGTCGGCGCTGACGTGCATCGGCTACGAGCTTCGACCGGCCAGCCAACCCCCCGCCGAGCCGGCAACCATCCGACCCAGGTTGGAGACCACGAAGACTGGCTCGAAGGGCGCGCCACCGCCCACCAGCAGCGCCGTGTCGATCGCGGCGACCAGGACGCCCAGCGCGAGCCCGTGCACGACGTGACGTCGGTCGACCCGCTGGGCGACGAACCAGCCACCAGCGAGACACAGTCCAAAGCCGGCCAGGGGCCCTACCCAGTACCCGAGGCGCTGGGCGAACAAAGCCGAGGACTCCGGATCCGTGGGACCGAATACGGCGACAATCCCTACGAGCACTCCGATGGTCAGCCCCTCGATCGCGATCGCCAGCGCCAGGTACCGAGCGAGTTTCATGAGCGCACGCTCCCGCCTCGTGATTCCGCGTTCAATCGCGACCAATGTCCAGAGGAAGATGGGGTCCGCGAGCACTCCGTGGCCACCGCGGCTGGCCACCCCCATCTTGAGAGCCGCCGAGCGATCTCAGCTCGGTCGCAGCTACGCCTCTGACGGAGATGACCGTGAAGCCGCACAACGCCTTTCGCTTTCCGATGCTCGCTTTCTGCCTGCTTGCGCTGGTGGCCTGCGCGGATGGCCCCTCCGAGCCGTTCGACGTCGTGGAAGCGACGATTCCCGAGATGCAGCGCGCCATGGAAGAAGGCCGGCTCACGTCGCGTGAGCTCGTCGAGGCTCACCTGCTCCGGATCGCACTCTACGAGGAGCGCGTCAACGCCGTGATCTCGGTGAACGAGAACGCGCTCGCCGAGGCAGATCGACTCGACCGCGAACGAGCCGAGGGCAACGTGCGCGGCCCCCTCCACGGGATCCCGATCGCGCTGAAGGACAACGTGCACACCACCGATATCCCAACCACAGGCGGCACGCTCGCGTTCGAG
>JAOTVL010000177.1 GCA_029863525.1 Gemmatimonadota bacterium
CTGGAGAATCCTTCCAATTCACCGCTGACCAGGTTGAGCTTACCCACGAAGTGGTTGTACGCGATCACCGCTGGAATCGCGACCGCGAGCCCCGCGACCGTCGTGACGAGCGCCTCCGCGACCCCCGGCGCCACGGCCATGATGTTGCTGGAGCCGGAAGAGGTGATCCCGAGGAAGGCGTTCATGACCCCGATGACGGTCCCCATCAGCCCGAGGAGCGGGGAGACCGACCCGATCACGGCAAGCCAGGTCAGGCCGCGCGCGAGCTCTTCCCGTTCCTCCGCCTCCTCCTTCTCCAGCACGAGCCGAAGCGCCTCGAGCTGCGTCAGCGACAGTCCCGGCGTCGGCGTCGCACCTTCTCGGAGCGCACCGGGTCGAAGCTCGCTGAAGAAGTTCACCCCTTGGCGGAATACTCGTCCGTACGGGGAATCAGGGAGGGCCAGGATCGACTTGTACGCGTCTTCGAGCCTCTGCGCTCGCTCCATGCGCTCGAGAAACTCGTCGCCCTGACGTCGCACCGAACGAAACTGCCGAGCCTTGCTGAAGATCAGCCACCACGACGCGAGCGAGAATGCCGCGAGGATGATCAGAACCACTCGAGTCGGGAGCGTTCCCCCGACGACCATCTCGACGATGTTCGTGGGCGGCCGTGACTGAAGCAGTAGATAGCCCAGGCTCATGTGGCCGTCCCGGCCCTTTGGGCCGCGATGAAGTCGTAGGTCTCACGCAGCCCGTCTTCCAGCGAGAAGTCCGGGGCCCAGCCCTGCGCGCGAATGCGGGAGGCGTCGAGCGTGCTATGTCGCAATTCGCCGGGTCGCGCGGCCTCGTGCCGACGTGGGAGGCTCACCCCCGAAATCCCCTCGAGCACGTCGGCAAGCCGAAGAACGCTCGTGCCGACCCCTGTGCCGACGTTGAACGCCTGAGCGTCGAGCCCCTCCAGGTCAACCGGATCGGTCTCGGATGCCAGCATGTTGGCTGCCACCACGTCCTTCACGTACACGTAATCCCGCGTTTGCTCGCCGTCTCCGAAGATGGTGAGCGGCTCTCCGCTCAACAGGCGGGTACAGAAGATGGCTACTACACCCGCCTCACCATGCGGATCCTGCCGCGGCCCGAAGACGTTGGAGTACCGAAGAGCGACGTACTCCAGCCCCCTCACCTGGCGGTAATAGTTCAGATAGTACTCTCCGCCGAGCTTGGTCACGCCATAGGGCGACAGAGGGAGTTTCGGGGCATGCTCAGGCGTGGGGATTTCTTCGGGTTCGCCGTACACGACGCCGCCACTGCTCACGAACACGACCCGCTGTGTTCCGACCTCCACTGCGGCCTCCGTGATGTTGAGCAGACCCATGAGGTTGATGCTCGCGTCCTTCGCGGGATCGGCCACCGAGACGCGCACATCGATCTGTGCTGCGTGGTGGTTCACGAGATCGAACCGAACCTCACGAAAGAGGTCCCGGAGATCCGGATCCCGCACATCCATTTCGACGAGCTCGGCGCCGTCCGGCACGTTCGTTCGTCGGCCCGACGAGAGGTCGTCCACGATCCAGACGGAATGCCCGGCCCCCAGATACGCATCGGCGACATGGCTTCCGATGAACCCGGCGCCGCCGGTGACGAGCACTTTTCGATTCGACTGCTTCATAGGAAAGAACCGGCCTTTGTTGCGTGGTCCACCCGCTGCGATCGTCGAGAGATCGGCTCGGCGATCGTTCAGGAACGAGAAGAGTCCCCGGCGGTCGAGACCGCCGGGGACTCTGAAGAAAGCAAGCCGGCGAGGAGAGGTAGAGTCCTCGCCAGGGTCATCAGCGCATCTTCCTCGCGAGCCGAACGACGATCCCCTGCTCCCATACGTTGTCGGACATCGACAGGACACGCGCCGCGGACGTCGTGGCCGTGGTCGAGATCACCTGGAGCGCGCCGTCCTCGTCGGTCGGCACCGCGTCCCCGTAGAGGACGAATTCGTCACCGATCGCGATTCCGTCGTCACTCCCCAGATCGAGGAAGGCGACATGACCGATGTCGGTGATGACCTGGGGTCCCGCGAAGCCCATGATCATAGCTTCCGACCCACCCGCGACCGGTTCGGCGTAGTCGCCGGCGGTGGGGCTGTAGCCGGGTAGGCCTCGGGCAAGGTCTCCCGGGAGGATTCGACCATAAACCTTCTCGATCGTGGCAACCACCTCCCCGTTGCCGATCACTCTGACCGTCGCGACACCCGTGGGACTCACGACCTCACCGACCGTCGGGATGGTGCGGGAGCGCCGGTAGAGCTGGAGTTGCGCTCCGACCCGAGCCGGGCTCGGCATCGTGATCCGGATCTCGTCGAACATCCGCATGGACGAGCCTCGCGCGCCTCGGCCCGCGAAGCCAACAACGACACCGTCGCGCTGCGGCTCCGCGTCCAAGCCGATGAGCCACGGCGCCGCATGGGCCACGTCGGGAGATACCGCCACGTACTCGCGGGCCATCGAGGCCTCGAAGATGGCGCGCTCGACCTGATCCTGCTGGTAGAAGACCGTGCGCGAGCCCTCAGACACGGGGCGCGGCTGGCGGAGTCCGAACGGCACCAGATTCGGCGGAACGGTGGTCGGGGTCACCGGCTCGTTCGCCGGCTGCCGCGGGGGCTCCGCGGGTTGCGACGGCTGAGCCGCATTCCCAGGAAGACCAGGGATGACCAAGACTTCCGCCGGGTAGATCCAGTTCGGATCTTCCACCACGTCGCGGTTGGCGTTCCAGATCACGCGCCACTCGAACGGGTTCGAGTAGTAGCGTTGAGCCAAATCCCACAGGGTGTCATAACGGACGACCGTGTGCGTGCCCTGCGGCTCTTGGCTCAGGGCAAAACTCGGGAGAATCAGGATAGCGACCAGGGCCGCGGCCGAGCGAACCATCTGGGCTCCTTCGGCAAGTAGGACAGGGCTTTTCGCCCGGTGAACGCTCACCGAAGATACCCACCCTTTCGCCGGCAGGTCAACGCATTTTTTCAAATAGACTTCATATGTTTACGTCGGAGGGGCCGAGTGCCCGGAACCGGGGGACGGCCGGGGCTTCGCCAGGGGCGGATATCACCCCGGCTCGAGGTCGGAGGCCAGACTTACGTACCGGCCCCGCCCGATCACGACGTGGTCGAGGACGGGAATGCCCAGAGCACGCCCGGCGGCCGCCAGTTGGCGTGTGACCGCGCGGTCTTCACTCGACGGTGTCGGGTCGCCGGACGGGTGATTGTGAACCAAGACGAGGTTCGCCGCGCCCTCGCTCACGGCCGTGCGGAAGACCTCTCTCGGGTGGATGAGGGAAGCATCGAGGATGCCGCGGGTGACCAGGACTTCCCGGATCACCCGGTGGCGCGTGTTGAGCAGCAGGGCGTGAAACTCCTCCTGCGAGGCGTCCCGCAGTCGGGGTCCCATTCGACGGAAGACGTCCATGGGCCCACGGATCGGCTGATCCTCCGGCGCCTCGGCCGACGCCGCGCGACGCCCCAGCTCGAACGCGGCTGCCAGTCGAGCGGCCGTCGCCTCCCCGACGCCGTCGACGCGCTCCATTGCCGCGACGTCGGCCGCGGCCAGACGGTCGAGCGAGCCGAACGAGCCGCGAACGCGTCTCGCGACCTCCGACGCAGATCCGCGACGGGTTCCGCTCCCAATGAGGAGCGTAACCAGCTCATCGAGGGCGAGGCTCCGTGCCCCGAGTCGTCGAAGGCGTTCCCGAGGCCGATCCGTCCTCGCGGGGGGTCCGTGGGGCGACGAGTTCATCCCCCAGAGTCGGCGAAGGAGACGGGCACGGCGATGGGATCGCGGGACGCGCCGGGCTCGGCTACCTCAACGTCGCGAGCATCACCCGCGCGTCCTCGGTCGGTCGCTCATAGTAGTTCCGACGCAGCCCCACGTCCGTGAAGCCGAACCCGTGATACAGCTCGATCGCGCGCTCGTTGGAGGCCCGGACTTCGAGGAAGAGCTTCTCCACTCCCCGCTTCCGCGCGACCTCGAGAACGTGGCGCAGCAGGTGTGCTCCCAGCCCCGCGCCCCGGCGACTCGTGGTAAGCGCCAGATTCGCCAACTCACCCTGGTCCAAGATGCACCAGAGGACGGCGTATCCGATCACGCCTCGGGCGCCCTCGGTCATCACGATCAGTTCGACCCCAGGTCGATCGAGCAGGCCCTCGAAGGTCGAGGCTTGCCATGGCGAGCTGAACGCCTCGGACTCGATCTCCACCACCGCGTCGATGTCCTCCTTTCGAAGCGAGCGGACCGCGATCCCCGTCGGGAGGCTCACGTCTTCCATAGCCGTTCCGCGCTCGAGACCCGGACGTACTCCGGTTCCCAGGAGCCGACGTCTTCGACCGGCGCGTGGCCGGGGCAGCGCGCCATGTACTCGACCAAGCCGTCGGCGAGAGAGGTCTCGTCCTCCCGACGCGCCACTTCGAACCCGGCGCCCTCGATCAACGCGCGATGCCGCTCGGCCGCGTTCCCACAGAACACCGCGCCCCCCGGGACGTCGTCGTCGAGAAGATCTCTCAGCTCCGCGCCGTGCGGCTCGACGAGGGTCTCGACCCTGAACGATCCGACGCCATAGCAGGCGCCGTACACACGCTCGGCCCGTGCGTCGAAAAGCGCATACCGGATGGTCGCGCGCGCGCCGACCATGGCGGCAGCAGCCAGACTCGAGATCGCCCACAACGGTCGACCGAGCGCCGTGCTCAAGCCCTTGGCCGTGGCAGCCGCGACGCGAACACCGGTGAACGATCCCGGCCCCTCACCGACGACCAGCCCCACGAGGCGATCACGGGTCAGTCCCGCAGCCGTGAGGACCTCGTCGATGGCAGGGATCAGGCCGGATGCGTGCGCCGCTTGACGGGTGAGGACTGCTCTCGCGACGACGACGCCTGCCTCCGCGATCGCGACGGATCCGATCGGATTCGAGGTGTCGAGCGCGAGCAAGGGGCCTCGCGGCGAGACCCCGCTGGCGCGAGGAGCATCGTCACCCATCCCGCACGCCTACCGACACATTCAGCTCGTCGCCGACACGGAGAGGGGAAAGGCCGCGAGTTCCGGGGGGTCACCGACTCGGTGCACCTCGACGTCGCGCAGCGTACCGTGCTCGTCGGGGATGGACAGGTCGATGTGCCAGCGGTCCGGCGGCAGGAACTCGCCGGCGCGTTCCGGCCACTCGATGACAACGATGTCGCTGTGCGTTCCGAGCTCGGACCATCCGAGTTCCCAGAGCTCGTCGGTGGACTCGATCCGGTAGAGGTCGACGTGGACGACTTCGACATCGGTCGGTGTGGAATAACGGAAGAGCAGATTGTACGATGGGGACGGCATCGCCTCGTCCACGCCGGCGCCTCGCCCGATGGCGCGAGC
>JAOTVL010000060.1 GCA_029863525.1 Gemmatimonadota bacterium
AAGAAAAAGGAGCCTCGATGTCGCCGGAGACCACGGCCGTCCTCCTCATCGGCTACCAAAACGACTACTTCGCACCCGATGGCGTGCTGCGCTCCGCCCTCGAGGACGGACACGGCGTCGACGGGGTGCGCGAGAGGACCAGCATGCTGCTCGATGGGTTGCATGATCTGCCCACGATGATCGTCTCCACCCCGATCGCATTCACGAGCGATTACCGGGAGCTGGTCGACCCGGTCGGCATCCTCGCGCTCGTCAAGAGTGCGGGAGCGTTCAAGCGAGGCACGGAGGGCGGCGCGACCATCACTGACCTCGCCGAACGGGGCTCTCGGATTCTCGAGGTGCCCGGAAAGCGCGGACTGAACGCGTTCTCCAACACGGCCCTCGAGCACGAGCTCCGCGCACGCGGCGTCACGGACGTCGTGATCGCCGGCGTCGTCACGTCCATCTGCGTCGACTCGACGGCGCGCTCGGCTCACGACAAAGGCTTCACGGTCCATGTCCTGTCGGACTGCACGGCGGGGCGTACGCGGTTCGAACAGGACTTCTACTGCCGCGAGGTGTTTCCGCTGTACGCGACCGTGATGACATCCGTGGAGCTGCTCGAGGAGCTCGCGGGCTCGAAGGCCGCGCTGACCCCCGGATGAGCAGAGGGCTCCCCGACGGGTCGGCAGCCGAGGTCCAGGCGCAGATCCACTATCGGCTGCTCGAGGAGACTGCGGCCGCCGAGCGGCGGTACCGCATTCTCATCGAGCATCTGAAGGAGCCCGTCTTCCAGCTCGACGGGGACCGCAGGCTCTCGTTCGTGAACGCCGCTTGGTGCAGCGCGCTCGGCAGCGAACGTTCTCACTCGATCGGTCGAGACCTTCTCACCTTCGTCGACCCGCGCGACGCGGACCGTGTTCGGGCCGCCTTCAAGCGGCTGGACGGTTCGGCGGACGGAGATCGCGTCACCGTCGAGTTCCGTGTCGTGCGGTCGTGCGGCACACCGCTGGATGTGGAATGCTCCCTCCAGCGGAGTCTCGATTCGGACGTGATCGGCTCGCTACACGACCTGAGCAAGCACAAGGTCTTGGAGGATCGCCTTCGGGCTGCGCGCGATGCGGCGGAGGCGGCGAGTCGACTCAAGAGCTCGTTTCTGGCCAACATGAGTCACGAGATTCGGACCCCGCTCAGCGCGGTCCTCGGATTCGCGGAGGTCCTGGGAGAAGGGTCTGTCTCCGCGGAGGAGCGTAAAGACTACGCTGGACGGGTCGAGAGGAATGGGAAGCACCTTCTCGGGCTCATCGATGACATACTCGACTTCTCCAAGATCGAGAGCGGGCGTTTGGAAGTCTGCGCGGAGCCGTTCGAGCTCTGCGAGGTCGTGGACGATGTCGTGGCCGTGTTCTCGGGTCCAGCCCGCGCAAAGGGCCTCGAGGTGTCGGCGAGCTGGTCGGGCGGGGGCTGGAAAGGTGGGGACTTCGTTTCGGACGCGCTGCGTCTCCGCCAGATCCTGTCGAACCTGCTCTCGAACGCGGTCAAGTTCACCACTGCGGGCTCCATCCGGCTCGAGGTCCAAGTCGACGGCGACGCCCAGACGGTCGCGTTCGTCGTCCACGATACGGGCATCGGTATTCCTCACGATCGGCTTGACTCCGTGTTCGAGCCGTTCCGACAGGCCGATCAGCACGTCACGCGGCGGTTCGGGGGCACGGGCCTCGGTCTGGCGATCTCCGGTCGCCTCGCGGCGCTCCTGGGCGGGCGACTCTCCGTGGCAAGCACTCCGGGCCAGGGCAGCCGGTTCCGGTTGGAGCTCCCGCTGCGTACCACAGAGCCGAAGCTCGGGGCTCCGGGGACGGACCCTTCCAGCGTGATGCCGGTTCGACCGCGAGGCGCCGTGAGCAGACGGTTCGAGGACCTCGACGTGCTCGTCGTGGAGGACACGGACGACCTCCGTGGACTCATGGTGCGCTTCCTGGAAGACATCGGGGTCAGGGTCGAGACGGCGGCGAACGGAGCGGAGGCGTTCGCGAAGATCCACCCATTCGAGGGTGTTGGAACCCGCTACGATCTGGTGCTCATGGACATCCAGATGCCGGTCATGGACGGGTACGCTGCTACACAGGCGCTCAGGGCGAGGGGGTTCGACGGGCTGATCGTCGCACTCACTGCGTATGCCATGACGGGCGACCGGGACAAGTGCTTGGAAGCCGGCTGTGACGACTATCTGCCGAAGCCCGTGAACCGACGAGCCCTCCGCGAGCTACTCGATCGTCACTTCTCCGTCGGGGCCGCGCCTTGCCCATAGCTCGTCCCCGGCCCGTCGCGGACCTCGAGCGCCTCGAGCGGCTCCAGAGTCTGGACGTCCTCGACAGCCCTGCGGAGCCGGCGTTCGACAACGTGACCACGCTCGCTGCCCGCCTCCTCAGGACTCCCGTGGCGCTCGTGAGCTTCGTCGACGAGCACCGCCAGTTCTTCAAGAGCTGCTTCGGGACGATCCCGGAACCGTGGATGAGCGAGCGTGAGACGCCGCTCTCTCATTCGTTCTGCCGACACGTCGTCGAGCGCGCGGAGCCCCTCATCGTGCGGGACGCTCGAGAGCATCCGCTGGTCTGCGACAACCTCGCCGTGGAGGAGCTAGGTGTGATCGCTTACGTGGGCATGCCCATCTTGACGGGGGACGGCCTCGTGCTCGGCTCGCTGTGCACGGTGGACGTGCGACCACGCGATTGGACCGACGACGAGCTTTCGAGCCTATCGCTCCTGGCCGAGTCGCTGAACACCGAGATCGATCTCCGCTTCAGGCTCCAGGACGAGGCTCTCCTGCGACGCGAGCTCGAATCGGCCGAGGCCACGGCCGTTCGGGCCAACGAGGCCAAGGACAGGCTCCTCGCGAACGTGTCGCACGAGTTGCGAACCCCGCTGAGTGGAGTCCTCGGCTTCGCGGAGCTGCTGGACGACGATCGACTCGACGACGAGCAGCGCTCCTACGTCGAGACCGTCATCCGATCGGGCACCGCGCTCCTCGAGTTGGTGGACGGCCTGCTCCGCTATGTCGACCTCGAATCGACCCTCGGTCCTACGGTGCGAACGGCCTTCGACCCGGCCGAACTCCTCGGTGACGTCGAACGCGCTTTCGAGGCGCACCGGACGTCGGCGGTGGCCCTCCGACTCGAGGTCGACGAGCACGTCCCCGACGTCCTCGTCGCCGACAGCGAGCGGGTCCGCGCGGTGCTGAGCGAGCTCGTCTCGAACGCGCTCCGCTTCACCGACCGCGGTGAGATCGAGGTCGGCGTGACGGTGTCCACGGCGCCTGGAGCGGCTGCGCGGCTGGCCATCGGGGTCCGGGACACCGGGATCGGGATCACCCCCGATCGCCTCGGTGACATCTTCGCCCCTCTGACAGGGCATGACGGCTCGGGCCAACGCCCTCGAGGGGGGCTCGGGATGGGTCTCGCGCTGGCGCGATTGCACGCCGAGGCGCTCGGCGGGGCGATCCGTGTGGAGAGCTCGCCCGGAGATGGCAGCACGTTCACCTTGTCGCTGCCTGTCGAGATCCCCTAGAAGCTTCTCCAGACTCTGAAGTTGAGACGGGTTCCGCCGAAATTGGTGCCCCACTGCTGCTGTCCCCGTAGCGTCAGGGAGAGCCTTTCGCCCAGGCGCGTGGTGAACGAAAGGTCTCCGGCGTGCGACCGAAGCGTGGTGGTGCCCTTGGTCTGGTAGAACTGGTAGCCGAGTCGTGTTTCGAGCCAGCCCACGCCGAACGAGACTCCGGGGGCGGCGCTCAGCGACGTGACGCCAGCCCGCGCCCAACGGCGGCCCGACGCAGAAAGCAGCGCGCCGCCCACTCGTCCGCTCGCCGAGGCAGTCACGGCGAGACCACGCGCGGCGTCGTCCCATCTAGTCGAGCCGACGTCCACCGAGAACGCGCCATTGGGCCCCACCACGCCGAGGCCGCCGGTGAGTTCTTCGCGCACGGGGCTCGGGATGCCCGGTAGGCCGCGCAGCGCCCCCAACCGGATACGGCCATATCCGGCGGTCAGCCGCAGGGGGCCCGCGACCGAGACGCCACCGCGCACCCGAATCTGGCTGAGTGACCAAGAGCCGGCGTCGGCGTCGCGGTCAGCGCGAATGCGCTGGCTGAGCGAAGCGCGTCCCACGGAGAGGTACTGGCTCCAGCCAACGAACGTTCGGTCGACCCCCTCGGCATCCGTCGGACGAACGCTGTGAAGGGACACGTCCGTGTCATAGCTCCAGGTGCGTCCTCGGGCGGCATAGTCGGCGAAGCCGGAGAGCTTGAGCACGTCGCGGGAGAAGCCCTCGTCGGACCGGTCCGGCTCGTAGCCCACCGCCGCGCCGATGCCGGGTCCCGATCGACCGCCGAGGCGCATCATGGCTCCATCCCAGTAGGCGCTGTAGCTCTCGTAGGGGTTGTAGAACCGGCCCAGGCGCATCTCCAAGGGCACGGCCTCGAAGGCCTTCACCGCGGCCAGGCTGTAGATCCGCACCGAAGTCGTCGGCTGGAAGCTGGAGAAATCGCGGTAGCGATACGACCCGCGGAGGTTGGTCTCCAGTCGGAATCCGCCCGGGAGGTCGGCGATCGTGAGGGAGAGGCTCGAGGTCGGCGTGGCGAACCGCCGGGTGGTCGTCCCGAACAGGTCCCCCTGCCACGAGGTGCGCGTTTCGCGCGCGTCGACGTCCAGAGAGATGCGACCGGTGACGCGGGGGCCACCCGCTGCACGGAGGGCCCGGCTCGCTGCTGCGGCCTGTCCGCCGCTCGGCGGGGCGGCCCCGGCCGGTTGCGGGGCGGGCGCCTCGTCCGAAGGGAAGGCCGTTCGGACGTCCATGTAGATCAGCGTACCGGCAGTGATCGCGAACGCCGGCTCGACGATAGCCGCCACGGAACGCCTGCGAGAGGCGGCCGTCAGCACGACGCGGCCGAGCGGCTCCTGGTCCCCTTCCGACCGGTAGACCGTGATGGTGTCTCCGGCCTGGGCGCCGTCGTCGGTGCCGACCGACAGGTACACGCCCTCGACGCCTACGTAGTCCACGGTCGCCGCCACACGATGGCGCTCCTGGGCGGACGCGCCCCCTGCCAGAAGCGCGAAGAGCAGAGAAGTCGTGGCGGCCCGGCAGCCGAGGCGGCGGGCGAGAGCACATGGCTGAGCGGTCATGTCCGTGGCAGCCGAAGCAGGAGAAGACCTGGGAATCATCTATGAGCGCCCATTCGGGTGGCACGACAGGCAGGACGGCGAGTCGTAGGTGTACCCGCTGACCTCCCGGTGCTCGGCGTCCATCTGCGTCTGCCCGTGGCACGCGAAGCACGAGAAGAGCTGGAAGTCGCCGGGCACGGTGTGGCACTCGGAGCAGTCGTTCCAAGCTTGACCCTGCGCATGCGGGCCCGAGAAGATCGGGAAGGAGTGGTCGAATGTGGCTCCGCTCCAGGTCGTGAGCTGATGGCAATCCGTGCAGTCCGTCGGGAAGCCCGTGCCGGAGTGTTCCCGCTCATAGTCGGTCATGTGGCACGCGTAGCAGTCCTGCGGTCCGGACGGACTCCAGAGGGTCTGGGACGTGGAACCGACGTGGCAGGCGAAGCACTCGAGCTGGTCATGGTTGGGGATCAGCGCGAAGCCCGTCGTGAGCAGGTGGTCGAAGTCCGCCCCGTCCCAGGTGTTGGCCGTGTGGCACGCAAGGCAGTCGGTGGGGAAGCCCGAACCTCGGTGTTCACCCTCGTAGTCGTCCAAGTGGCAGGCGACGCAATCTTCGGATCCCGACGGCATCTCGGGAATACCACCGTCGGGCAGGCTGTGGCACGACGTGCACTCGATTCCCGCATGCTGCCCGATGAGCTCGAATCCTCCCGAGATCGTGAAGTGGTCGAACGCGACGTCTCTGAAGTCGAGCGATGAGTGACACTCCGTGCAATCCGTCGAAAACCCCAGGCTCTGATGGTCCACGAGCTGTGATGCGGCGTAGTCGCCCATATGGCAGCTGGCACACTCGCGATCAGGAGGCGCGAAGGCCCCGCCGAGGTCGTCCGTGTGACAGCTTTCGCAGGTGATCTGCAGGTGCGCGCCCTCCAGCGGGAAATCGGCCGGATGCACGATCCCGAGCGGGAACTCGTTGAACGATTCGGTCGTGTGGCATGCGGAACAGGTCCGCGTGGGCGTGCCCTGGTGCACGTCGAGGTGGCACGACGCGCAGTCGTCCACGTCCGCGGTCGCGTCGCCGAAGTTCAGATCGAGGTGGCACGTCGTGCAGGAGACGTCGCGGTGCCGCCCGTCGAGCGGGAACCCCGTGCGCCCGTGATCGAATGCGAGGTCCGCGCGCAGAGGGGTCCACGCTTCTGCGGTGTGGCAGGAAGCGCAGCTCAGCCCGTCGGGAAGGCTCCCGTGCGGGTTCGCTGCCGGTTGCTGACCCGACGTGGCGCGGGCCAGCGTGGTCATGAGAAGGAACAGCGTCGTCACCTCAATTCGGATTCTCATGGTCATTCGGCTGCCTTCCCAAAGTGGGGCTCGACGGTCACCTCGCCGTGGCAGTCGACGCATTCGGTTCCGAGCGGCTTGTACCTCACGACACCTCCGCCTTCGGTGACGTGGCACGAAGCACATGCGGCGTTTGCGTGCGCGCCGTCGAGCAGGAAGCGCGTCGTCGCGTGGTCGAAGTTCGGGATCAGGAAGGCTTCGGTGGCGTGACACGACGCGCAGTCCTGGCCGCCGAATTGCCCGGCGTGGGGATCGTCGTCCGCGTGGCACGAGGCGCATGCCCGGGCGTCGGGGCCCTGCGTCACGAGGCCGTGATCGAACAACGCCAGCTCGAACGCGTCGGTCACATGGCACTCAGAGCAGGGCCTTCCTTCGAAAAGACCTTCGTGCGGGTCGTCGGCCTCGTGACAGTCTACGCACGCCTGGCCGGGAAGGGCGAGCGCGAAGGTCGTGTGTCCCTGGCCGGGGTTCTGATGGCACGCCGAACACGGGGTGACGACGTGCGCGCCCGTGAGCGGGAAGACGGTCTCCGCGTGTCGCGCCAGCGAGAACGGCGACGGGGCGAACCGGGTCTCGGAATGACACGACGCGCAGTCCGACCAGCGCACACCGCCCGCGCCGTCCAGGTGCTGATCCACGTGGCACGACCGGCATCCCTGGAAGCGCGGCCGCGGATATGTCGAGTTCTGCGTGCCCGGCTGATAGCCCATGCGGATGAGCGCGGTGTTCGGCGCGCGCCCCCGACGATGGCATGCCTGGCAGCTCGCCGTTGCGTGCGCTCCGGCCAGCGGAAACCGCGTCGTGGCATGGTCGAATCGGCGCTCGACGTTGGCCGTCGACACGGTGAGCCACCCCGCGGTTCGGTGGCACGACGCGCACGCATCGTTCATGGCCCCGTCATGCGGGTCTTCGTGGCAGTCTTTGCACGAGCCGAACGCGACCGGGCGGTAGACCGCGGTTGCGGGGTCGGATCCGTGGCAGCCCGCGCAGCTCACGCCGAGGTGCTCCCCGTCGAGCGGATAGGCCGTGGCGGCGTGATCGAAGTTCGGCGGCGTGTTCCAGTCCCCCTCGTCGTGGCAGTCGACGCACGCGGCCGTGCCGAACTGGTCGCCGTGCGGGTTTTCGTCCTGATGGCATCCCGAGCAGGTCGGCGAAAGCCCCAGGAACGTTCGGTCGAGCGCGCCGTGCTCGCCCTTGAACGCCACCACCGCTCCGTCGGTGATGTTGCCGGCGACGTGGCAGTCCCGGCAGTCGACGCCGGCATGGCTCGCGAGCAATTCATACCCCGTAGCGCTGTGCGAGAACGCTTCCTGGTCGAGGTGGAGGAGATCGAAGTCCGTGCCCAGATGCTCCTGATGGCAGTCGGCGCACTGGTCGCTTTCGATCGACGCGTGGTACCCCTCGTTCCGCTCGATTCGGTCGGCGAGAGGTGCGTGGCAGCCAAGGCAGCGATCCGGCGCAACCCCGCGCTGCCCGAGCTCGTGACAGCTCGTGCAGTTGCGGATGCCTTCCAGGCTGGCGTGCGCCGCGGCCAGCCGCCCGGGCGACAGCAATTGGGCGGTAGCCGGGCTCGGAGGCGCGAACGCCAGACAAACCGTGACGGCGACCACGAGTACGGACGTCCGCGCCATCAGGCCGCCCCGAACTTCGTGGCGATCTCCACGCCGCAGTCACGCAGGAAGCCGGTGGGTAACTCGCCGCCGGCGAACACGAACAGCTGATCGTTGTCCACCGGCTTCTCGCCCCATTCGACCGACGAGAGCCAGACGCGTTCCGGTTCGATGCGGGTCACCTGACTCGACCAGAGTATATCGACCGCCCCACTCTGGAGGGCCTTGTCGATCTTCTCGCGGTTGCCCGGCTTGATTCGGCTGAACTTGTCCTTTCGATAGGAGAGGCGAACGCGGTTCTCCGGCTGCTCGGCCAGCGCGACGGCGGCTTCGATGGCGGAGTCGCCCCCCCCGACGACGAGGATCCGGTCTCCCCGAAACGACTCCGGCTCAGCCAACGAATACTGGACGTTGGGAAGGTCCTCGCCCGGCACGCCGAGCTTGCGCGGAATGCCCCGCCGACCGATCGCCAAGATGACCCGCCGCGCCTCGAAAGACTCGACGCTGGTTTCAACCACGAACCCCTTATCGGAGTGGCGGACGGCCTGCACGGTGCGATTGGCGTGGAGCGGGAGGTCCGCCTCGGCCGCGATCCGGTTCCACGTCTCGATCAGGTCTTCTTTGCGGATCTCGCGGGCGCCGATCTTCCCGAACCCCGGGATCTTCACGGGCGCGGTCATGACCAGCTTCTTACGTGGGTAGTGACGCACGGTCCCGCCGAGATCCGGCTCTTTGTCGAGCGTCACGAAGCGGAGTCCGGCCTTGCGCGCGTGCAACGACGCGGAGAGGCCGGCCGGACCGCAGCCGACGATGACCAAATCGAGGCCGTCACCCGGAACCCGGTCGCCAATCGATACGATGCCGTCGATGCACTGGCGGCCCTGCTCGAAGGCGTTACGGATGAGCCCCATGCCCCCCAGCTCGCCCACGATGTAGAGCCCGGGCACGTTGGTCTGGAAGTCCTCCTTGATGCGCGGGATGTCGACGCCGCGCTTCTCCGTACCGAACACGAGCTGGATGGCTTCGAGCGGGCACGCTCGCTCGCAGAGACCGTGTCCGATGCACGAGGCCGGCGCGATCGCGATCGCCTGTCCGTGCCGCAGGCCGAGGACCTGCCCCTCCGGACAGACGTCGACGCAGCTCCCCGTCCCGATGCAGAGGGCGGGGTCGACGATCGGGTGAAGCGTGGCAGGCTCGTTCAGCCCGTACTCGAGCGCGAGCACCTCGGCTTCGTCGGTGCGTTGTTCCTTCCGCCACAGAAGGACTAGCGCCGGCCCGACGGTTGCGGCGCTCAGCCCGAGGCCCAGGAGCCAGACCTGCAAGGTCTCCGGAACGGTCGCTAGAAGATCCACGTGTACCCGAACGCGATGGCGACAGCGACGTGGCCGAACAGCACGACGAACATGACGGCGGCCAGCGGGAGGTGGAACGCATGCCAGTAACGGAAGGCGCGCTGGAAGGGCTGGAGCGTCCGCAGTTGTTGCTCGATGCGCGTCTCTTCTTCGAAATCGGCGACGATCCGCGAGAGGATCGGCTCGTTGACTCCAGCTGCACGGAGCTCTCGCTGGAACCGCTTGCGGGCTCGGCCGCGGCCCATGCGATACCTGATGGAGCTGGCGATCGCGCCGGCCAGGCCGAGCTGGGCCCTCGCGGTGCGGCGGCGGTCGGGCCCGGGACGTGGACGGGCTCGGCGGTCGGGCGCGGGCCTGGCCGGAGCTCGCGCACCGTGCGACTCCGCTCCGAGCCTCGCGGACGCAGGCTCGGGCCGAGCGGGCCGGGCCGTCGCGTCCGCGGTTGCCGTGGAACGCGCGGCGAAGAGCGCCTCTACCGAGGCGGCCAGGCCGGTGCGCCGGGGCTCGGGGTGGCCTCCCGACTCGGGTCGGGGCTGCTCGGATGCGGTGATGGCCGGGCCGGGACCGCGAGAGGGCGAAGGAGCGGGGTGGGGGGCTCGGGACGCTACCGTCGCCTCCTGACGCCTAGGCCCACGCGGGCCGTCCGTCGCCGTCTCGGGGCGCAGGATGGCATAGAGCTGGTCGGCCGAAAGGCTCGTCTTCTGAGCTACGGCCTCGAGGAGCTGGTGCAGCTGCTCACGCACCTCCTTCGCCTCGAGAAACCGTCCGTTCATGGTCTTGGGGATCCACACGTACACGTAGCGGCCGAAGACGCCGCTGCCGACGACGAGGGTCATGCTCCAGAAGCTGATGGCGACGAAGCCACCGAACTTGAAGGTGGTATGGAGCAGGATCAGGAACGGACCGAGGAGGCACAGGAAGATGTGGAGTTGCAGCCAGCCCCGCAGCTTTCCGACCCGCGCCAGGAACGGGATGCGTTTCCGGCCCGAATAAAGCGCGACGCCCACGATGACCATGAGGCTGCCGATAATGCCGAAGCCGTGGCCGATGAGGCCCGTGGGCGCGTAGAGCTCGTGGAGCGGCGAGAAGGGTCGCTCCGTCAGTCGCGTGACGTAATACTCTCGACCGCTGAAGAGCGCGGCTCCGCCCAGGACGAGCCCGAGAATCGTGAGAATCCGAGCGAACAGAAAGCCCCCTGAAGATTCACCATGTGCGCGCGACGGGCGCACGCCAGGAGGGTATGTGCAGCAAACTGCATGCCGCCCAGGGGACCCCCGTATCTGCGGGTTGAGCTTGGGGCTCGAGCAAACCTCTGCACCAAAAAGGTGCTGGGCGGGGTCCTTTTGGTGCGGACCATCTCGCGGACACGGCTAGCGTCGGTGGGGCTTGCCCCGTAGCCCGAAGTCGCCCAAATGCGCGACCGCGATCGCGAACGCCTCCTCGCGAGTTCCACCGGAGAACACCTCGCGTCCGGGGAACCGTGGATCGGGCGGGTCGTCTTCCTCCCACGCGTCCGCGGCGGCTTGGTAAATGGCCCAGTCGGCGTCGGAAGCGCCCCCACGGCGGCTGCCGAGGCGGCTCCGGATCGTGTCGGGCGGGGCGACGCAGCCCAGGAACCCCCCGCGGACGCCCATGCGCAGGGCTTGCTCCAAGCCCTCCCGTCTCCGCCGGGCCTCCCGGAACGAGGCGTCGATGATGACCCGCTTTCCCTGAAAGAGGAGGGCCCGTGCCTGATCGAAGCACGCCGCGTAGGTCCGACGGTTCCACTCCGCGGTGTAGATCCCCGCCCCGAATGCGGCCCGCGCTGAGGCGTCGGGGCTCAGCCCCGCGAGCGATTTGCGGACCCGGTCGGACGAGACGACCTCGAACCCAGCCTCGGCTCCGAGGCGCTCAGCCAGCGTGGACTTACCGGAACCCGGCAGCCCCCCGATGAGGACCAGCCCCGGACGCCGGTCTGGATCCTCCAGCTCGGACAGGGCGAGCAGCCAGTGCCCGCGCGCCCGCTGGATCGCCTCCCGGCGGACCTCCGCGGGGACTTCCGGCTCGGCCGCGACGATGCCCTTCACCTTTGCCCGCACCGCGCTCCGGTACGCCACGTAGAAGGGGAGGAGCGGCCGACCGGCGGCGTCGGCGGAGGCGTCGAAGTACGCGTCCACGTAGGGCTTGGCGAGATCTCTGCGGCCGAGGAAGTAGAGATCCATGGCCAAGAAGGCCATGTCCGCGACGGGATCGGCATACCGGAACCGCTCGTTGAACTCGATGCAGTCGATCGCGATGAGGTCGCGCGGAGGCGGCTCGTCCGGGAAGAGATACACGTGATCCAGGTGCAGATCCCCGTGCGTGTCGCGGGGCACGTGGCTGGCGGCCCGTCGCTCGATCAGGGGCCGGAGCGCGCCGAGTCGCTCCTCCAAGACGGTCTCGAGCCGATCGAGCACGGTCGCGCGTACGCAGGTGCCCACGTGGGCCCGCGACTGTTCGATGTTTTCGCGTGCGTTTTGCGCCACGGTGTCCCAACAGCCGTAGCGATCGATGTGCGGGCCGGATGCCGCCGTCGCATGGAAAAGGGCGATTCGCCTCCCCAACTCCGACATGACGGCCCCGTCCAGCTGCTCCCGCTCGAGTCGGCGGCGCAAGGTGGCCTCGTCGGGGAGGCGCCTCATCTTGACGGCGAACTCCACCGGAGAGCCCGTTCCGCCCACCGTGAGCTCGCCGCTGGGCGACTGCACCAACGGCACGACCCCCAGGTAGACGTCCGGGGCCAGGCGGCGGTTCAGGCGGACCTCCTCTTGGCAGAAGTGGAGGCGCTTATCCAGGGTCGTGAAGTCGAGAAAGCCCAAGTCGACGGACTTCTTCACCTTGTAGACGAAATGCCCTGCCAGCGCCACGATGGAGATGTGCGTCTGTCGGATCTCCACGTCCGCTACCGGGTGCCCGTAGGCCCCGGGGCGCCCGAGGGCGTCGATCAGGCTCTTGATGTCCATTGGCGCGTCGCGGAGCCTCCTCGAGGTCCGATGGACGGCGCGCCTCTCTAGGTGGGCAGGCGAGAGGGGCGATGAAATCCTCTACCCAAGTCTCGGCAACAACGCTGCGGGCGTCGAGGGCCGGTGCAGCCTACGGGGACCCGAGGAGAGCTCGCGAGTCGCCGCCCTGTCGGGCCGGGGAACGCCGCCGGGGGCATTCCCCCTCAGTCATCGATGGAGCTTTCCTTACGGCATCGGGCATCGGCTCTCCCCTAGTGTTGTAAGACCTTCGGATCGTCCCGGCACGCGGGGTTTCTGTTCGAACTCCCGCTTCGGAGTGACGCGACGGAGGGGGGATTCCACCAGGACGGGAGGTCTCATGGCACCCTTGAAAAGGATCGGGCGTGTAGTGTTCACGCTGTCGGCGGCCGCCTTACTACCGCAGTTGGCGACCGCCCAGCTTTCCGACCCATGGCTCGACAGGCAGCACGACGCGGCGATCGCAGTCGCGCACGAGGGAGGTCCGGGGGCCATCGAGATCGCGGTCCTCCGTCACAGTCAGGTCGTGCATGAGCGCATGTCTCACGACGCACGACGGTTCGAATGCCTGCGAAGTCATGCCAACCTCCTCTATTATTCCGGTGAGCTGCAGGCGGCGCGTCTCTATTTGGAGGCGGCGGCGGAGCAGGCGGCCGCCCAAGGGCTCGACTACGAGGCCGCGATGACGTACGTCGACGCGGCCATCCTCGCGAGGGAGGCGGGAGACGTTGGCGCCTCGTTACGCCTATCGGACAAGGCAACCGTTCTTGCCTCGTCGCCCCGCGTCGAGGATCGCGAAAGGACGGAGATCCGGTCCCGCATCGGCGCGTAGCCGGGACGGCCTGCCGATCGCTCTGGCCCTTTTCCGTCGTTGCTTTGACCACCCCGGTGCCCCGGTGACACGGGGCACGGGGGCAGGCTCTTTCAGGCGCCCACACCCGAGCCCGCACCCGAGACCTCACCCGAGACCTCACGCGAGCCCGCACGCGAGCCCGCACCCGAGACCGTGCTCCGGCGGCGCCGCGCATCGCCGGAGCAGCATCGGTCCCCTCCCTCAGCCCCGAGGTCCGTCCGCATGAGCCGGCCCCCGCGCATCATCGAGCCGTTTCGTATCAAGGTGGTCGAGCCGATTCGCATGACGACGCCCGCCGAGCGCCGCGAGCGCCTCGTGGAGGCCGGCTACAACATGTTCGAGCTCCGAGCGGAAGACGTGCTCATCGACCTCCTCACGGACTCGGGCACAGGAGCCATGAGCGCCGAGCAATGGGCGGCCGTGATGCGAGGCGACGAGTCCTACGCCGGGAGCCGGTCGTGGTACCGCTTCGAGCGCGCCGTCCGCGAGATCTTCGGCTTCCTGCACGTCATCCCGACGCATCAGGGCCGCGCCGCCGAGCGGATTCTTTTCTCGACGATCTGCCGCCCGGGCCACGTCGTGCCGAACAACACGCACTTCGACACGACCCGCGCCAACGTCGAGGCCGCCGGCGCCGAGGCCCGCGACCTCCCGGCCCCCGAAGGCCTCGTGCCTTCGGAGCCGCACCGCTTCAAGGGAAACATGGACGTCGATGCGCTCGAGGCGCTGATCGACGAGGTGGGCGCCGACCGGATCCCGGTCTGCATGCTGACCGTCACGAACAACACCGGCGGCGGCCAGCCTGTGTCGATGGCGAACATCCGAGCGGTCGCGGCCACATGCAGCCGGCACGGTATCCGTTTCTACTTCGACGCGTGTCGCTTCGCCGAGAACGCTTACTTGATCAAAAAGCGGGAGGACGGCTTCGCGGACCGCTCTGTCAGGGACATCGCCAAGGAGATGTTCTCGTACGCGGACGGCTGCACCATGTCGGCGAAGAAGGATGGGCTCGCGAACATCGGAGGCTTCCTGGCCACAAACGACGGCGACCTCGCCGTTCAGGAGGAGAACCTGCTAATCCTTACCGAGGGGTTCCCCACGTACGGAGGGCTGGCTGGGCGTGACCTCGAGGCGATCGCCGTCGGCCTGGAAGAAGTCCTGCACGAGGACTACCTGGCATACCGCATCGAGGTCGCGCGGTACCTCGGCACGCGTCTGAGCGACGGCGGCGTGCCGATCGTCGAGCCCCCTGGGGGGCACGCGGTCTACATCGACGCAGCCGCCTTCCTGCCACACGTCCCCTCCCTGGAGCTCCCGGGCCAATCTCTGGTGGCGGAGCTCTACCTCGCCGGCGGAATCCGTGCCGTCGAGATCGGGACCGTCATGTTCGGCCGTACGGACCCGGTGACGGGCGAGGAGCACCCGTCGGCGATGGAGCTCGTCCGTCTCGCGCTGCCGCGTCGAGTGTACACCAAGAGCCAGATCGATTACGTGATCGACGTGACGCTCGAGGTGTGGCAGCGGCGCGAGCGGATCGGGGGATTCCGTTTCCTCGAGCAGGCACCCGTCCTGCGCCACTTCACGGCTCGATTCGAGCCGCTGTACGCCCTCGGAGCCCCTTAGCCTCGCGGCCTCTTGCGATTTCCTACTATCTGGTAGAAATTCAAACTAGGATTTGACTAAACCCGAGGCGTCCGTGTCATCCGAGGCCGCGCAGACCGCTTCCCCCCACGTCCGCCGCAAGCGGGCGCGCCGCCGCCGGGAGATCCTGCATGCCGCCTTGGCGACCGTCCGCGACCGCGGATACCACGCCACCACGCTCGACGACATCGCCGAGCGCCTAGGTATCCGAAAGGCGTCGCTCTACCACTATTTCGCGGACAAGGACGCGATCCTCTACGCCTGTCACAAGGAATCGCTGGCCGAGCTCGACCGGATGATCGAGTTCTCGGAAACGTGCTGCCCCACGCCCCGAGACCGCCTCGCCTACCTGATCCGCGAGCACGTCCGCGTCATGACGGAGGAGCTCGAGGGATCGCCGTTGGCGTTCGAGGTCTCCGCCCTTTCTCCTGATCGGCGTGCCGAGATCGTCGCGGGTCGCGACCGCTACGAGGCCGTTCTGAGAGACCTCGTCGCACTCGGTGCGGAGCGGGGTGAGCTGCGGCCGGTCGACCCGAAGCTCGCGGTCTTCGGGATTCTGGGTGCCATCAACTGGATCGCGCGCTGGTACGACCCGGAGGGAGGAACCGACGGTGCGGCGCTCGGTGACGCCTTCGCCGACCTGCTGATCAAGGGGCTCGAATCGACATGATGGCCTTGCAGCTGGTGGCGCCCTCGGCGCCCCTCGCGCTTCGGGAGCTGCCGCTGCCCGAGCCAGGCGCGCACGACGTCATCGTGCGCGTAGCCGGATGCGGCGTTTGTCACACGGACATCGGCTTCTGGATGGACGGGGTCCAGACGCGCCACCCACCCCCGATTACGCTCGGTCACGAGATTTCGGGTACCGTCGTCGAGGCGGGCCCCCTCTTCACCGACCTGATCGGGCGCGAGGTGATCGTCCCCTCCGTCATCCCGTGCGGACAATGCGACCTGTGCCGGTCCGGCCGCGGCAACGTCTGCCGGGCGCAGTTGATGCCGGGCAATGACATGGACGGCGGCTTCGCCGAGTTCGTCAAGGTTCCAGGTCTCGGCCTCTGTCCCGTTCCGGAGCGTGGAGGACACGACCTCGCGGAGCTGTCGGTGATCGCCGACGCGGTCACGACCCCCTATCAGGCAGTGAAGCGGAGCGGCCTCCGCGCGGGTGACCTCGCGATCGTCGTGGGCGTGGGGGGAGTGGGGACGCACTGTGTCCAGATCGCTGCCGCGGTGGGCGCGCGGACCGTGGCGATCGACGTCGAGCCCTCGGCGCTGGCCGGGATCGAGCCCTACGGGGCGTCGCTCACGATCGACGCCTCGATCGCGTCGTTCAAAGAGATCCGAGCGCAGGTGAGAGACGCCGCATCCGACTGGGGCTGCGCGCAGCACGGATGGAAGATCTTCGAGTGCTCGGGACACCCCGCGGGGCAGGAGACCGCATACGGCCTGCTGAACCACGCCGGAATCCTGATGCTCGTCGGCTTCACCCTGGAGAAGGTGACCGTCCGCCTCAGCAACCTCATGGCCTTCGACGCCACCGCGCAAGGCACGTGGGGCTGTCTGCCCGAGCTCTACCCGGAGGCCCTCGAGCTCGTCACCGGCGGCAAGATCGCCCTGAAGCCATTCATCGAGACGTTCCCCTTACACGAGGGCCCCGAGGTCCTCCGCCGCGTGGCGGATCACGAGATGGACCGTCGCGCGATCCTCGTTCCCGACGCGAGCGGCTGAAACGCCAAGGAGCGCAACCATGCAACTCAAGAGTCACACGCTGGTTCCGGACCGTGACTTCCGGGAGATCGGATACGAGCTGCGGCCGGTCCTGGACCCTTCGGGTGTCCCGGTCGACGGGCTTTTCAACGCTTGGATCACCCTGGACAACCCGGCGCAGTACAACAGCTACACCACCGACGCCGTGAAGGAGCTGATTCTCGCGTTCCGCCAGGCGTCGATGGACCGCCGTGTCGTCGCGGCGGTGTTCACGGCGACGGGCGACAGGGCCTTCTGCACCGGCGGCAATACCAAAGAGTACGCCGAGTACTACGCAGGCAATCCGCAGGAGTACAAGCAGTACATGCGGCTGTTCAACGACATGATCGACAGCATCCTGCGCTGCGACAAACCCGTGGTGAATCGCGTGAACGGCATGCGCGTCGCCGGCGGTCAGGAGATCGGAATGGCGTGCGACTTCACCATCGCCGCCGACACGGCCGTGTTCGGCCAAGCCGGGCCCAAGCACGGCTCGGCACCCGACGGGGGCTCGACCGACTTCCTTCCCCTCTACGTGGGCTTTTCGCGCGCGATGGTGAGCGGCGTGCTGTGCGAGATGTGGAGCGCGCACAAGGCCCTGTTTTACGGGCTCGTCAACGAGGTCGTGCCCGTACTCAAGGTCGACGATCAATGGATCGCCAACCCGCTCGTGGTCACGGATCGGTTCCTCGGTCCGTTCGGCGAGATCGTCTACGGCGATTTCCGGACCGGAGACGATCGGAATCGCGCCAAGGAGCAGATGGAAGGCGCCGAAACCGATCACGCGCTCCTCGACGAAGCCGTCGACGGGCTCTGCACGAAGATCCTGATGCTCATGCCGGACTGCACGTCCAAGACGGTCAACAGCCTTCGAAAGCACAAGCAGCGGCACTGGGATCTCAACGCGATCACGAACCGGGAATGGCTCGGGCTCAACATGATGACCGAGGCGAAGGCCGGGTTCCGGGCGTTCAACGAGGGGCCCAAGGGCAATCGCGAGGTGGACTTCATCAAGCTCCGCCAGATGCTTGCGGAAGGTCACCCGTGGGACGACGAGCTGATTCGGGCGATCTCGCCGCAGTACGCCCACGCGGACTGACGCCGAGCATGCGCGCGACGCGAGGATCGATCCGTGAGTGAGGGTGGAGAGGGCCGGGTGGCGCTGGTCACCGGAGCCGCGCGGGGGATCGGTGCGGCCACGGCCCTCACCCTAGCCCGCGACGGATACGACGTCTGCCTGTTCGACGCGACCGACCCGACGTCGATGGGCGCCGTCGCCGACGGCGTCCACGAGCTCGGGCGACGGAGCGCGATCGTAAAGGGAGACGTGCGGAGCTCCGCCGACGCGGAGCGTGGTGTACGCATCGCCGTCGACCAGCTCGGAGGCCTGCACGCGCTCGTGTGCAACGCAGGCATCACGCGCGACGCGGTCGTATGGAAGATGACCGAAGAGGCCTGGGGCGAGGTTCTCGCCGTCAACCTCACGGGGTGCTTCACGATGGTTCGGGCGGCGGTTTCCGCGCTTCGCGCCCAGGCGTGGGGCCGGTTCGTCGCCGTCGCCTCGATCAACGGGCTGCGGGGCAAGTTCGGGCAAGCCAACTACGCGGCCTCGAAGGCCGGCCTGATCGGCTTCACGAAGTCCATCGCACGAGAGCTCGGCGCGTTCGGCGTGACCGCCAACGTCGTCGCGCCCGGCATGGTGATGACCGACATGGTGAAGTCCCTGCCCGAGGAGTTCCTGAGCCAGGCGCTCGACGACGCGGTACTGGGACGCCTCACCGAACCCGAGGACGTGGCCGACGCGGTCGCGTTTCTGTGCTCCGAGCGTGCGGGGAGCATCACGGGCGAGGTGCTGCGCGTGGATTGCGGGCAATACATCTGAGGGGCTTCGCGCCCCGGGGAGGCACACGACATGCCAGTTCAGATGGAACGCCAGGACGGAATCGCACGGCTCACCCTGGACGAGCCCCCGCTGAACATCCTCTCGAGGTCACTCCTGGCCGAGCTCCGCGAGGCTCTCGAAGACTGCCGCGACGACACGCACATACGGGTGCTCGTCGTGCGCGCCGAGGGCAAGGACTTCTCCGCAGGGGCCTCGGTGGAGGAGCACCTTCCTGGGCAGTTCGAGGAGATGATCCCCGAGTTCGTCGACACCATCCTGGCGGTGGACCGCTTCCCGGTGCCGGTGATTTTCGCCGTCCACGGTCGCTGCCTCGGTGGGGCGTTCGAGCTGGTCCTGGCGGGGGACATGATCGTCGCGGCCGAGGGAGCGCTCTTCGGCGTTCCCGAGATCCAACTCGGCGTCCTGCCTCCCGCCGCGTGTATCCTGCTCCCGCTGCTCGCGCCCCCCTCGCTCGCCGCCGAGCTCGTGTACTCGGGCTCGTCCATCGACGCGACGGCGGCGCAGCGTGCGGGCCTCGTGCTGCGGGTGACCCCTGACGGCGAGCTGCTCGACGAGACGATGCGCCTGGCCGACTCGATTGCCGGCGGCAGCGCCGCTGCGCTCCGCCACGCCAAGCAGGCGATGCGCACCGGCCGGGGCGACCTCGAGGAACGCATGCGCGGGGCCTCGCAGATCTACGTGAACGAGCTCATGGCGACCGAGGACGCGACCGAGGGCCTCACGTCGTTCATGGAAAAGAGGCCAGCCCAATGGAGTCATTCATGAACACCGAACCGAACGTCCCCGAACTGAGCTTCGAGTCGCTCGACGAGCTGCTCTGGAGCGCCCGCGAGCTCCTGGAGGACGATTCCTATCCCACGGTCCAGCGATGGCGCGAGGGCGGTGGCCCCGTCGTGGGTCACTTCCAGGTCTACTTCCCCGAAGAGATCGCCCACGCCGCGGGCGCCCTGCCATTCCGGATGCGGGGCGCGCCAGTCGAGGCTCAGCAGTCGGACTCGCGCTTCGGGTCGTATCTGTGCTCGATCCTCAAGACGTCGCTCGAGATCGCGCTGACCAACCGCGTCGAGCTCGACATGTTCGTGACCCACCCGATCTGCGATGCGGCCCGCAACCTGGCGGGGATCTTCGGGCGGAACTTCGACTACCCGTGCCAGATCCTCTACCTGCCTCAAAACGCGAACTCGTCACACAGCGCGACCTACCTCCGCGACGAGTACGCCCGGCTGCAGCGGGTGGTCGAAGACGTCACCGGGGCGTCGGTCTCGTCCGACGACCTACGCGGCTCCATCGAGGTCTACAACCGAAATCGAGCGCTGCTGCGCGAGCTGTACACCATCAAGCGCGACGAGCCCTGGCAGCTTTCTGCCGACGACGCGTACGTGCTCATGGCCCTCGGGGGCGTCGTCCGGCGCGAAGAGCACAACGCGGTGCTCGAGGCGGTGCTCCCCTGGATCAGAGCGCGGGAGGTGAGCAGGCCGGACAGGATCCGCGTGGTCTTCGAGGGGGGCTTCTGCGAGCAGCCTCCTCTGGACCTGATCCGGGCCGTCGCCCGCTCATGCTACGTCGTCGACGACGACCTGCTGATCGGCATGCGCTGGATCCTCTCCGACGTGCCGACCGCGGGTGATCCGCTCGCGAACCTGGCCGTGGCGTACCTCGAGGACTCGTCGTATTCGCCGGTTCAGCACGACAACCGGAAGAAGAAGGAGGAGATGCTTCTCGAGCGCATTCGGGGCGCGCGCGCCGAGGCCGCGATCGTGACGGCCGCCAAGATGTGCGAGCCGGGACTCGAGGAGCAGGTCGCCTACACCCACGCGCTCGACGAGGCGAGGGTCCCGTACTTCGTGAGCGAATTCGAGGAGAACATGACGAGCTTCGACCATCTGGAGATCCAGTTGGAGACGTTCGTCGAGAACCTGATGTTCGACTGAGGAGATCGAGATGTCGACAACTGCCGAAGCGGGCATCGTGGGGCGTGGCAACGCGGACGGCGCGAGGCTCTTCCGGGATTGGTTCGGGGAGCTGGGTGAGGCAGCCGAACAGGGGCGTGGGGGCGCCTACGTCTTCGTGATGGGGAGCCTGGTCGAGCTGCTCCGGTCGTTCGACCTGCCGGTGGTCTTCCCGGAGATCAATTCACTGCAGACGGCGGTGCGCCACCAAGCGCACGAGTACCTGGACGAAGCCGAGGACTACGGTTATTCGCCGGACATCTGTGGTTACGTGAAGGCCGACGTCGCCACGCAGCTCCGCGGCGGTGAGCTGCCCATGGGACGCATCCCGAAGCCCGCCATCTCCGTCCACACCAACGCCTGCAACACCTACATCAAGTGGGCGGAGATCTGGGAGCGCATGTACGACTGCCCGATCGTCACCATCGACACGCCAGGGAGCCGCGGAGACGGGATCCATCCCATGCCGGGTGACCCCGACTTCGAGAACGACCGACGATACGTCGCGGCGCAGCTCCAGGAGCTCATCCCGGTCCTGGAACGGGTCAGCGGGGTGCCCTTCGACATCGACCGGCTCCGCGAGACGATGACCCACGCGAACACGATGGCGCGGGGCTGGGCCAGGGTGCTCGAGCTGAACACCGCCCGGCCCTCGGTCTTCAACGCGCTCACCGACGGCACGATCTATCTCGGGGTCTCGAACTGCCTCCGCGGTACACCCGAGGGGGCCCGGTATTTCGACGAGCTGGTCGAAGAGATGGAGTTCAAGAGCGCGCGGGGGATCGGGACCCCGACCGAAGAGCTCTACCGCCTCATCTTCGTCGGTGTCCCCTGCTATCCGATCTTCCGCCGTTTCGCCGAGCTGTTCAGCGAGTGGGGTGGCTCGTTCGTCACCTCGACGTACCTGTGGTTCGCGTCCGGTGGCGCGAACCGGGGCTTCCAGTATGACCTGGAGCACCCCATCGACAGTCTGGCCGAAGGGCTGCTTCTCGGTGTACGGGATGCCATGGACAGCATGTTCTTCCATACCGGCCCGCTCCTGAGGCAGTTCGAGGAGTTCGGGGCCGACGGAGTCGTCTTCCATCCGATCAAGAGCTGCCGCACGGTCTCGACCGGGCTCGCCGACAGCCGGCGTGACATCATGGCGAGGGCCGACGTCCCGTCGCTGTTCATCGAGTCCGACATGATGGACCGACGGGTCGTCTCCGAGGCGCAGCTCAAGAACCGCATCGACGCCTTCTTCGAAGGCCTCGCATCCCGCCGCGTGAAGGCGGCAGCTACAGGAATCTAGGAGGGCTCATGGCGTACGCAGCCGGGGTGGACGTCGGGTCCACGCAGACGAAAGCGGTCATCGTCGACGAAGCGGGCACGATTGTGGCGCGCTCCCTCACCGATACCGGGGCCAACGTGGTCCAGGCCGCGCAGAGCGCCTTCGAGCAGGCGCTCGAGTCGGCCGGCGTGGAGGAGCGCGAGGTCGAGTACGTGATCGGCACCGGCTATGGGCGCTACAAGGTCACGTTCGGCAACGCCCAGGTCACCGAGATCAGCTGCCACGGACGCGGAGCGGTCCACATGTTCCCGGACACACGCACCGTCGTCGACATGGGCGGGCAGGACACCAAGGCGATCCGGGTCTCCGCCGATGGCGAGATCGT
>JAOTVL010000178.1 GCA_029863525.1 Gemmatimonadota bacterium
CTCGAGAAATCGCCGTGTGATCATCGGTTCGACGAAGCTCACCCGTCCGTCCCAGGCGCCATAGATGAGCGAGTGCGAGGGTGGGCGATCCGGGGAGCCGAAGGTCGACGGGTCGATGAGGTGGTTACCCATCCCGAACTCGACCACGCCCCGGTCCTCGTACCCTTCGGGGAGATATGTGGACGGGACAGGGCGGGTTCCGACGTCCAGATCCTCGCAGTTCACGAGCATCGCACACCGCCCGATGCGGATTCGGTTACGATCGGCGAGAGGCTGGATGAAGAAGTGGAAGTCGAAGTGCGGTACGTCCCACACGCCTCGAGGCCCGTGGCCCGCCGGGTT
Organism: Gemmatimonadota bacterium; assembly: GCA_029863525.1. Taxonomy (GTDB): domain Bacteria; phylum Gemmatimonadota; class Gemmatimonadetes; order Longimicrobiales; family Gaopeijiaceae; genus UBA2589. The sequence goes on from JAOTVL010000178.1 coordinate 343, forward strand.
CCAGTTGAACAGGGCCCATCGAAACGGGGAGCGGACCTCTGCTTCCCACGCATCCGGAAGGAAGAGGACGCGCTCGTGGCCCCCGACGCACTCCACTCCGACGTCGATACGCGCGTCGTCGTCGAGGTCGAGGCAACGGTACCCATCGGCGGGCTCCGAGGGCAGGCTCGCCCAGGCGGTGTCCTGGAGTCGAATGCCGAGCGCCGTGGGCGTGCCGTCGCTGGCCGCCTGCATGTAGGCCGAGACCACCACGGCACCGAGAACCGCAGGCGGCCCCGACTCGGCGCAAGGACCCGGATACGATCGGGTTCGCTCGAGCAGCCGTGAAGCCACGTCCGGGCTCTCGGAGACGGTCACGACCCTGCCCGCCTCGACGTGACAGAGGGTGACCGTCGCCGACTGGAACCCGACCAGAACGGGTGCGAGAAGGGTCACGAGGACAAGACTCGGCATGGTCCCAGTGTAACCCTCCGTGTCACATGTGCGACACTTTGCGTCGCATGAGGGGACGCCGCATGACCCAGTGTGAGTCCTCGGACGACGCTTCATCGGCGTTCCAGGTAGGCCAGGGCGTCCGTGCGCGACCGCGTCAAAAAGGTCGCGTGCCCGACGTACTCGGGCCGGGGCTGATCGACCTGGGCGTCGTAGGTGGTGACGAGCAGGCGGTAATATCGAGTGGCCTCGTCGTCTCGACCCAAATCCCGAGCGGCCGCGGCCGCCGCACCGAGGCCGAGCAAATGGTCGGGGGCATCGCCGAGGATGGCCTCGGCTGTCCGCAGCGCGTCTTCGGGCGCCCCTCCGATCCGGAAGAGCGTGGAGAGGTGGAACCGTGCGTCGGCATCCAGAGGCTCGACCTCGGTGTAGGCCTGCACCGCGAGCTCCAGAAACGTCGCCATTTGGAGCGAGTCCCCTGCGGCTGCCGCGTCCACGACGTGGTTGAACAGGTTGTCGGCAATCGCTCGAGGGTCGACGGCGCCTAGATCGATCGTCTCCGCGCTGGGCCCGTTCGCCCCGGGTCCATAGGAGGGCGTTACTTCCACCGGCCGGACCATGGACCAGCCAGCGACGGTGAGGAGCGCAAGAGTGAAGAAGCCGATCAAGGTCGTTGCCGCCACGCGCCGTCGATCCGCGTCCCTGTTTACGATCTGCCCGCACGCTGGGCAGAACGCAGCTTCGGGCGCGAGAGCGCGTCGACACGCTCGGCAGTGTTGGGCCTCGAGGCGGACCGAGGACATGAATCGCCTCCTGAGGGGGCTGGACACCAACGACCTCAGGCAGAACCCATGCCACGGGTCCGATTTCGAGGTAGCCATCCGAGACGGGCACGCCCCTTGCCCTCCAGGTTGCCGTCGTTCCATCGGTCTTCATGGCAGGGGGTGGCGTTCCTGATGAGCGGTCGAGTCACGTGGCGTAGGGAAGGGAGGCCCGTTCCCGACCGGTGCGTGCTCGCCCGTGGCGTCATCGTCGCTGTTTTCGCCGTCGCGGTGGCCGCGACGTCGGGACGCGCGCAGGAGGCACCGGTCCGTGGTGCGGTGGAGTTCACGCAGACCACCCGAGCCGTGGTCGAGGTCGTGGACTCGGCCACCATCGAGTACCTGCTCTTCGAGCTCTTTCTCGCGCCACTCGAGACTCCCGAGCGCCTCCAAATCATCGACGTCACCCGCAACGGGTTCGGGCCGGACGACGTGGTTGTGAGCTATCCGTCGGCCGAGGTCTTCCTGATTCCTGAGTTCGTACCCGAGGGAGTGCAGGAGCTCATGGGTACCTGGGCGCCCGAGGCCGAGTACCGAATGGACTCGGGGAACATGCCCGGTGAGGCGCTTGCGGCACTCGTGGCGGCGGGGAGCGAGGTGCAGCGGGCGGAAAGTGGCATTATGCTCGACTTGATACAGGCTGTCGAACGAAGCTATCGGGACCTACCGGTCGGGGTCCTGTTCCAGCGGGACTCGGTCGGCTTCACCTTCCAACTTTGGGACTATAACCGAGGGGCGATGCAGTACCGTCCCCGGGCGGACGTGGTCTCAGACACGGCGGTGGCGCGGGTCGTGTCACTCCTGTCCGAGGTCGGCTACGTGCCGGGAGAGAACGTCGTCGGCCTGGGGATCTCCTTGGACGCGCGTGGCGGTGGCGTCGCGACGGCGGAGCGGGCGCTGAGCGGGTTGGGTGGGGTCGCGGACGTCGAGACTCGGACGTTGGCCGCACGTACCGTGCTTCTCGGCACTTTCGACTTCGATCGGTCGGGCAGCATCGATCGCGCGCGCGAGATCGACGCGCCAGGCTGCGCCGTCTGGCAGGCGCTGGCCGGAAGCATCGACGGATTCCCCGAAGAGCTCGGCCTGCACGACGAAGAGTCCGTGTACTTGGCGCACTTGACGCTCAGTATCGGGCCAGAAGTTCGGGCTCCGGCCACGCGTAGGATCGGAGCCTGTTTGCGCGGAGAGGAGCCCGTTCCGACCGACCCGGTCGAGGTCGAGGGGGCGAAGCGGGTGGCGAGCCTCGCTCCCTCATCGGTGCGATCGTTCATCGGGCTGGAGGTCGGCGCGCGGATTCTGCGACGGGGAGGGGCGGCGGCTCCCGGCTCGGCCGATTGGGCCCGCGAGGTGCGCGAGGCCCTGCTCGCTCACTATGACGCCGACGGCTCCGGAGTGCTCGATCGGGCCGGTGAGGTGGACGGAGTCAGCTGCAGCGCTTGGCGTGCGATCGGAGCCACCCATCCGGCCTTGGAAGCCGATGTGCTGGCGGGCGCCGGGACGTGGCCGTTTGCCGAGATCGGCTTGGCGCCAAGCGTCGCGTCGTCAGCGGCGTCCTCGCTTCGGGCCTGTGCGCAGAACGCGTCCGTCACACGCTCGATCCGCATGCCGACCGTGAAATCCCGGGCGCTCGCCCTGCCCCCCGAGGAGATCCGAGAAGGCGTGACAACACCGTTACGGGGGCTCGCCCGCGTTCCGTCGGAGGAGCAACGGCACCTACCCGCGAAGACGATCCTGCTCGCGATGTTCGATCTCGATCGATCCGGCTTCATCGACGCTTCGCTGGAGCTCGACGCGATGACCTGCGACGTGTGGGCAGCGCTCGACGAGGCCTTCCCTGACTTCGCCCGACGCTACGGCTTCGTCCGTCCCGAGCCGAGTCGGCCGTATCGAGGTCACGTGACCCTCAATGTCGACGACGCGCTCCAACGCGCCGCCGAGCTGCGGATTCTCGCCTGCGAGGCCGGGGCACCGCCCCCTCCGACGGCCGTCATGGGGGCGGGGCCGGTACGGAGAGATGTCCTGGTCATCCCGTCGGAGCTGGCCGACTTCCTCGACGTGCAGAACGCCGCGATGATCGTGCGGTCGTCGTCCGGTGTCGCTTCCGGGTCCGCAGCGTGGGCCGCGGCCGTCCGTGACCTCCTCGTCGCGAGCTACGACTTCGACCGATCGGGTGCCCTGGACTCCGAGGGCGAGGTCGATGCCGTCCCGTGCGTCGTCTGGGCCGCCGTGGAGTCCACCTACGGCGGTCCGCTCGACGAACTGGGGCTGGCGGGTAGCACCCGGTACCTGGCTGACAGGATCGGAATCGCGTTCGAGCATGGCGTGTTTGCCGGGGCTCGCATCGGTCTCTGCCGGGGTTAGCGGCGCCCGCCCAAAAAGGGTGCGTCCGACTCGAAATTTCGCACCGTTTCGGTGCCTCAGAGCCCGTTCCCCGAGAAACTGACCTGCCCCGCCATGGTCCCAACCCTCTGTTGGGCAAGCACATGCGGTCATGAGTCGAATCGTCCCGCAGCCGGCCCGACGATTGCTCTTTCGACCTGCATCGAAACCGATTCCATCAGGGGGGACCCATGACCATGCTCTCGAACCGCCGCCGAACCACGCTCGGCTTATCGATACTCTTCGCCGCTGCCCTGGGCGGGTGCGACGTCGCGCCCGACCCGGTCGGGATCGAGGACGAGCCGATTCTCGTGTTGGGCCGGGTGGCCGATGTCACGGGACCGGCCTCGCCGGCTGCCTTGCATGGGGGCGCGAGCTCGGCTGTGGGTGGCATCACGGTAGCGGCGGAAGGCGGCACGTCCGACGTAACGGACGACGCCGGAAACTTCGCGGTGGAAGTTGCGAGCAAGGACGGCCGGGTCCGGCTGCGCTTCCGCGGAACCGGGATCGACGCTCGTATCGAGATCTCCGGGCTGCCCGCCGGGAGCGTGCTTCAAATATCGGTCCACCTCGACGACGATGCGGTCGTGGTGGTCTCGTCGAGCGATTCGCGCGACAACGAGTTCGAAGGGATGGCCAGCCTGGTCGCGGTCGACGGCGATGCGCCGGCGCGGACCGCCCGCGTGGCTGTGGCCAGCGAGGGCGGCACGGAGCACGTCGACATCGTCGAGGGCGGCACCGTGTTCGACAACGAAGGTGACATCCTATCGTTCGGGGACATGCTCGCGGCGCTGGACCGGGCCGACCTCGCCGTGAAGATCGAGGGTGAAGGAACGCGTCAGGACGACGGATCCGTGCTCGCTTCGGCGGTCAAAGTCGAGACCGACGATGACGGGCATGACGACGACGTGGACGACGACGACGGAGACCAGGATGAAGGCCCCGACGAGTTCGAAGGGATGGCGAGTCTCGTCGCGGTCGATGGCGAGGCTGGGGCGCGGACGGCGCGCGTGGAATTGGTCAGCGAAGGTGGCGTCGAGCACGTCGACATCGTCGAGGGCGGCACCGTGTTCGACAACGAGGGGGACATCCTGTCCTTCGGGGACATGCTCGCGGCGCTGGACCGCGCCGACCTGGCGGTGAAGATCGAGGGTGAGGGCGATCGTCAGGACGACGGATCGGTGCTCGCCTCGGCGGTCAAAGTCGAGACCGACGACGACGCGCCTGGCGACGACGGAGACCCAAACGAAGGCCCGGAGGAGTTCGAAGGGATGGCGAGCCTCGTCGCGG
>JAOTVL010000179.1 GCA_029863525.1 Gemmatimonadota bacterium
GACGGGGCGCTCTTCGGCGACGCACACCGAGAAGTCGAGGAAGACCTCTTGTCCTGCCGCGGTCGTCACGCTGATGTCGAGTGTCTGCGTGGACTCCGGTTGCCCGGTCGCGTTTCCTCGAACGGTCCCCGTGTAGTTCCCCACCGCGACCCCGCCTGCGACGTCGATCGTCACGTCGACCGAGGTCCCACCCGTGGTGACCGGATCGACCGTCGCGGTGATGCCCGCCGGCAGATCGGTGACGGTCACGGTCACGTCGCCGGCGAACCCGCCGGTCCTCGTGATGGTCACGGTGCGGACGCCCGAAGCGCCCTGCTGGACCGTGAGCGGCGCGATGGCGTCGAGGCCGAATCCCACGGCTGGCGTCACGGTCAGGGTGAGCGACTCGGTGACGTCGGACAGGCTCGCGCTGACGCCTCGGACCGTGAGCGCGTAGTCACCGGTTGCGACCGCCGCGCCGACGGTGATGGTCAGCACGGACGCATCGCCGGTCACCGGGTTCACGCTGAACGCGCTCGTCACACCCGCTGGAGCTCCTTCGAGCGACAGCGTGACGGCCTCGGCGAAATTGACTCGACTCAGGGTGACGTCGACGGTCCCGGAGGCTCCTTGATCGACGCTGATCGGCGAAGGTGCGAGGCCGATCGCGTACGATGACGCGTCCTCGACCGTCAGATCGATGGTGACCGTCTTGTCGGGGAGCCCCGTGGCGGTGCCGCGGAGGGTGAAGGAATACGCTCCCGTTGCGACGGTGGCGCCCACCGTGACCGTCATTTCCGAGGTGGTTCCCGCGACCGGATTGTCCGAGAAGGACACGGTGACGTTCGCGGGTACGCCTTCATCAGCCAGCGTGACGGCTCCCGAGAAGTTCGAGCGGGTGAGCGTGATCGTCGCGTCTTCACTGCTTCCCTGTTTGATCGTCAACGCCGCGGGGCTCACGCCGAGCAGGTAGTCGGGGGCGGCCGGAGCCGTGACCATGACCTCGACGGTCGCAGTACGATCGGCGAGTCCGGTGGCGGTCCCGCGGATCGTCAAGTCGTAGGTCCCGGTGGCCACGGTCCCATCCGGCCCGATGGTCAACACCGCTGCGTTCCCGCTCACCGGGTTGAGGTCGAACGAGGTGGTCATGCCGCTCGGCGCGCCCTCGACCGACAGGGTCACGTCGGCCGTGAAGTTGGTTCGTGCGAGCGCGATGTCCGTCGTGCCCTGTGCGTCCTGCTCGATGATGAGCTGGGAGGGGGTCGCCGACAGAACGTACGAGGGCGCCGCGGTCACGGTGAGTGTGAACGTCGACGTCACGGCGCTCACGCCGCTACCCGTCGCACCTATGGTGAGGCTGTAATTCCCGGCGGCTGCGCCCGCGCCGACCGAAATGGTCACGGTGGCGGTCGTATTGCCGCCCGAGCTCTGCACGTTCCCCACCGTGCCCGTGACGCCGGTGGGCGCTCCGGTCACGGTCACGGTGGCTGTGCCCGAGAATCCTCCCGCCCCGGTGACCGTCACCGCAACGTCTGTTGAGGAGCCTTGCTCGACCGAAGCCGCGGCCGGAGCGATCGAGATCGAAATCGTGGGGTCTTCGGGCGTCGTGGTACTCTTGCAGCTGATGAAGGCCACGAGTGAGAGCAACGCGATTCCGACGATAGACCTTCGACACACGTGGTGGGGGGACATGCCCATGCTCCTGTCTTCGGGTTCGAGGAACGCGACCAAAAGTCGGCGGCCGCAGGCAGGAGCCCACCGGGGGACGGCCCGTGATCCCGCATCCTGGCCACGTCGGTTTCGGACCGCTGTCGGGAAACACCCCGGACCTCTTGGCAGGGAATTCCCGTCGCCGGGCCCCGCCATGGGGGGGAGCGACCGAGGGCTACGTGCGACTCAGGTCTTCAGATGACAGGCGCCGAGGCCATCGGGCCACCCTTTTCGGCTCCTTCGAAGACGTCGATGTCATCTGAAGAACAGCCTGATCCCCCATTCCATCTGGGTCGCGGACATGTCGATCGAGATCGGCGTATCGCCCCGCACACCGGGCTTCCTCCGACGCGGGCGCCTTGGGCGAACCGACTCCCGGCTCTTCTCAGCCGATCACTTCGGCATAGAGACGATACAGATTGAGGCCCATGATCTTCTCGATGTCGCCGGGCGGGTAGCCGCGGTCCTCCAAACCGTTCCAGACGACCTCCATGCGACGGGGACCGTTCAGCTCGTCGATGAAGTAGGGGAGCTCACTGCTCTGGACCTGAGCGCCCTCCTCGCGGCGCAGCTCCGCCTCGTACTCGGGCGTCATCGTGATCACCCGGTGGTCCCGATCGCTGCCGATGCACACGTGCTCGATGCCGGCGACCTGGACCGCGTGGTCGATGTGGTCGAAATACGCGTGGAGGTTGTCGGACTTTTTGAGCGTCAGGAATGGACGGAGCTGGCACACGCCGACGACTCCTCCGTGGTCGGCCAGTGCCCTCAAGTTGGCGTCCGTCGTGTTGCGCTCGTGCGGGTGCACGGCATCGCACGCGGTATGCGAGACGACGACGGACATCCGCGAGTGCTCGATCGCGTCGGCCATGGTCGGCATGTTCGCGTGCGACAGGTCGACGAGCATGCCGGCCGCGTTCATGCGATCGATCATCTCGCGACCGAAGTCGGTCAAGCCCCCGCTGTCTCCCTCGGCTCGGCATCCCACGCCGGCGAGGTTCCGCTCGTTGTAGGTGACCTGACAGCTGGTGAGGCCGAGCCTCCTGAACATCGCGACCCGGTCGAGGTCGTCGTCGAACTGCGTCGCATTCTGGTAAAGGTAGAAGACAGCCATGCGGCCGGATCGACGGGCCGCATCGACGTCGGCGACGGAGGTGGCCTTCACGAAGAGGTCGGGGTGCTCGCTCAGGTAGCGGTCGTACTCCATGAGCCCGTCGATGGCCAGCTCGAGGGCCTCGGCGCCGACGGCCTTCGGATCGCAAAGCGTAACCGTGATCGAGTCGATGCCGCTGGCGAGCATCTCGCGCACGAGCGGCGCCTCGTAGATCGGACGAAGCTCGCCCATCGCGTCCATGATGAGCGCACGCGGGTCGCGCGGAGCCACATCGGGGGCACGCGCTCCCGGTGCGTTGACAGGTGTCCACTCGTCCGCCGCCTGAAGCGGTCCGGCCCGTGCACCGCCGAGCGTTGCGGCGACCGCGGTCGACTTGAGGAAGGTCTTTCGGTCCATCGATCTCTCCCCGGGTGCAGGCGTTACGTACCGCTGGAGAACATGGAGCCCGTGAGAGGGCAGAGCCAGTCGCCCCTCGCCGGGCGCCGCCGAGCCCCGGTACATTGGCGTCCTCGCCTCACTCGTCCGACCCCGGAGGGTCCGTGTACGCTCATCGCCCGTCCGCCACGCTTCTGCTCGTCGGCCTGACCGCCGCGCTCGCTGCGCCGGCCACGGCCCAAGACATCCCCTCGCCAGAAGAGCACTTCGGCTTCGCGATGGGGACGGCCAAGGAGCTCGCCCGCTGGGACGAGATCCTCGAGTACTTCACGATCGTGGCCGACGCCTCGAACCGGGTCGTGGTCGATACCGCCGGACCGACGACGCTGAACAACCCGTTCGTCTCGGTAACGATCTCTTCTCCCGACAACCTCGCACGGCTCTCTCAGATCCAGGCCGAGTCGAGACAGATCGCCGAGGGGCGCATCGACCGGGCGGAAGCCGAGCGGATCGCGGCCGGGATTCCCGGCACCGCGGTGATCCACCACAACATCCACTCGACGGAGATCGGCGCGTCGCAGACGAGCGTTCAACTCGTGTACGAGCTCGCCACGGGCACGGACGAGACGACCCGCGCCATTCTCGACAACCTCGTCACCGTCCTCATTCCCTCGGGCAATCCGGACGGCCAGATCATGGTGACCGACTGGTACCGGGAGAACGTCGGGACCGAGTACGAGCGGGCCCGGATGCCGTGGCTCTACCACCACTACGCCGGGCACGACAACAATCGGGACTTCTTCCAGGCGAACCTCGCCGAGACGCGGCACTGGATGGAGCTCATGTATCACGAGACCCATCCGCAGCTCTACCTCGATCAACACCAGATGGGGACGTCCGGACCGCGCATCTTCGTGCCTCCGTATCCGGATCCGATGAACCCCGACGTGCATCCTCTACAGTGGCAGCAGCTCCGGTTCATCGGGGGTGGCATGGTCGCCGACCTCCAAGCGGCGGGGAAGCAGGGTGTGGTGACCGGCTCCATGTATCGGATCTGGGGGCAGGAGGGGGCGCTCACCGGTCGGTACCACAACATCGTGGCGCTCCTCACGGAGACCGCGAGCGCTCGCATCGCGAGCCCGGACACCGTAGAGCTGGCGGCGCTCGAGCGCGGTGCGGCCCCCGGTCGAGGGCTGAGCGAGTACGGCTTCCAAGTCGCTTTCGTCGATCCGTGGATGGGCGGTGAGTGGACGCTGGCCGACATCGTCGACTATCAGATGATCGCGGCCACTTCGTTCCTCGAGCAGGGTGCCCGCTTTCGCGAGCACTACATCCTCGGCCGGTGGCAGATGGCGTCCGAGACGATCGCGAGGGGTGAGACCGAGGGACCGGGCGCCTACGTCATTCCCGTCGATCAGGTCGATCCGATCGCCGCCACGGAGCTGGCCGACAAGCTGATCCTGCAGGGCGTGGAGGTGCACCAGGCGACGGAGGCGTTCTCGGCCGTGCCACAGACGGACGTTTGGTTCACGCCGGAGGACGGGACGCTGGCCGTGCCGGAGTGGCAGCGCGAAACGGACGGGCCGGAGAGCGAGACGAGCGACGAGGAAGACGAGGAAGAGGAAACGGCGGAGACCGGCCCGCCGACGGAGGCTCGCGTGTTCCCGGCTGGTTCCTGGGTCGTCTTCGGCGCCCAGTCGAGCCGCGCGGCCGTGCTCGATTTGCTCGAGCCGCAGAACCGTCGCCTGCAGCGCGAATGGCCGGGCGGGCCGTTCGTCCGCTCGTACGACGCAGCTGCGTATACGATGCCGCTGCAGATGGGCGTCGAGGCCGTTCGGGTCGATCGCGACGAGGTCGGTGCGGTTCGCAGGGCGGAGGTGGCACGCTTCCGACCTGCGCCGGTGCCCGCGACCGCGGATCGCTGGTACGCGTTCAGTGCCCGGGTCACGCGCAACTACCAGACGGTGAATCGGCTCCTCGACGCGGGCGTCTCGGTGTCGAAG
>JAOTVL010000002.1 GCA_029863525.1 Gemmatimonadota bacterium
CAAACGCCCAGGTCAGACCCATCCCCATCGCGCCGCGGATCCTCCGCACCCAGTTCTTCATAACAACCCCCTGTTCGTGCTCGGGCGGTCAGCAGTCAGGCCGGCAGGCCTCGCATCACTTTGCGTGGCAAAGTAGATGCCTCGGGGGCTCCGGTACAAGAGCCGTGTCCCCGCACCGAAGAAAGGCCTGCGACATGGTCTACGCGGGGCTCGTCGAGCGTCGCTTTCCCAGCAGGGCCCATACCGCCGCCAACACGACCGGATAGCCGACGAGCTGACCGCCGATGAACCACGTCGGGTGCGCAAAGCTCACCCAGTTCGAGACGCTTGCCAGGAGCGCCAACCCGACGATCACCCCGCTGAACACGCGCTCGCGGTCTCCCGCGATCCACCCCGCCGCGACTGCGCCGAGGAAGGCGCCGATGAGCTCGGAAAGGAACGCGGCCGCCCAGGCGGCAGACGGCATCCCCTCGAGGTGGGCCGTGAAGGCGTCCGCGTTTGCGGGATCCATGGGGTCGAGCCCCTCGGGAAGAGGGTGGATCGACGCCGCCACCTGCTGGAGAATCATCACCACCACACCGACCACCAACATCCCGACCACGACCGCGAGGGCTTTTCGCGCCATCGTTCCCCTCCTGGCTCTGGCGTCGATCTTGTCGATGCCGTTGTCCACGACTAGGCTCAGATATGCACCCGATACTAATGCTCGGAGCGCTGCTCGGCTCCCTCACCCCTGCGTTCCCGGTAATGGCCGGGCCAGCGCTCTCGGCGAGGGAAGTGCTCCCGTCGAGGGAGCTTGCTGTGGCTTCGTTCTGCATCGTGCCGACCGGTCCCGAATACTACGCGTTCGATCTCTTCGCCACCCGCAATATTCCCGGAACGGGTCTCGCGATCGGCCGGGCCGAAGTTGCCGTCTCCGGCGCCTCCCCGTTCTCGATCGCGCTCGGACCGGACGGTAGCTACGTGTATGACATCCACATTTCGCTCGAGCGCATGAAACCCCCGGGCCAGGGCCGGCTCGTCGCGTGGGTCACGACACCCGAGATCGATCGGATCGTTCGCATGGGCGCCCTGGACGAGAACCTCCGAAGCTCGGGGACAGTGGGCTGGAACAAGTTCATTGTCGTGATTACGCTCGAGCGCGAAGACGATCCAACCGCCGCGACGTGGAGTGGTCCGGTCGTGTTCCGCGGCATGTCGCGCAGCGGCATGATGCACACGATGGTGGGGCACGGTGCGCTCCAGCAGGAGAACTGCGCCGCGTACGGGTACGGAAACTAGGGAGACGACCGTACCGACGACGTTCGCCTTCCTCGAGCACGGACGCACGCCCATGTCGATCTTCACGAACCCGGCCTCAGGCGCAGCCGGCGCAGCCAACGCCTATGTGTCCGCGATCCTCGAGCTGGTGGGCGACCGGGATCCCCTCGAGATCCTGGGGTCCACGGTAGAGTGGTGCCGCGTGGTCGTCGAAGGGTTGAACGATCGACAGCTCCGCACGCCGGAGTCGCGCGGGAAGTGGAGCGTCGTCGAGGTCATGCAGCATCTCGCAGACTCCGAGCTCGTCTGGGGCTACCGGCTTCGTAAGGTCCTCGCCGAGGATCGACCGAGGTTGACGGGCTTCGATCAGGATCTATGGGCGCGTCGACTCGGATATGCCGTCGCCGACGCCACCAGCGCTCTGGAGATGTTCTCCGCCCTCCGACGGGCGAACCTCGCCCTGCTTTCGAAGGCCGCCCCGGAGGACCTCGATCGTGCGGGCGTGCACGAGGAACGTGGTGAGGAGTCGGTCCGTCACATGATGAGGCTCTACGCGGGCCACGATCTCGCCCACCGAAGGCAGCTCGATCGAATCGTCGCGGGGCTCTAGGCCTAGAAGCCGCGCCGTCTGCTTTCTGCGAACCGGGAACGAGCCTCCTCCTCCGAGGTAGTCGTCTTGCCCAGCTTCGGGACGCGCCACCACCTTCGACTCCGCGGTCGGTGCATGCTCGAGCGGGGCACGCAGAAGCGACTCTCGGAGGACTCGACGGTGAAGCAGTTGATTCGTGGTGTCGGCGCGTTGGGCATGCTTGTCCTCGTGACCCCAACAGACGCGGTCGCGCAGCATGAGATGCACGGGATGACGATGTCCGGGGGCTGGCGGATGGTCCCTATGGACATGTCCATGCCGATGTTGCCTGGCCTCGAGAACGCCGTGCCGGTCGTCGGCCCCTTCCTGCCGGGCAGGGGCATGGACCCGGCCATGTTCCCGGAGGCCCGGCCGTCTGAGCACGTTCCGATGGCGGACGGCGACACGCTCGACATCGCGGTCTCCATGGTACGTCGGACGATCGACGGCCATGAGATGATCATGTTCGGATACAACGAGCAGTATCCGGGCCCACTGATCCAGGCACCGAAGGACGCCACGATCGTCGTGCGGGTCACGAACGAGATCCAGCTGCCAACGACCATCCACTGGCATGGCGTGCGGTTGAACAACCGCTACGACGGCGTCCCGGGCGTCACTCAGGAGGCGATCGAGCGGGGCGACAGCTTCACCTACGAAGTCCACGTGCCCGATGCCGGCATGTACTGGTACCACCCGCATGTCCGAGAAGACGTCCAGCAGGACCTCGGCCTCTTCGGCAATCTGCTCGTGACCTCACCCGACCCCGACTATTACGGACCAGCGCATCGTGAAGAGGTCTTCGTCCTCGACGACATGCTGATGGACGACCAGGGCGCTCTGCCTTGGGGCGACAGCGCGCCGACCCATGCGCTCATGGGTCGGTTCGGCAACGTGATGATGGTCAATGGAGAGACCGACTACCGACTCTCCGCGGATAAGGGCGAGGTGGTGCGCTTCTATCTCACGAATGTCGCCAACTCGCGCACGTTCAACGTGACCTTCGGGTCGGCGGAGGTGAAGATCGTCGCCTCTGACGTAAGCCGCTTCGAGCGCGAGCAGTGGGTCGGCTCCGTGGTGATCGCTCCGGCCGAACGATACGTGGTCGACGTACGCTTCGACGAGCCGGGTGAGGTCGTCATCGCGAACACGATTCAGGCGATCAATCACTTTCGCGGAGAGTTCTATCCGCACGTGGACACGCTTTCGATCGTGTCGGTGGGCGAGGACGCCGCGGAACCGTCCGTGACCGCGGCGTTCGACACCCTGCGGGAGCACACCGACGTCGTCGAAGACATCGACCTCTTCCGACCCTACTTCGGACAGACCCCCGACTACGAGTTGGAGACGACCGTCCGCGTCCGCGACCTTCCTCCGTCGATCGTGCTGTCCATGGAAGCGGACACGCTCTACGTCCCGCCCATGGAATGGAACGACGCCATGCCGATGATGAACTGGCTGTCGACCGCCGAACAGGTGACGTGGATCCTCAAGGATCGTCGCACGGGGGCAGCGAACGAAGCGATCGATTGGCGCTTCGAGATCGGCGAGGTCGTGAAGGTCCGGATCTTCAACACACCGGACTCGTTCCACCCCATGAACCATCCGATACACGTTCACGGTCAGCGCTTCCTGGTGCTCTCGATGGACGGCGTTCAGAGCGAGAACCTCGTATGGAAGGACACGGCGATCCTGCCGGTTGGTTCGACCATGGATCTCCTCATCGAGATGTCGAATCCGGGTGAGTGGATGGTGCACTGTCACATCGCCGAACACCTGCACGCGGGGATGATGTTCTCCTTCACGGTAGAGGATGGTCAGCCGTGAGCCCGCTCGTCCGGACGGGTCTCGCCACCCTGGCCGCGATCGTCGTCGGCCTTCTGGTGGTGCTCGGTATTCAGCGGATCGTGGAGCGCCAACAGACCGTGGCAGAGATCAATCGGCTACGGGAGGAGCTCTTCCGGACGAGGCTCGCCTCCGATCGCTGCCGCGGATCCCTTCAGACCAGCGAGGCGTCGCTGCGCAACCTCAGCGTTACGATCGACTCGCTGCGCGTTGCCGTCGACGAATACGAGACCGCAGGCCGACAGGTACCCGCGGCGATGTACGAGGAGTACCTGGGTGTGTTCGAGCAGTACAACGACTCCGTCGCCGCTTGGGAGGGTCGTGAGCGGCGTCTACGAAGCGCAGAAACGTCGTGCCGCTCCACGATCGAACGACACAACGCCCTCAGGGACTCCCTGCAACTCGTACTCGACGAAGCGGGAATCGAGACGCGCTGAAGCCCCCGCTCCCACCCGAACCGGGACGTCCCCCGGCGGTGGCCCGGTCCGGTCGCGGCGTACGAGAGGGTGCGGCCGTCCCGGCATAGGGCCCGACGCGCTCGAGCGTTCGCGCGACACGCGCCGCGGCATCCGGGGTCATCCCGACCGAAAGCTCCGGCCGATAGAGCAATTCGATCACGGCTCGGTCGATCGCCAGGTACTCCGTGACCTCGGAGTACTGCTGATAGAAGATGCTCGCCGGGTATCGAAAGGAGTCCTGGAGCAGCCCGAGCATCTGTGTCAGCTCCTCACGGATGATGTGCGCCCGAAGGGCGGGCGAAATGTCCGTCGCGATCAGCACGACCGACTGATACAGGTATTGCTGGGCATCCCACCAAAGCCACACGAGACCGACGTTGCCCGGCGGTGCTTGCGGCAGGATTTCGTCGAATTCCGCCTGCGGGACGAAGTGCAGCTCGACGGTCGGAAAGTCCGCGACGATTTCGATGTCGACCGGGGCCAGGCGATTGATCTCCGCGAAAGCCGAGTCGACCACCTCGCGATCTTCGTTCGTCGGTGACCCGTTGACGCGAACCAAGGGTCCCGACCCCTCCCGCCAGCGGCGGAGAAGAGGTGTCGCACCGCCGAACTCCGATCCGAACGCGATCTCGGTGAAATAGTCGATCTCGTCGGCTGCGTACCCGTTCGGCCGAGCCCGCACCGTGAGCGTGACGTCGTCCGGCACGACGTTCGGGGCTGCCACCTCGATCCGAACCACCCCGGGGCGGAGCGCCTCCACCGTTCCTCCGACGACCGTGGCGATCCTCGGGTCGCTGGTCGACCAGATCAGAGGACCGGTGTCACCCGACGCGGTGGCCGAGAGGGTGAGGACGGCTCCGACCAACATGTCGGTCGAGGCGGGCGCCTCGATCGAAAGGACGGTCTCCGGGCCGGCGTCCGAGCAGGCCGCCAGCGCCAGGCCGAGCCCCACCGCCGCGCACCGGCCCGTACACCGCCGGAACCCCTCTCGACGCCTCGTCGGAAAGACTCTCTTGCCGGAGGGCATGAGCCCCTCCTCACTCGTATGCAGACGCGCCTCCCCTACCCGTGCGTACGAGACTTCCCACTGCGCTCAGTTCGTGGGCGCCGTCTCCGTGCGTTCGACCATGAATTGCTGTGTGTACTCCTCACCATCGACGCGAAGAACCACCGTGTACGTTCCTGGCTCCGCCAACGGAGCCGGCTCCGAACGACGCGGGAAGATGCTCCCGCCACCCCGGAAGCGACGACGTCCGCCCTGATCACCCGTGACGAGGGAGCGGATCGTCTGCTGGAGCGACTGTCCGCCGGCGCCCCCTCCGTTCCCACCACGGATCGGTGGGCCCTCCGCGGGACGTTCGACGAACTGCCCGCTAGCGTCGAACGGCAACCCACCACCGCCGCCACCGCCGCCGCCGCCGCCGCCACCACCACCGAAACCACCACCTCCGCCGCCCGCTTCGCGGAGCGCTTCGACTGCCTCCTCGACCTCACCCTCATCCTCGCCAGCGCGGATCAGGGAGTCGGCTACGGCCTCGAGCTTCCGCTCGACCTCGATGCTGTCCCGGACCTCCGAAGGCGACCTGGGCAGCTCGATGGCCTGGCCACGGAAATTCCATGTCGCCGTGTGCATACCTCGAGTGCGGGCTCCGTCGGTCGACCAGAGCTCCTGGCCCTCCGCGTCGAGGACCGCGATCCGAATCGAATCCTCGACCTCTTTGCCTACCCAGTAGCGGAACTCGGCACCGTACGGAGGATTGTCCGCAACGAAGTAGTGCTGCGCGGTGAACTCACCCCCGACCGGCGACGTGCCGAACTGATGGGCGGTACCCGGCTCGAAGAGATGAGCGTCCTGTTCGACGATCCGGCTCGAGTACTGCTGGAGCGGCGTGATATCCGCGATCCAAATGGACCGCCCGTGCGTCCCTGCGATGATCTCCCCGTCGCGGGGGTGGATCTGCAGATCGTGAACGGGCACCGTCGGGAGACCCGTCATGAAGCGCTCCCACGAGCCTCCGCGGTCGACGGAGACGTACGCGCCCACGTCGGTGCCCACGAACAGTAGATCGGGATTCACGTGGTCCTCGCGCACGACGTGCACGAAGTCGGGCTTCCCGGTCGGGAGATTGCTCGATATCGAGCGAAAGCTCCCACCGCGGTTGTCGCTGACGAGTACGTACGGCGTGAAGTCACCCCTACGGTGGTTATCGTACGACACATAGACGCGGTCACGCACGTGCTTCGAGGGCTCGATCCGGCTGACGTAGGTTCCGTCCGGCACCAGCCCGGTGGTCTTATCCGTGAGCTCGACCCAGCCTCCTCCGTCATCCGGCGAGACCCAGAGGTTGCCGTCGTCCGTCCCCGCGTACAGGAGGCCGGCCTGGACCGGGGACTCCGCCAGCGAAACGATCGTGGCGAAGGTCTCCGCGCCGGTCACGTCCGGGGTGATCCCACCCGTCGTTTCGGTACTGATGGAGATCTTCTCAGGGTCGGCTCTCGTCAGGTCCGGTGAGATGGTGTAGAGGTCGTCGCCCCGCCAATCCGACTTCAGCACTCGGTTCGCGCCGGCGTACACCACGTCGGGATCGTGCGGCGAGAGGAAGTACGGGGTGTTCCAGTTGTAGCGGAGCTGCAGGGCCAGCGAGTCCGCGGTGGCACGGGCCTGGAGGTCCTCGATCCGAGTCCGATGCTGGCTCGGCATCGGCTCCGTCATGTCCGGCCAGAGGAGCGTGATCGAGTCCTGGTATTCCCGGTACTCGCTGCGCCAATCGGGTCGATCGAATCCCGTGCGCTCGCCGGTGATCAGGTCGGTGCGTCCCATGTTGCCACCCTGGGACTCGGAGTACACCAGCTCCGGGTAACGAGGGTCCTGTTGGGACACGAAGCCGTCGCCGCCGCTGACACGAAACCAGTCGTGATTCGTGATGTCACCGCTGGCTTTCCGGCTGGGTCCGCACCAGGTGTAGTTGTCCTGCAGGCCACCGCAAACGGTGTACGGGACCTCCATTCCATAGCTGACATTATAGAACTGCCCGATCGGGATGATGTTCGGGAACCAGTAGTTCCCTCCTCGATCGAAGCTGATGGCGATACCGCCGTCGTTGCCGAGTACGATCCGGTCCGGATCGTTCGGGTCGACCCAGATGGCGTGGAAATCGACGTGCACGGCATTGGCCATCGCCCGCATCGTCTCACCGCCATCCTCCGAAAAGCGAAGGGAGGAGAAGTAGACGCGGTCGGGGTCCGCCGGGTCGACGGCGACTTCGGAGTAGTAGAAGGGTCGCGAGTTGTAGTCGTTCACCCGCCGCCAGGTGTCACCGCCGTCATCCGACCGGTACAGACCGTTGAGGTTGTCCTCGTCGGAGCCTTCCGGCGCCGCGGCTTCGACCATCAGATACATGACACGCGGGTAGCTCGGCGCGAACGCAACGTTCATCTTGCCGAGTTCGGTCTCGGGCAAGCCCCGTGCCTCGACCCTCGCCCAGCTGTCACCACCGTCCGTGCTCTTCCACAGCGCGCTGCCCGGCCCCCCGCTCTGCAAGTAGTAGGGGCCCCGCTCCCGTTCCCAGCTCGTGGCGAACAGAACATTCGGGTCCCGGGGATGGAACTTCACGTCGACGAAGCCGGCCCGGTCGCTGACGAAGTTGACCAACTCCCAGCTCTCTCCGCCGTCTTTCGTCCGGTACAGACCGCGCTCGGGGTTGGACCGCCAAAGCGCGCCGAGCGCGGCCACGAACACGATGTCCGGATTCGTCGGGTGCACTTGGATTCGGCCGACGTGCTCGGTGGCCTCGAGCCCCATGAGCGACCACGTCAGTCCCCCGTCCACCGACTTGTATACGCCACCTCCGGGCGAGATCGAGTTCCGGGAGTCCTCTTCTCCGGTGCCCGCCCAAATCTGGTCGGGGTCGCTGGGCGCGATCGCGATGTCCCCCATCGAAACCACGCGCTCGTCCTGGAAGACGGGCCGGAACGTCGTGCCGTTGTTGGTCGTCTTCCAGATTCCGCCCGCGGCGGCCGCTACATAGAAAGTCTTGGACGGACTCGGCACGCCTTCCACGTCCGTCACTCGGCCCGACATGTTCGCGGGTCCGATCGAACGCCAGCGCAGGGGCTCGATGAGCTCTTGCAGAGGGCCCTCCGCGCGATCCTCGTCTTCCTGGCCCACGAGGGGAGCGGCTGCCAAAGCGAGCGTCAGCGTGGTGGCGTGGAGAGCAAAGCGGAGAGGCCTCGGCGTGCCCATGGGCTCAACCTGGTCGAGAGTCGTGGTCGTTCGCAGAAGGCACTGATTCTCGATGACGAGCTGCCGACGCGCCAGGGGGGGCATGCGCAAGGTATGGATGCGGGACTCCCTACCAGAAAACGGCCCCGAGGGCGTGAGCCCCCGGGACCGTCTTGCACGGGCCGACGTCGGGCGCTTCGAGCGGTCCGAACGCTCGCCGGAGTTACATCTCGGGCAGGATGACCGCGTCGATCACGTGGATGAGTCCGTTCGAGGCTTCGATGTCCGTGGCGACGACATTGGCGTCGTCGACCTTCACGGCGCCGTTCTCGACGGAGATCGCGACGTTCTGACCGGCGGCCGTCTCTGCCGCGTCGAGGGTTACCACCTGCGAGGCGGAGACCCGACCGGGCACCACGTGATAGAGCAGCACCTTGGCGAGCGCCTCCTTGTCCTGCAACAGCGCGCTGAGCTGATCGGCCGGGATCTTCGCGAACGCCTCGTCGGTCGGGGCGAAGACGGTGAACGGGCCCTCACTCTGCAGCGTGGAGACCAAGTCGGCAGCCGTCGCCGCGGCGAGCAGCGTCTCGAATCCGCCGGCAGCCTGAGCGACTTCGACGATGTCGCCCTGTTGGGCGTCGACATCGGTGACGTTGAGCGCGAAGAGCGGAGCGGCGATCAGGGCCACGGCAGCAAGCTTGTTGATCATGGGTGACCTCCGTAAAGGGAAGTGTTGTTTAACATCTGTTGAGCAAAATTTCACTCGAAAGCGACCCTGTCAAGAGTTAGTCCAGGATATAACTTTGACGTTCCTTGAACATGCTCCTAGTTTCCGCCATGTCCGATTCCACCGAAGCACGCCACCCGATCCGGGTCGTTTCTCAACGCACTGGGCTGTCTGCGCCCGTTCTTCGCGCCTGGGAGCGCCGCTATGGAGCCGTCGAGCCGTCCAGGAGTGAGGGAGGCCAGCGCCTCTACTCGGACGAGGACGTGCGTCGCCTTCAGCTCCTCGCGACCGCCGTCGACGGGGGACGGACGATTGGGCTCATCGCCGATCTGGGTACCCACGAGCTCCAAGCGCTGATCGACGAAGATCGGGAGACTCCGGTGCAGGCCGTCGCAGACGCGATCGCGCCGGACGTGGACCGCGTCCGCACGGCGCTTCGATTGATCGAAGAAATGCGGACCGAAGAGCTGGAGCAGTATCTCATGCGCACCGCGGTCGAGCTCCGTCCCCACGAATTGGTTGAGGGCCTCATGGTTCCCCTTCTCCAAGAAGTCGGCCGAGCCTGGCAGTCCGGACGCATACGGCCGAGCACCGAGCACATCGCCTCGGTCGCGATCCGCCGGTTCTTGGAATGGATCTCGACGACGAATCAGGCCGACCTGGAGGCGCCGCTCGCCGTCACGGGGACACCGTCGGGGCAGCGCCACGAGTTCGGGGCACTCCTCGCAGGCGTGGTTATCGCTTACGAGGGATGGCGTGTTCGTTTCCTCGGGCCCGATCTCCCGGCGTCCGAGATCGCCAGTGCGGGGGAGAAGCTGGGCGCTTCGATGGTCGCGCTTTCCGCTGTGCATCCCCGACTCGACTCAAGGGGTGTACAGGAGGTCTTGGAAGTGAGGCGGTTACTCGCCCCCTCGATCAAAGTCGTGATCGGCGGCGCGGGTGCTGAGCCGTACCGCGACGAGTGGAAGGCGGCGGGGATCATCCATCCGCCGAGCCTGTCCGGTTTCCGCGCTGTTCTCGCCGTCCCGGGCGACGCCAACTAGAAGGCCGAGGCGCCCTCCCGTCGCGCCCACCGTCGCACGATCGCCGGATCTTCGGACCGAAGCTTGATTGGCAGGCGGCGAAGGTGCGCCGCGAGCAAGCCACGTGGCGTCAGCTCCCGGTCGATGATGCGCGCGATCGCCTCCTCTCGCTTCCAGAGGAATTCCAGTGCTTGCGCCTCCATCTGGAGCTGTCGCTTCTCGACCGACTCGTTCAAGGCGATCTCGAGACTGATGGTTGCCGTGGACCCCATCTTCCACAGCGAACGTCGGTGAGCCGTCACGTGCTGGGTGAAAGCGCCGGCGGAGCCCGCCTCCTCGATCGCTCTCGCGGCGTCGTTGATTCTGCGCTCGCTCGCTCCTCCGACGTTCTGATACGCGAGGAGACGACGAAGGACGTTCTCCGCGACGTCGCCATGGAGCTCGTAGACCTTGTCCGGCGTCCATGGATCGCAGCGCTGGCAGGGTACGCCCACACCGATTTTTCCGTCTGCCCCACGGAGGGGGTAGACCCACCAACCCAGGTCATAGCGGAGCGCTCGCAACGTGCTCCTGCAGTAGGGACAGGTTTCTCGACCGTGCCACGCAGCCCAGCCGAAGCGCCGCCAGCGCACGACGTCCGCAACCGGCGTGTCCTGCCAGTCGATCGTGACCTCTCCATCGGAGAAGCCCACCGCATCGCCGATGACTTGGAGGGCGCCGAAGGTGTACGCGGCGACCTTGGATCGTCGGCTTTCGATGGCTTCCTTGCGCCGGCGCAGCTCGCGCCCGTACCTCCACCACGCTTGTTCCGCCAGCCCTGCCTCACCCACGCGCACGAGCGTCAGCGGGCCCGCACGCAGGAGTGCTACGTTGGCCGTATGGACCAAAGGGCGCGCTTGATCGCGGGCGAGCCGCTCGAGCTCGTAGAGGGCCGCCTCGCGCTCTTCGATCGGAGCCAAGTTCCATCGATCGCACCGCGAGCAGATCGCCCACAACCGACCGCGGACCGGGTCGAAGGCGATCCGGTTGCCACGACGCATCCGCGCCATCTGGCCGTTTTCCGGAAAGGGCGCACGGCAAAAAATGCAGCGCGTGAAGAGCTGCGTCGTTGTCGCCGGTACCGTCGTCGTCATCCTCGACCCCCGGCGCAGCAGCGTGCGGCCGACCCGCACCTGCTTGCGCTTACCCTCGAAGATTACGAAGACGGAGGGACCAGCGCCAAATCTTCATCCGCCACCCCCAGGAGAACCCGGCCCATGCACGACCCGTTTCGCGAAAGGAGCGCCCTCCGCCTGGACGGAAAAGTCGCGCTCGTGACCGGGGGGAGTCGGGGTATCGGAGCGGCGACCGCGCGAGCACTCGCGATCCGGGGCGCGCGGGTCGTCGTCACCCATCGCGACAGCGAGGAAGGCGCGCTCACCACCCTCCGTAGCCTCGAGGGGGAGGGTCACAGAGTCCTTCGGGCGGACGCCGCTGACACGGTCCAGCTCGAACGCATGGCGGCCGAGCTGACCGGAATCGAAGGGCGACTCGATGTCCTGGTGAACAACGCCGCCAGGACCCGCGTGATCCCGCACGGCGACCTCGAGGCGCTGGACGACGAGCTCTTCGACTTGATCATGCGTACCAACGTGCGCGGCCCGTTCGCGACGATTCGCGCCGTCCGACCGTTGCTCGACGCGGACGGAGGTGGAGTCATCGTGAACCTCTCTTCGCTCGCGGCAACCGCCGCCAACGGGAGTAACGTCGCCTATTGTGCGTCCAAGGCCGCCCTGGACAACATGACGCTCTCTCTGGCACGCGCGCTCGCACCGCGTGTGCGGGTGATGTCGGTGGCCCCCGGGTTGGTCGACACCGAGCTGACCAAAGGCTGGGATCCCGAACGACGACGGAGCATGATCGAACGTACCCCGCTGGGACGACTCGCCACGCCGGAGGACGTTGCGGCGGCGGTGGTCGCCGCCGTGACCTCACTCCCTTCGACCACGGGCGCGGTTATCCCGGTCGACGGCGGGCGGATCTTGGGATGAGACGTCCGAGAGAGAAGCTCCGGGTCCCCGCAGAGTCAGCCGCCGGATGGCGCCGCCGCGATACACTCGATCTCGACCAGCGCGCCGAGCGCCAATCCGCTCCCTGCCAGCGCAGAACGGGCGGGCGGATCATTCGGAAAGTACTCCTGATAGACCGTGTTCACCGCGGCATAGTCGGCGATATCCGCGAGGAAGACCGTGCATTTGATGAGGTCGTCGAGGGTGGCACCGGCCGCGTCGAGAACCGTGATGATGTTCTCCATGGTCTGCCGTGTCTCGGGCTCGACCCCACCCTCGACCAGCTGCGGCGGCGTGACGCCCGGAAGAGCGCCGAGCTGACCCGAGAGGAAGATCAGGTCGCCGCTCCGAATGGCGGAAGAAAAGACCGGCAATCGAGCCACACCCTCGGGCTGGATCACCTGTCGTCTCGTACTTTGGCTGGTCTGCGGCTCCCGATCCGTCCTTTGCTCGATCGTGCATCCCACGACCATCCACAAGACCCCGAGCGTGACGAGACCCCGAACACGTCGCCGCATTCCAACTCCTTTTCGATTCCGGACCAGGCATCGACGGGCCGCGAGCCCGACGGTGGTGACAAGGTCGCGTCGGTGGGCCGGACTCGCCAATCCCCGATCTCCCGCCGCTCATGAACCGTCGAGAATTCACGCGCATGACCACGCTCGGCGCGGTCGTCTTCTCTCTTCCCGGCGCATCGCTCAACCGGCGTCCGGGCTCTTCAGGGCCTCAAGCGCTGACAGTCGATCGGTCGCGCCTGGAGCAAGGCATGCGCCGGCTGGCTACCTTCGGCGCGAACAGCGACGGTGGCATCGATCGGGTCGCCTTCAGCGATGCGAACATCGAGGCGCTTTCGTGGCTCGACGAGATGCTGGTCGAGGCCGGTTTCGCGATCGAAAGGGATCTGGTCGGGAACTTGGTCGCCCGGAAGTCCGGGTCCCAACCCGGCCTTCTGCCCCTCGTGTTCGGATCGCACGTAGACTCCGTTCCCGGCGGGGGCAACTACGACGGGCAGGTGGGTGTGATGGGCGCGGTCGAGGTCGCGACCGTGCTCGCCGATGCTGGCCACACGACGCGCCACCCGCTGGAGGTCGTGGTCTTCACGAACGAAGAAGGCGGCAAGACGGGGAGCCGGGCCCTCGTCGGAGAGGTGGAGCCATTCGAGCTCGAAATCGAGACAGCGTCCGGGTACACGATCGGAGAGGGGCTCAGGCGACTCGGCGGAGACCCGGACAGAATCTCTGAGGCCCGACGCCCCGAAGGGTCGATGACCGCCTTCCTCGAGCTGCACGTCGAGCAGGGCGCGGTGCTCCATGCAGACGGCATCGATATCGGCGTCGTCGAGGGCATCGTCGGAATCAAACGCTGGAACGTGACCGTCGACGGAACCACGAATCATGCAGGGACCACACCGATGGATCGGCGGGCCGACGCCCTGGTCGGGGCCGCGCGCTTCGTCGAAGCGACGTATCGGACCGCCCTCGAGCGGCCCGGACGTCAGGTCGCTACCGTGGGGAGGCTGGAGGCCGAACCCGGCGTGCCGAACGTGATTCCCGGCAGAGTCGGTCTCACGCTGGAGATCCGCGATCTGACCATGGAGGGGATCGACGACACCTTCGCGGCGATCCGCGCCCGCGCGGACGAGATCGCCGAATCCACAGGGCTGAGATTCTCCTTCGAGCGCTTCTACACGAGTCGGGCCGCCCCGACCGATCCCCGCATCCGCGACGTGATCGCCGACGCCGCAGTCGAGTCGGGGCTCTCCTTCCAACGCATGCCGTCGGGTGCGGGGCACGACGCCCAGAGCATGGCTCTCCTCGGGCCCGTCGGAATGGTGTTCGTCCCGTCGGTGGACGGAATCAGCCACGCTCCGGAGGAGCGAACGGAGCTCGACGACGTGGTGAACGGCTCGAACGTTCTCTTGCGGACCATCCTCACGCTCGACGCGCGGGGGGTGGAGTAGCATGCCCGGACCCCTCCCCGGAGCTGGGAGTCCGGCGCGCGCGGTCGCCGCCCTTGGGTTGATCGCTTGGGTCGGTAGCGCAGCATGCCCATCCCCGCTTGACGCCCAGTCGCCGGTCGAAGGCGAGGTGCGCCAGCTCGTGACGTTCCGACTGCTTCCGGGCCGATCGGCCGAGGTCTCCGAAATCTTCCGCGAGCAGGCGCTCCCCCTCTACGAGCGTAACGAGGCCATGCTCTCATTCCGTGGCTTCCGGGAGGTCGAGAGCCCGGTCGCACTCGACCTGATCGTCGTGAGCGCGTTTCGCGGGATGGCGGGCATGGACGACTCGAACGAAGCGCTGCGTTCCCTCGCCGCCGAGCGAGGGACGAGCATCGGCGGGGTGTACGGGTCGATCGCGGCCGCGAGCTCAGGCCACGACGATCAGTTCGTCGAGATGCTGGCACACCTTTCCCACGGCGACGCTTCCGACCGCCCCCTGGTCGCCTTGGTCTGGTACCGCCTTCTTCCCGGTGAAGGCGGCCGTTTCGAGCGAACCCTGGGCGACCGGATCGTTCCTTGGGAGCGCGAAACAGGGACCCCGTCGGCGACCGGGCGCTTCCTCGTTTCAGACGGCTGGCACTATCTCCGCTTCCTCGGCTTCGCCTCGCTTGCCGACTACCACGCGTACTGGAAGGGTGTAGACGCCGAGGGACACGATTACCTCGACGGGATTACCGCCGTCCGGCGCGAGGTCATCGTGGCGCCGGTGCCCGAGCTCTCGGTCCGGTAGTGGGCGCGCATTTCGTCACGTGGCCGGCGCGCCCTTCGTATCGTTCACCCGCTGGAGGAGCAAGGCACCGATTACGAACAGGATGCTGATCGACATCACCGCGAGCTTCTGATTTCCCCCGGTCACGAGCGCGACCTGGCCGAAGACGAGCGGACCGATGACCGAGGACGACTTCCCGCACAGCGCGTAGAACCCGAACATCTCCGATTCGCGACCGTCCGGGATGAGACGGGCCATGAACGCCCGGCTCGCCGCTTGGACCGATCCGAGACCGAACCCGGCCACCATCCCGAGCGCGGTGAAGGCGGCCTTCGACTCGACGAAAAAGATCCCGAGGGCCACCGCGATCCAGAGCATGAGGACACCGGTCACGACCTTCTTGGGTCCGAGCGTGTCCGTCGGTCTGGCCAGCGCGAACGCGCCGGCGAGCGCCGCCATCTGGATCGCGAGATAGAGGTAAATCAGCTCATTCTGCTCGAAACCGAAGGTGGTGGAAGCGAGCGTACTCGACATGTAGATCGCGGTGAGCACACCGTCGATATAGAAGAAGAACGCCAACAGGAAGCGGCGCAGCTCACGTTCTCTGAGCACCTCTTCCCACAGGGACCGAAAGCTCGTGACTCCCCACCGTGCAGCCTGCGCGACGGACATCTCGCCCGCCTGATCGGAGGGCAAGTAGACAAAGGAAGGAATCGAGAAGACGATGAAGAAGAGCGCGACCATGACCCACACCAGCTGAATCGTCGTCGTCGCGAAGGGAAGCGCCAGGACCAATCCGAGGGCGGAGCCCAAATACCCGATTCCGAAGCCGAGACCGGAGACCCGACCCTGGTCTCCGGACGGCGCGATGTCCGGCAGGTACGCGTTGTAGAAGACCAGACTCGACTCGAAACCGACGTTCGCGAGGAGGAACAGAACGAAGGCGTACACCACGAGCCCGGGTCCGAGCGTGGTGAAGAGCGCTACCGCCGTCACGCACATGGCGACGTAGAATCCCATGAAGCGCTTCCTGACGCCCGCACGATCCGCGATCGCTCCCAGCACGGGGGCACTCAACGCCACGATGAGCGCGGACATCGACACCGCCCTGCCCCACCACGCGTCGCCCTCACCCGCCTCGTTACCGACGACCACTTCAATGAAGTAGATCTGGAAGACGACGCTCACG
The DNA here is from genome assembly GCA_029863525.1 of Gemmatimonadota bacterium. Lineage (GTDB taxonomy): Bacteria > Gemmatimonadota > Gemmatimonadetes > Longimicrobiales > Gaopeijiaceae > UBA2589. The sequence continues at coordinate 16,108 of JAOTVL010000002.1, forward strand.
ATGACGGCGGGGAAGACCGAGTTCGCGAAGTCGAACAGGGCCCAGGCACCGACCTGCTTCTTGTTCATGAACGCTCCGTACGGATGAGTCCGCCCAGGGTACACCGGCGCGAAGGGGAGCGTAAGCCCACCGGTGGGAGGGCGTAGAGCCGGTCCGAGCAGCCATCCCGTTGCCACAGTCGGAGGGCTTCGCGAAGCTCAGGTGTTGACGGGTGAGTCACCCCGTCGCCCTCGTCGCGCACAGAGTCGACCACTCATGAATCGTCTTGTGGGGAAGCGCGTCCTGATTACCGGTGCCTCCTCCGGTATCGGGGCGGCATGCGCGCGGCATTTCGCCGAGCGCGGCTCGGACCTACTCCTGTCGGCGCGACGAATCGATCGCTTGAGGGATCTCACGTCCGAGCTCGCGAAGGAGCACGGGATCGACGCCCGAGCGCACCAACTGGACGTGACTGACCGGGACGCGGTCTTCTCGTACGTCGACGGCCTCGTCGAGGAACACCTCTTCCCCGACATCCTGGTGAACAACGCCGGGAAAGGCCGCGGGCTCGACAAGCTCCAGGACGGCTCGACCCGCGACTGGGACGAGATGATCGACACCAACCTCAAGGGACTTCTCTACGTGACCCGTGCCGTGCTTCCCGTGATGCTCGCCCGGGACTCGGGTCATGTCATCCACATCGGGAGCATCGCCGGGCGATGGGTCTACCCGAAGAACGCGGTCTACAATGCCACCAAGTTCGCCGTGCGTGCGCTGAGCGAAGCGATGAACATCGACCTGCTGGGCACGAAGATCCGGGTCTCGAGTGTCGACCCCGGTCTCACGGAGACGGAGTTCAGTGAGGTCCGCTTCGATGGCGACACGCAGCGCGCCGCGACTGTCTATGCGGAGACCGTGCCGCTCGCCGCCGATGACGTCGCTGACGCTGTCATCTACGTGGCCAACGCCCCGCCGCACGTCGACATCTTCAATCTGGTCCTGATGCCGACCGCCCAACGGTACCCCGGGTTCATGGACCGGGCGGGGGATTGAGCGAGACGAGTCGGAACGCCTCGTCGCAGTACCTCATCGTCTTCACGCTTTGGCTCCTGGTCTTCTCGTCGGCGAGTCAGACCATGATCCTCTCCCCGATCCTACCCACGATCGGGGAACAGCTCGATATCGCGGACGCGGTCCTGGGGACGCTCGTCTCGGTCTATTCGATCATGGTCGGGATCTTCGCGATTCTCGCCGGTCCCGTTTCAGACAAGATCGGACGTCGACGCATTCTGATTTTGGGTTGTGGTGCGATGACCGTCGCGCTCACGCTTCACGGGTTCGTCACCGGCTACTACTCCTTCATCACGGTACGGATCTTGGCTGGGTGCGCGGGCGGCATCCTGAGCGGCGCCGCCGTCTCGTACATCGGAGATTACTTCCCGTACGAGCGGCGCGGCTGGGCGACGGGGTGGGTCATGAGCGGGGCCGCGTTCGGCCAGATCATCGGCATCCCTCTCGGAATCGTCATGGCCGCGCGGTGGGGGTTTCGATCGCCGTTCTACATGTTCGCGGCGACCATGGCGATCACCGTCTTCCTCCTCTTCTTCCGGGTGCCCCAGCCCGACGTGCGATTGAGTCGACACCGCCTCTCCGTCGGGAAGGCGGCCGCCGACTACCTGGACATGCTCCGGCGGCCCGAGATCGCGTGGGCGGCCGCGGCCTTCTTCATGATGTTTCTCGGCGTCTCGATCTACGTCATCTATCTGCCCACTTGGCTCGAACGCGACGTGGGCATCACGGGGGACCAGATCGCGCTCATGTTCTTGTTCGGTGGGATCGCCAACGTCATGACCGGCCCTCAGGCCGGACGACTCTCGGACCGGATCGGACGGAAGGGCATCATCCTCATGGCGTGCATCGGTCTGTCGATCCTCATGGTCGCCACGGTGCCTTTCGTGACCGACCCCCTGACCGCGTACGTCTTCTTCTTCGTCATCATGATTCTCGTGGCCATGCGCATCAGCCCGTTCTCCGCGCTGCTGACCGCCCTTGTCTCGGACGACCGCAGGGGTGCTCTCATGAGTCTGACCGTCGCGCTCGGTCAGCTCGGCTTCGCCCTCGGTGGCGCGATCGCCGGTCCTCTCTACGCCGACGTGGGCTACGCGTCGAACACCATCCTCGGTGCCGGCTCAGTCCTCCTGATGGGTCTGATCGTGTGGTTCTTCATCCCGGAGCCGACCCCCCACGCGAGGTGAAACGACCAGGGCCGGCACCCCACTCCTCGAGCGCGTCCTCGGAAAGAATCCCCTGACGAGCCCATAGCCAAAGCCTATCTTCCCGTAGTCGACAGCATCGCGCGCCGAAGCACCTTCAACCGGTACCACCTTTGACCACCGACACACCTCAGAGCTTTCGTGTTCTGTACGTCGAAGACGCCTTCGATCAGGCGTTGCTGGTCAAGGCGTTCTTTCAGGCCCTCCCGGGCTTCACCGTCGTGCACGTGCAGGACGGTGATCAGGCGATAGCCAAGATCGAGAATGAACCCTGGGACTTCCTGGTGACGGACCTCAACCTCCCGGGCGCCGACGGCTTCACCATCATCCGCCACACCCGGTCGCTGCTCCCCAAGCTCCCGATCCTCGTAACGACCGGCTACACGCAGGCCCATTACGAAGAACAGGCACTGCGGGCGGGCGCAGACCAGGTCATGATCAAGCCGCTCACGCAAAACGATTTCGTGAGTCGCATCTGGGCGATGCTCGAGCAGGAGGAGGTCTTCGAGTCGACGGACGAGTCGAAGGTCGTGCTCGCATTGGAGGGACGCCTCGGAGATGCCGAAATGGGATGTGGCGGATCGATGATGCGCGCGATCGAGAACGGCGCGAGGGTCGTGATCGTCCCGATCATCATGCAAGCGGACGACGCGTCCCAGGCCGAGTTGAAAGCCGCGTCCCTGTCATCGGAGACCCTCGGTGTCGAACTACGCGTCGACCGGACGCAGTTCGGGGACCTCGCCGGCCAGAAGGATCTCCTCGAGCGAACGCTCAACGAGCTTCGCCCCTCGACGCTCTACCTCCCGGCCCCCGACGATCGGGATCCCTCGCGTCGCGAAGCCTCGCAGCTGGGCCGGGCCGCCGCCGTCGAGGTCGAGAACGTCTTCGGGTACGAAACCGCGACCACCGGTCTGGACTTCACGCCGTCGCATTTCATCGACGTGCGCGCCCAAATGGTCATGAAGATGGAGGCTCTCGCCGCGTACCAGTCGGTGGGGTCGGCGAGGGTCGATCTCCGCCCCAGAATGGCGCAGGCGTACGCGCGGTATTGGGGGCGGTTTCGCGACTTCAACGAGGTCGAGGCGTTCGAGCGGGTGGAGTCCGAGCTTGGGTAGTGTCGCGCGGAGGTGGGCACGCGCGGTGCCGACCCCGACCCTGATGGCTGTGCTCCTCACGGGCGGGCTCGGCGCGCAGACGGTCGAGCCCGCACCGATTCAAGCGGGGCTGGCTCCGCCCTTCGGCCCCTACGCTCCCGGAGTCGATGTCCTGCACTACGAGGTCGAGCTGGGACTCGGCTACGACGTGCCCCACTTTGCCGGAGTCGCAGCGGTCACCGTCCTTCTCGATGCCGACGACACCGTGCTGCCGCTCGACTTCACCGGATTGGCGGTCACGGACGTCTCGATCGCGGGTCGTCCCGCCGAGCACGAGCACGACAGGGGCGTGCTGCGCGTGCCGCTGCCGGAGCACGGTGCCGGAGACACCGTGGTCGTCCGCGTGGCCTACGAAGGCGTGCCGGACGACGGCCTGATCATCAGGGAGAATGTACACGGACATCCCACCGCGTTCGTGGACAATTGGCCCAACCGCACTCGGTTCTGGCTTCCGAGCGTCGACCACCCCGCGGACAAAGCCACCGTGCGCTTCACGGTGCACGCGCCGAGTCGATGGGAGGTCATCGCGAACGGCCACTTGAGCACCGAACCCCGAGCGACGCCGGCCGGCGCCCTGGGTCCGCCGGGGGACCGTCGCACCTGGGTCTGGGCGGTCGGCGTGCCGATCTCCCCCTACAACATGGTCGTCGGCGCTGCGGACTTCGAAGTCCGCACGATAGGACTCGCCGCATGCGGCCAGGCGCCCGCCTCGCGCCGGGACGACGGATGCGTCGAGGTCACCTCCTGGGTCTACCCGGAGGACGTGGAGCGCGCGGAGCCGTCGTTTCGGCGGGCGGCAGAGATGGTCGACCATTTCACGAGGGTCATCGGGCCCTTTCCGTTCGAGAAGCTCGCCAACGTACAGTCGGCGACTCGGTTCGGCGGCATGGAGAATGCCTCGGCCATCTTCTACTCCGAGACGGGAATCGCGAACGGTCGCAACATGGAGAGTACGGTCTCGCACGAGATCGCCCACCAGTGGTTCGGCGACGCTGTGACGGAAGCGAATTGGCACCACCTCTGGCTCTCCGAGGGGTTCGCCACGTACTTCGGCGCCCAGTTCTTCGAGGCCGCCATCGGAGTCGAGGACTTCAGAGAACGAATGGAGCAAAGCCGGCGCCGGATCGCCGCATCCGCCGACGTGCATCGCCCCATCTACGATCCGGCCGAGTCGGATCTCTTCGCGCTCCTCAACGACAACAACTACCCCAAGGGCGGGTGGGTCCTCCACATGCTGCGGGGGGTGATCGGAGACGAAGCGTTTTTCGAGGGCGTCCGACGGTATTACCGATCGTATCTGCACGCGACCGCGTACACCGAGGACTTCCAGCGCGTCATGGAGGAAGCCGCCGGTAGGGAGCTCGACTGGTTCTTCGCACAGTGGATCTACCGACCGGGGCTCCCGACCTTCGATGTGGAGTGGAGTTGGGTGCCGGCATCGAGCGGGGGCGGCGCGATCGACGTCACCGTTCGACAGGTGCAGGCGTCCGAATGGCCGACCTTCCAGATGCCGATGGAGATCCTGGTGGTCACGAACTCGGGCCAGATCGTCCGCGACGTCGATGTCCTCACTCGGACGACTGCGTTCCGGATCGATGGGCTTTCCGAGCGCCCCACCCAGGTAGTGCTCGACCCCGACGGCTGGGTTCTCAAGGGCGACGCTCGCTGACCGGATCGGGGGCTCCGGACGCTCGAACAGTTGCGGATCGGGGGCGGCCCCGGCGAGCTTACCGACCCTTGTGACGAACTTGAAGTGACTTCGACGCCATTCTGGCGAGACCCGTGCATCTAGATTTCGAGCGTGACATCGTCGAGATCCAGCAGCAGATCGACAAGCTCCTGGACCTCGCCGAGCGCAGAGGCATCGACGTCTCCGACGAGGTGACCGTCCTGCGCCAAAAACTGGAGGACCTCAAGACGCAGACGTACGACAATCTGACTCCCATGGAGCAGGTGCAGGTCGCACGTCATCCGGAGCGCCCGTACACCCTCGACTACGTCCAGCGGATGTTCACGGACTGGGTCGAGCTGCACGGCGACCGCAACTTCCGCGACGACGAGGCCGTCGTCGGGGGTTGGGCAAGACTCGGAAGTCGCTCCGTCATGATCGTCGGCCAGCAGAAGGGCCGCGACATGAAGGAGAACCTTCGGAGGAACTTCGGCATGCCGCACCCGGAGGGGTACCGAAAAGCGCTCAGGCTCATGCGCCAGGCAGAGAAGTTCGGCCGACCGGTTGTCTGTTTCATCGACACACCCGGCGCGTACCCTGGCATCGGTTCCGAGGAGCGCGGCATCGGCGAAGCGATCGCCTTCAACCTTCGGGAGATGTCGAGACTCGAGGTCCCGGTGGTCTCGGCCGTGATCGGGGAGGGCATGTCCGGCGGGGCGCTGGGCATCGGGCTGACGGACAGGATCCTGATGATGGAGCACTCGATCTACTCGGTCATCTCCCCGGAGGGGTGCGCGGCCATCTTGTGGCGGTCCGCCGAGCACAAGCAGGCGGCCGCCACGGCTCTGCGCCTGACCGCAGACGATCTGTTGGAGCTGGGCGTAGCGGACGAGATCGTCCCGGAGCCCGCCGGCGGTGCCCACACCGACTGGGACGGTGCCGCGGACCAGCTGTCGGAGGCCTTGGGCCGAACGCTGGACACGCTGGGCAAGCTCTCGACCAAGAAGCTCCTGCAGCAGCGCTGGGCGAAGTACGAGGCCATCGGCGCGTGGCGAGAGGCGTAGAAGACCTCGCGCATGTCAGGCTTCGCGGAAGTTCGCTTCAAGGGCACGCGGAAGGCGTATTTCGCCTACGCCGGACTCGATCTGCGCCCCGGCCAACACGTCGTCGTGCAAGCCGATCGGGGCGAGGACATCGGAGAGGTGAGCGCCGTCGGCGCCATCGCCGAGCGGAAGTGCTCGTCGTCCGGCGGCGGATGCACTACCCCCACCCCTGAGCACGCCGTACTTCGCCACGCGCGCGATGCAGAGGTCGCGACCCTGGATCAGCTGCGCCACGACGAGGAGCGCGTGCGCGCCGAAACGAGAAAACTCGTGACGAGGCACGGTCTCAAGATGAAGGTCACCGAGGCCGAATGGCAGTTCGACCGCAACAAGTTGATCATCTACTTCACCGCCGATAAGCGGGTCGATTTCCGTCAGTTGGTGCGGGACCTCGCACGGACCTTCCGAGCCCGGATCGAGTTGAAGCAGATCGGCGTTCGGGACGAGGCGGCCCTGCTCGGCGGGGTGGGCCGATGTGGGCGAGAGCTCTGCTGCTCGACGTGGCTTCCAGAGCTCAAGCCGGTGTCGCTTCAGCTAGCCAAGGACCAGCGTCTTTCGCTGAACCCGGCGCAGATCAGCGGCTGCTGCGGGCGGCTGATGTGCTGCCTCATGTACGAGCACCGAACCTACGTCGAGGCCCGCCGTCGCTTCCCGAGGGAGGGCCGGACCATCCGGACCTCGCTGGGGGAAGAGAAGGTCGTCGCCGTCGACATCTGGCACGACTTGGTGACGCTTCGGGGCATCGACGGCGAGCGCCGAACGGTGTCGCTCGACGAGCTGAAAGGTGAGGTCGGCGCACGCGGGCTCCGCCCCCCGGCCAAGGATGAAGCCGACGAATGAGCCAATCGGGTCGAACCTTCCTGACAACACCGATCTACTACGCATCCGGTGAGCCGCATATCGGCCATGCGTATACGACGATCCTCACCGACGTGCTCGCGCGGTTCGCGCGTCAGAGCGGCGAAGACGTCCTCTTCCTTACCGGCACGGACGAGCACGGCCCCAAGATCCAGCAGGAAGCGGAACAGCGGGGCGTGACGCCCCAGGAGCTCTGCGACACGATGGCCGAGCGGTTCGGGAGTGCGTGGGAGCGGCTCGGGATTTCGCACGACCGCTTCATACGGACGACCGAAGGCGAGCATAAGGCGGTAGTGACAGCCTTCCTCGAACGCCTCTGGGATCGAGGGGAGGTTTATCGAGGCGCCTACACGGGCTGGTACTGCATCCACGAGGAGCGCTACTGGACCGAGAAGGATCTTGGTCCGGACGAGACGTGCCCGGACTGCGGGCGACCGGTCACGCACCTGGAAGAGACGAACTACTTCTTCCGCATGAGCGCGTACCAGGACGCGCTGGTCGCGCACATCGAAGAGAATCCGGATTGGATCGTTCCGGACATCCGGCGCAACGAGATCCTCGGGTTCCTCCGCCAGCCCCTCAGCGACCTCTCGATTTCTCGACCGAAATCCAGGGTCTCATGGGGCATCGATCTTCCCTTCGATTCGGACCACGTAGCGTATGTATGGGTCGACGCACTCATCAACTACCTCACGGCCTCCGGAGCCATCGATCCCTCGTCACCGCCGGAGGAGCGCGGCTTCGAGGACGTCTCGGGCTCGTGGTGGCCGGCGGACATGCACGTCATCGGCAAGGACATTCTCACGACCCACTCGGTCTATTGGCCCACGCTCCTGATGGGAGTCGGGCTCCCGCTACCCCGCCGAATACTGGCGCATGGCTGGTGGGTCGTGGGCGATACGAAGATGTCCAAGTCCCTTGGGAACGTGATCGACCCGATGGCCCTGACGGCCGAGTTCGGCAGCGATGCGGTACGTTGGTACCTGCTCCGCGAGATGCCGACCGGCGGGGACGCCTCCTATACACCGGAGCGCTTCCTGACCCGGTACGACGAGCTCGCGAACGTCCTCGGCAACCTCGCGAGCCGCGCGACGTCCATGATCGTGAAGTACCGCGACGGCCGTGTCCCGAGCGTCGGCGGCACGGGCCTGGCCGACGAGATCGCCACCACGCTCGAGTCGATCCGTGGCGATTTGGACCAGTTGAAGGTCCACGCCGCGCTGGGGGCTGCGATGGACCTCGCCAGGTCCGCGAACGTGTACGTCGAGGAGCGCGCGCCGTGGAGCCAGTCGAAGGATCCGGCGCAGGCCGAGGAACTCGACGAGACCCTCGCGACGTTGGCGCGGGCTCTCACGGTGCTGTGTGCGCTGTTCCAGCCGGTCACGCCCAACGCGATGCATGAGCTCGCCGGACGGTTGGGTCTCGACGGCGTGCCGACAATCGCCCATTCTACCTCGGTGGTACTGGGCGGCCGGTCCGTCGCGAAGGGCGATCCGCTGTTCCCGAAGATCGAACCGTCGTGGGCCACGACGGACGGGACGTGATCGCACCTTTTGGTGCAACCGGACATGGGTTGCTTGACTTCGCTTTCCGACGACCGGTAGCTTTCAGGTATTGGCCCCGTGCGAAAAGCAGTAGACCTTCAGGCTCGCATCGGGTCCAATCCCCCCCGAGCGTGCCGTAGTCCGCAGTCGAATTCGCAAGAACAAGGCGGAATTATGGCCGGAGACAGGTGGACCTTCCTCGTCATGCGAGGACAGGACGACCCGGTCCGACAGTACAGCATCTCGGCTCGAACCATCCGATTCCTCGTGGGGGTATCGGCGGTTTCTGTCGTGGCAGTCATCGCCAGCGCCGCGATCCTCGCGACGGACGCGGTGGTGCGCCTCGAAGCCCAGAACCTCGAAGCACGCAATGAGGTTCTGGAGGCCGAGCTCTCCGATTTCCAGGAAAGGATCGGAGATCTGGAGCAGACGCTCGATCAGGTGGCCGCCAACGACGCACACTTCCGGAATCTGGCGGGTCTCGAGATCATCGACCCCGAGGTGCTCGAAGCCGGTGTCGGAGGGCCTGGTCTGGGTATGCCTGAATCGTCGCCTCTCTGGGCGACCGATCCCGCCACCACGAAGTCCGTTTTCGCCACGTCGTACGACCTCAGTGCACTGGAGCGTCGCGCTCGACTCCTCTCCGAAAGCCTCGACGAAGCCACGGACTCCGTCCTAGCGCACCGGAATCTGCTCGAAGCGACCCCCTCGATTCTGCCCGCCAGAGGCTGGCTCAGCAGTCGCTTCTCCCAATCCCGCATGCACCCGGTCCACAACCGACCTCTGCCGCACGAGGGCGTCGACATTTCAGCCCCCACCGGAACTCCGATCTTGGCCGCAGCCAAGGGTCGGGTGAAACGGTCGGGTTGGATCGTCGGCTACGGCATGACCGTCGAGATCGATCACGGATACGGATTCACCACCCTGTACGGTCATGCCTCCAAGCTGATCGCCCAGGTCGGAGATGAGGTCCTGCGCGGAGACGTGATCGCTCAGGTCGGCAGCACGGGCATCACGACGGCGCCGAATCTTCACTACGAAGTGAAGGTGAACGGCGTCGCCCAGGACCCGTCGCGGTTCATTCTGCCGGACTACGTTCGGAACTGAGTCCGGTCGCCCGCTGAACGCATTTGCTGCAGTAGCGGTTGATCCCGTTTTTCGCCCGCAGTACCTTCGTTCGGCTGGCGCAGAATCTTGATGATCCACGGAGTCGATCTATGAGAAGGACCCTCGTATTCGCCCTGAGCCTCCTGCTCGCCGCCGCGGCCTGCGGCCCCACGGAGGTCGTGGTGACGATCGAGATCGAAGTGCCGAACCCCGACGGTGAGGGGATGGTCACTCGGGCGCTTTCGGACGTCGAAGTCCAGCTGATCCCGTTCGATCGCGACGCCGTCTTCGACTCCATGACGACCGCGTATGGGTCGCCAGAGCCGGAAGTCCCCCAGGAGCTCGTCACGCGACGTGGTGAGGTCCAGGAGGCCCAGCAGGAGTGGGACGAGGCGAACCGCGGGTGGGCCACGATCCGCGACACGCTTCAGAAACTCAATGACGCGATGGAGCAGTATTCCCGCGGGGAAGCGACCTACGTGGCCCTCTTTCGCGAGTGGCAGGATTGGGAGAGCCGGCTGGGCACGGCCGAGCGTGAGGTCGAGCGCACGTTCGACATCTTCGACTCCCTCCAGCAGGGTACGATCCGCGAGTCGGATTCGGTCCGTATCCTTCAAGAGAACTGGGCCGACGACGCGTTCGCGGACATCGGGACGGTCTTCGCCGACAAGCAGCGCGCGACGGGCCTCGATTGGGTCGTGGACACGACCGACGCCAACGGTCTCGCCCGGGGCAATCTCATGGTCAAGCCGGGTACCTACTGGGTGCACGCCCGCTACGAGTTGCCGTACACGGAGCTGTACTGGAACGAGATGATCGAGGTCGTGGGCGGCGAGCCGATGACCGTAACGCTGACGAGGGCCAACGCTCAAGAGCGCATCAAGCTCTAGCCTTGACCACCTCGCGGCACGTGCCGCCCGGACGCTTCGGCGTCCGGGCGGCTTCCTTTTGTACCGTCCCGTCGTATTGTGATGGACGCGTAACCGCACCCCGGCCCGTCCCAGCATGAACCGAAGCCCGAGTCCAACCCTCCACATCGACGAGTACCGCATCGCCTGGATCACGTTCGACGATCCCGAGCGCTCCGTGAACGTCCTCACTGAGCCGGTCATGATGCGATTCGGCGAGACGCTCGACGAGGCCAGGGCCGCGGCGCGCGAGGGACGCGCGGTCGCCGTGGTCATCCGTAGCGGCAAGGCCGAATCGTTCATCGCCGGCGCCGACATCGACGCCATCGGCGACGTCGAGGATCCAAACGTTGCCGAGAAGCAGGTGCGGTTCGGTCAGTCGATCTACAACGACGTCGCTTCCCTTCCCGTGCCCACCGTCGCCGCGATCCACGGGGTCTGCGTGGGTGGCGGCCTGGAAATGTCTCTGGCCTGTGACTTCCGGGTGACCTCGGACTCGAAGAAGACCGCCCTGAACTTGCCGGAGGTACAGCTGGGGATCCTTCCGGCGTGGGGCGGTACCACCCGCCTGCCCCGACTCGTCGGTCTCCAGGCGGCACTCGACCTGTTGTTGACGGGCAAGCCGGTCGACGCGCGCAAGGCGAAGCGAATCGGACTGGCATCTGAGGTCGTACCGGCAGAGCTCTTCTCTGACGAGGTGAGGAAATTCACGCTCGCCGTTGTCGATGACCTCGGGGCGGGCGCGCCGGCCAAGCCGAAACTGATGGCCCGGCTGCTCGAATCGACGCCCCCCGGCCGGAAGCTCGTCCTCAAGATGGCACGCAAGAAAGTGCTCCAGCAGACGGGCGGCCACTACCCGGCGCCCCTGCGGATTCTGGACGTCCTTTCCGAAAACTCGAATCGGAGCGTGGAGCAGAGTCTGGCGGCCGAGGCGGCCGCCGCCGCGGAGCTGCTCGTCTCGCCGGTTTGTAAGAACCTGATCCACGTCTTCCGCATGAGAGAGGCCGCACGAAAGGGCACCGGCCTCCCGGCGGGCTCCAGCGCCCAGCCAAGAGACGTCCGCATGGTGGGAGTGCTCGGGGCCGGGGTCATGGGAGGCGGGATTGGTCAGCTGGCGGCATCGCGGGGCGTCCGCGTCTACATGAAGGACATCAACCACGAAGCTGTGACCGGCGGCCTTAAGCATGCCCGTGAGCTCGTGGACAAGGCGCTCTCGCGCCGCCGGATCTCCAAGCTGGAGGCGGCACAGCAGATGGAGCGGATCGCGGGTGGCCTGGAGTACCACGGGCTCTCCGGCGCCGACCTCGTGGTCGAGGCCATCGTCGAGAAGATGGGGGTCAAGAAGGCCGTGTTGGCCGAGACCGAGGGACACGTGAGCGACGAGTGCGTCATCGCGACGAACACGTCGTCGCTGTCAGTGGCGGAGATGGCCGGGGCCATGACCCGTCCGGATCGGTTCTGCGGCATGCACTTCTTCAACCCGGTTCACCGCATGCCGCTGGTCGAGGTGATCCGAGGGCCCCAGTCGTCCGATGAGGCCATCGCCACGGTCTACCGGTTCGCCGTCATGCTCGGGAAGGTGCCGATCACCGTCCAAGACGGTCCCGGTTTTCTCGTCAACCGGATTCTCGGGCCCTACCTGAACGAGGCCGGCTTTCTGCTCGCAGACGGGTATTCGATCGAGACCATCGACCGGGTCGCCAAGGAATTCGGCATGCCGATGGGTCCGCTACGGCTCATCGACGAAGTCGGAATCGACGTGTCGGGCCATGCGGGGGCGGCGCTTCACGAGGCCCTCGGTCCCCGCCTCGAACCCTCTCCGGTCCTGTTGGAGTTGGGCAAGACGGGGCGACTGGGACGAAAGGGCGGTTCCGGCTTCTACCGCTACGAGGGTGGCAAGGAGAAGGGTGTCGACGAGTCGATCATCTCAGCGCTGCCGAGCGTGCCGGCCCGGGTGGGGGTCCCCACGGTATCCGAGGAAGACGAGAGCATCATTCGGCATCGGCTCCTCTTCGCGATGATCAACGAGGCGTCGAGGATCCTCGAGGACGGGATCGTACGCTCGGCTCAAGACGTGGATCTCGGCATGATCATGGGGACGGGTTTCCCCCCATTCCGGGGTGGGCTCCTCCGCTTCGCGGACACGCTGCACCCCAGGGGTGTTCTCGATCGACTCTCCGATTTGCACCAACGGCAAGGGGTCCGGTTCGCCCCGGCACCCGCGATCGAGCGGTTGGCCGCCGCCGACCGCACCTTCTATGAGGCTTACCCCGGCACGGTAGAAGCCGCAGGAGCGTGAGTCAGGAGATCGAGCCGAAGATCGTCGGCATCGTACCCGCCGCAGGCGCATCGAAGCGCATGGGCCGGCCCAAGGCACTGCTCGAGCTCCGGGGAGCGACCTTCGCGCGGAGAGTCGTCCGGGCATTGGCCGGGGGAGGCTGTGCGGTCGTGTATTTCGTTACGGCCGAGCACGACGAGGATACCTCGCGGATCGCCCGGGACGCGGGCGCCGTCGTCCTCACCAACCCCGACCCCGGCGAGGGTCCAATCACGTCGCTTCGCCTCGCGCTCCAACACCTCGACTCATCTGTCGAAGCGGCCGTGTACCTGCCGTTGGACTATGCCCTGATCGAAGCGGAGCACGTCGCGCTTCTCCTGGCGGTCGCGGCCCGCGAGCACGCCGACCTGGCGCTTCCAATGGTCGGTGGCAAACGGGGGCATCCAGCGTACTTCGGCCGGGCCCTTTTCCGGGAGTTGGCCGATCCCGAATTGGCCGGCGGGGCGCGTTCGGTGGTCCACCGACACCTCGGGCGCGCGTGCCTCGTTCAGAGCGAAGATCCCGCGTTCGTCACCGACATCGATACGCCCGCCGCGTACGAAGAGGCGGTGCGCCTCGACGCTGGAAGCCGAGGGGCACGGCTCGGCACGGCGCATGAGTGACTCGATCGATGCCGCGCAAGCCGCGCGCGCGCTTCTCGAAGTAGCCGAGGCAGGGGGCACCGGCGCGGCGGCGACGGTGATCGGACCGCCCGAGAGCACCCGATTGGGCAGGAGGATGGTGCACACCGTTGAGGGGGACTCCGGCCGTACGCTGGGAAGCCTTGGCGGCGCAACGCTCGACTCGGTCGTGGTGGCGCTCTTACGGGACCTCATGACGGACCCGCGCGCCCGAGACGGCGTCCGCAGAATCGGTGCCAAAGAGGACGCTTCAGGCGAGGTGGAACTGTACGTCGAGGTGCGCCGGCCGGTCCGTGAGTTGATCCTGGTCGGGGCCGGACACATCGCGCAGCCGATGGCCCACCTCGGTGCGCTCTTGGGGTACCGCGTGACGGTTCTCGACGACCGACCCGACTTTGCGACCCGAGAGCGCTTTCCTGACGCCGATCGGTTGATCCGCGCCGACTTCAGCGATCCCTTCGCCGAGATCGAATTGCACGAGCGCTCCCACCTCCTGCTCGTGACCAGAGGACACAAGTACGACTACGAGTGCCTCATCCGTGCGCTGCGTGCGGATCCGGCGCCCGCATACGTCGGTATGATCGGAAGTCGAAGGAGGGTTCGCGCTACGTACGTCCAGCTCATCGACGAAGGCTTCGAGAGAGAGGTGCTCGAGCGAATCCACGCACCGGTGGGCTTGGACATCGGCGCGGAAACACCGGAAGAAATCGCGGTCGCCGTCGCGGCGGAGCTCGTCTTGCTCGATCGCGGTGGCTCGGGCTTCTCGCTTCGCTCCGTCGAACGGGTTGCCGAACGGTTCTTCGACTCGACCGGGAGCGGAGAGCCACGAGACAGGGAGACACCGCCGTGACACACGAAGACGACCGCACCCTTGCCTACGCCCTGATCGCCGCGCGCGAAGCGGGACGTGCGTGCGTGCTCGCGACCATCGTGGCCACGAAGGGCTCCACACCCAGAAAGGTCGGCGCGCGCATGCTCGTAGACCCGGACCAGGGCTTGGTCGGCACCGTGGGGGGCGGATGCGGCGAAGCGGAAGTCATCGAATCTGCCCACCGCGTCCTCGAATGCGGGGTGCCGGAGCGGGTGCGGGTGGACCTCACCGAAGACTTCACGTCGTGGAGTCCGGCCGTGTGCGGCGGCGTCATGGACGTCTTCGTGGAGTTGGTCGGGCAGGTGGACCGGCCTTCACGAAGGCCCTCGTGACGACTACGCCCCGGGTCGCGATCCACTACCGCCGACTGCCGGACCACACCCGCGTCTACGACCAGCGCGTCCTGCTCGAGCAAGACGATGTCGTGGTCACGCTCTCAGAGCCGCTCGCCATGGAGGCACCGATGGTCCACGACCAACGGGTCATGCTCGAGCCGGGCTCACTCGTCGTCTGGTTCACCTTCCCGGAGGCGTGGCACGATATCGGACACTTCTACGCCGCGGACGGTCGCTCGACCGGACTATACGCGAATGTCATCACGCCACCGGTCATGGAGGGGAGCGTTTGGCACACGACCGACCTGTTCCTCGACCTCTGGTGGCCGCGAGAGGGCGCGCCGACGATCCTCGACGAGGACGAATTCGAGAACGCGCTGGCCAAGGACTGGCTGGACGAGGAAACCGCACACAGAGCTCGCGCGGAGGCGGATCGACTGCTGGCACTCGCAACGGCCGGAGCGTGGCCACCGCCCGTGGTGGGTGAGTGGACGCTGGGGCGCGCGCTGGCCGAAGTCGGTTAGTCGCTCTCCGACACGTATACGGACACCAAGCGCTTCACATCGACGTGGAGTCGCTTGAGCACGGCCTCGTCCTCACGCACGAAGTCGATCAGTCGCTCGTATTCGTCGACCGAGTCGGACGGGACGGTCACCGTCTCGTGGTGGTACGATCCGTCGTCGACGAAGAGCAGCCTCAACTCCACACGGCCCGGGCCTTTGCCGCGACGACCCTTCGTTGGGCTCAATTGCCACCTGGGGTCGCGGTCATGGCATCGATCGCACCGACGATCGACGGGAAGTCGACGGCGTTGAGCCGACGTACCTGTCCATCCGCGTTGATCATGATCGTCGGGGTGCCGCTCACGCCCATCCGAGCACCGAGCTCCATGTTGGCCGAGACGACGTCCGCATGCCGGTCGCTGTTCACGCAGGACGAGAATTCGCCTCCGTCGACCCCCACGGTCTCGGCGTAATCCTCGAAAGCGCTGGTCGGCATGGTCGCCGAAGACCAGCGCGACTGGTTGCGGAACACCTCCTGGTGGAACTCCCAGTATTTGCCTTGATCTCCAGCGCATCGGGCGGCCCGCGCAGCGAGAAAGGCGTTCGGGTGGATCTGTACGAGGGGGAAGTCGTAAAAGACGAACTCCGCCCGACCCGACTGGACCAGCGTTGCATCGATCTGCGGCTTCACCTGCATGGCGAAGGAGCCGCAGCCCGGGCATTGGTAGTCGCCGAACTCGACGATGGTGACGGGGGCGTCCGGGTCGCCGAGGGAAACCCCCTGCGCAAGCTCGATCAGCTCCTCGTCGCTCGCGATGGTCAGCTCGACCGGTGCGGTGGCGGCCGAACTGAACGCGCTCGAACCCGCGGTATAGAGAAAAGCACCGATTCCGATCACGGCCACCGCGCCGAGCACGTAGAGAATCTTGTTGGACTCGGACTCGCCCTCACGGGCCTGCCGTCGTTGCTCGCTTCTGGACACCCTACCACTCCCATTGAGCCGGAACGTCTGCGCGAACCGGAATGATGATGCGCGCCGCTTCCCGCGCTCGGATCACGGGGACCCGGTGAGCCCGAAAGATGCCCGACCCCGGCTGGTCGATCAAGCGAGCGGACCGGCGAGCCCCGCCAATGGTACGCATCCCGACGTCACGCCCAGCCGAAAAGCAGCTCCACGACCTCGCCGGTCGAGGTCAGATCTTCGAGTAGGTAATCGGGGTCGGAGGCGGCGAGATCGCCGACGCCGAACGCACCGGTCGCGACCGCCACCGTTCGGGTCCCACCTGCCTTCCCGCAAGCGACGTCCCGGGGCGTATCCCCAACCACGACGGCCAACTCGGCGGTGACCATCTCTCCGAAGAGCTCCCGCGCCCGACCCACGGCGATCGCGGGGAGCCGGTCCCGTTCCTCGTGGTCCGACCCGTAGCTGCCGAAGGTGAAATGCCCCCACAAGCCGCCCGAGGCGAGCTTCAGCCGTGCCCCTCCATGAATGTTGCCCGTGAGAAGGCCGACACCGATGTCTCGGAAACGGGCCAACTCGGCAAGGAGCTGGGGCACACCGGGCAGCACCTGGACCGGATCTTCCGGTAGTCGTTCCTCGAGGTACGTCAGGTACCGGCGCCACAGCTGTTCGAATCCGCGGTCGATCTCGTCGTTCGACAATCCGGCGCCGGCGAGAAGCTCGCGGGCGATTTGAGGATCGGTCTTGCCGGCGAAGCTCACGCTCTCGTGGTTCCCCGGCGTGCCGTACGTCTCGGTCATCGCGTCGACGAACGCGTACTTCGCGGGTCCGCCGCGCACGAGAGTGCCGTCGATGTCGAAGAGAACGAGGCTGCGCATGGTCAGGGCAGGTTGGAGAGCAAGCTCGGGTCGAGGTTGCCGCCGCTGATGATGGCGGCGACGCGCCCACCGTCGTGTTTGACCGCACCCGACAATAACGCCGCGGTCGTCGCGGCGCCGCTGTACTCCACGACCAGCTTGTGGCTGTGCACCAGAAGCCCCGTCGCCTTGCGGATCGTCTCATCGTCGACGGTCACGACGTCGTCCATGAGCTCTCGGGCATGTTCGAATGTGAGCTCACCCGCGATCACGGGCTTGAGGCCGTCGGCGATGGTGTTCACCTCGCCGAGCAGTGTCGGGGCCCCTTCGTCCAGCGCTTTCCGCATGGAGGCGGCGCCCTCGGGCTCTACGCCGATCACCCTCGCACTCGGTACGAGGCGCTTCACGGCCGCCGCCACCCCGCTCGCCAGACCGCCTCCGCCGATCGGCGCCAGGACGATGTCGACGTCGGACCAGTCTCGGGCGATCTCGAGCCCCACCGTACCCTGGCCGGCGATGATGTGGCGATGATCGAAGGGAGGCACGATCACCAGCCCTTCCGCGGCGGCGATCCGTTCGGCGCGACCCTTTCGTTCTATCGAGGTCGTACCCTCGAAGACGACCTCCGCGCCGAGCCGCTCCGCGCCGTCCCGCTTCACCTTCGGCGCGTCGGTCGGCATGACCACGACCACCCTCAGGCCGCGCAATCTGCCCGCGAGCGCGACCGCCTGGGCATGGTTGCCGGAGGAGTAGGTGATGATCCCTCCGGAAACCTGATCGTCGGAGAGCTGGGAGACGAAGTTGTACGCACCCCGGATCTTGAAGGAGCCGGCCCGCTGGAGGTTCTCGCACTTCAATCGGACGTTCGCGTCGACCGCCTCCGAAACGGCATCCGCGGGAATCAGCGGAGTCGGAACCACCACGCCGGCGAGCCGCCGGGAGGCCGATTCGATCTCGGTCAGGCCGACGAGGCCCCGACCCTGCACGACCTCGTTCACCGTCGCCAGGGCCTCACCCCGCCCTACTCCTCTCCCCCGGTGGACTCGTCGTCCTCGCCTTCCGCGCCCGCCTCGCCTTCCGCGCCCGCCTCGCCTTCGAAGTCGCCGTTCGCCCCGTTCTCCTCGTCGTCGATGATGACGCGCGCCACGTCCACGACGACGTCTCCCTCGTCGAGGTTCATGAGCTTCACGCCCTGCGTAGCACGGCCGATAATCCTGATCTCCCCGACGCGCTGACGATTCACGACACCTTTGCGGGTGATCATCATCAACTGCTCGTCGTCCGCGACCGCACGGATCGCGACCACCTCACCGGACTTCTTCGTGACCTTGAGGTTGATCACGCCGTACCCGCCCCTCTTCTGCAGGCGGTATTGGCCGATCTCGGTGCGCTTACCCATGCCGTTCTCGGACACGGTCAGGATCGTCGAGCCTTCGGGCGCGACGACCATGCCGATGCACTCGTCACCCTCACGCAGCTTGATCCCCCGTACACCCGCGGTGGCCCGGCCCATGGGTCGAGCGTCCCCCTCCTCGAAGCGGATGCCCATTCCGGACCGACTCGCCATGACGACCTGGTCCTCGCCGGACGTGATCCGGACCTCGATCAACTCGTCGTCGTCGTCGATGTTGATCGCGTTCAGACCGACCGTGCGGACGTTTCCGTAAGCAGAAAGCACGGTCTTCTTCACGACACCCTTCTTCGTGCCGAAGATCAGAAAACGGTCTTCGCTGAACTCGCGGACCGGTACGATCGCGGCGATCTGCTCGTCCGGACCGAGGTTCAAGAGGTTCACGATCGGCTTTCCACGCGAGATGCGGCTACCGACGGGAATCTCCCAGACCTTCTTCCAATAGCACTGCCCACCGCGCGTGAAGATCATGAGGTAATCGTGCGTCGAGGCGACGTATAGGTGCTCGACCCAATCCTCCTCCTTCGTGTCCATCCCCCGAAGCCCACGCCCACCTCGACGCTGCGCCCGATAGGTGTGGACCGGGAGGCGCTTCACGTAGCCGTGGTGCGAGACCGTCACCACCATGTCTTCCTCGACGATCAGGTCCTCGACGTCGAAGCTCCCTACGGCATGCGTAATCTCGGTCCTTCGCTCGTCTCCATACTTGGACGAGATCTCTGCTAGCTCATCCTTGAGGATGCCCATCCGGACCTCTTCGGAGGCGAGGATGCGCTGAAGCTCCGCGATCAGCACGCGGACCTCGGCGAGCTCCTCTTCGAGCTTCTCGATCTCGAGGCCGGTGAGCCGCGCGAGCCGCATGTCGAGGATCGCCTTCGCCTGCCGTTCGGAGAGCTCGAAGCCGTCCTGGAGCTGCTGCGACGCGGTGTCGGTGTCGACCGAACCACGGATGACCTTGATGACCTCGTCGATGTTGTCGACGGCGATCTTCAGACCCTCGAGGATGTGCTCCCGCTCGAGCGCCTTGGCCAGGTCGAACTCGCTCCGACGCACGATGACGACCAGCCGGTGCGCGATGAAGTGCTGGAGCATCTCGCGCAGGGGCATGACCCTCGGCTGCCCATCGTGAAGGGCCAGCAGGATGGTCCCGAACGTCGACTGCATCTGCGTGTGCTTGTACAGCCGGTTCAGCACGATCTCCGGAACGGAGTCCCGCTTGAGCTCGATCACGATGCGCATGCCGCTGCGGTCGGATTCGTCGCGGAGATCCCGGATGTCCGGCAACTTCTTGTCCCGCACGAGCTGAGCGATCTGCTCGATCAGGCGGGACTTGTTCACCATGAACGGAATCTCGGACACGATGATCCGCTCGCTGTTGGCGTCGATCTGCTCGATCTCCGCCCGGGCACGCATGACGACCCGTCCCCGGCCCGTCCGGTACGCGTCGCGGATCCCCTCTCGGCCGCAGACGAACCCGCCCGTGGGGAAGTCGGGTCCCTGTACGATCTCCTCGAGGCGCTCCTGCGGGAGGTCCGGATCGTCGATGAGCGCCGTCGTCGCCTCGACGATCTCGCGCAGATTATGGGGCGGGATGTTCGTCGCCATCCCGACGGCAATCCCCGACGAACCGTTGATCAGCAGGTTCGGAACCCGTGCCGGAAGAACCGTGGGCTCCTGACGGCTCCCGTCGAAGTTGTCCGCGTAGGTGACGGTCTCTTTGTCGATGTCGGCGAGCAGTTCCGTGGCGATCGGCATGAGCCGCGCCTCGGTGTACCGGTACGCCGCCGCGGAGTCACCGTCGACCGAGCCGAAATTGCCTTGACCATCGACCAGCGGGTAGCGCAGTGAGAAGTCCTGCACCATGCGCACCATGGAGTCGTACACCGCCGAATCGCCGTGCGGGTGGTACTTGCCCAGCACGTCACCGACCACCGTGGCGCTCTTCTTGTACGCGCGGCCCGGGCTCAGCCCGGCCTCACTCATGGCATACAGTATCCGGCGGTGGACCGGCTTGAGTCCGTCCCGAACGTCCGGGAGCGCACGCTGGACGATGACGCTCATCGAATAGTCGATGAACGACTCCCTCATCTCGTCTTCTAGCAGGCGGGCCAGGACGGTCTGGCCGCCCCCTTCTCCACCTCCGAGCTCGAGCTCGTCACTCATTCGGGTGTGATCCTGTCATGATTCGGGGCCGGCGAGCGTGACGTCGCCCAAGGACGATTCGAGACCTCGGGCAAGCACTCACTCCTGGTCGGGGCCGCGGCGTTCGAAGCGGCCCGTTCGGGCACGTCAGGGAAGGGTTCCCGGAACCCAGAAAAATAACTTCGCGGAGACGCGGCACCAAGGCGACGAAAGCCTTGAACCACAAGGATTTTCGGCCCCTCCGGGCATGGGGGATCACGCGACCGCCACGAAGTCCTCCATCGCGGTCATTCCGGCCGCGTCCAGGACGGCCCGAATGCGTGCTCTCGCGCCCGATTGTCCGACCGCGGCCACGTGAAGCGGCCCCCTCAGCGCCACGGCCTCGGCGGTGTCCAGCACGGGCGCCCCATGGATCTCCTGACCGATCTTTCGTGGGTCGAGCTCGGCGAACGCCGTCAGTGGAACCCCACTCTGCCGCAGCGCCTTCGATAGCGCCTTTCCAACAGGCCCCGCCCCCCAGATGACGACCGGCCGTCCACCCACCAGGAGCGTCGCCGTCAGATGTCCGACCTTCGTCGCCAGAAAGGCCTCGGCGGAGTATCGCGCGTCGACGCGAGAGAGCCGGTCGGGCCGCTCCCGCCAATGGTGCAGGACTTCGGGCACCTTTCCGAATCGAGCACCCGCCCGCCACATCCGGAGGATCAGGTCGTAGTCCTCGGGCCCCGAGCACGCGCGGTACCCACCCACCGACTGGACGGCGCGGGCCCTCAGAAAGAAGCTCGGATGCGCGAGCGGGCACTCCACGAAGAGTGCCTCCTCGATCTGATCCGGCGTCACCTGGGCATTGATCCAGCGCTCGTAACGCCGGGCTCCGTCTCGAACCAGATCTCGTGGGAAGTACCGTATCAGGCATCCGCACCCCATCAGTCCGGGCTCCGCCTCCATGAGGGCTCGTTGGGCCTCGAGTCGTGTCGGCGCCATGACGTCGTCCGCGTCCATTCGGGCCAGGAACCTGCCACGCGCGGAGGAGCGCGCGCGCTCGAGCGCAGCGACGATGCCCGTGGGGGGTTGCCGCATCACGCGCACGCGAGCGTCCGCGGAGGCCCACCGCTCCAGGAGCGTGGCGGATCCGTCGACGGAGCCGTCGTCGACCACGATCACCTCGAAGTCGCGGAAGGTCTGCATCGAGATCGAGGCGGTAGCCTCGTCCAGGAACGGCCGCGCGTCCCGGACCGGCATGAGAACGCTGACGAGCGGAGCACGCTCGGTCATGTCACGCCCCCGTAGGGCGCTCGATCTGCGGCGGGCAAGCCGGTCATTTCGCGTTCGTAGTAGTCCTCGCACCGGCTTCGACCGCCCGCAGCGAAGCGATCTCGCGGAGCGCCTCGGCCAGGTACCGTCCCGTCGCGCTCTCCGGAATCCCCGCGATCGCCTCTGGGCGGCCCATGCCGACCACCTCTCCGCCCCGAGAGCCCGCCCCAGGCCCCAGATCGATGACCCAATCGGCGACGCGGATGACGTCCAGATTGTGCTCGATGACGAGCACCGTGTTGCCCGCGTCGACCAGTCGGCCGAGCACCTCGACGAGCTTGCGAACGTCTTCTCCGGAAAGCCCCGTGGTCGGTTCGTCCAGGATGTAGAGCTTGCGACCCTTCTTCCCCGCGGCACGCGCCAGCTCGCGAGCGATCTTCAGGCGCTGCGACTCCCCGCCCGACAGAGTGGTGGCGGGCTGCCCGAGACGCAGATAACCGAGTCCGACCTGTTGAAGCTGCCAGAGCGTCTTGCCCAACTTCCGTTGGCGGATGAAGAAGCGGATCGCTTCGTCCACCGTGAGCTCGAGCACCTCGGCGATCGTCTTCCCCTTCACCTTCACGTCGAGGACTTCTCGCTTGTACCGGCGGCCCCCGCAGGCGTCGCACGGCACGTAGATGTCCGCCATGAAGATCATCTCGACCTCGACGGAGCCGGCACCCTTGCACTCCTCACAGCGCCCGCCCTGCACGTTGAAGCTGAAGTGTCCGGGCGCGTATCCCCGCTCTCTGGCGACCGGAGTCTGTGCGAAGAGCTTCCGCACCTCGTCCCACGCCTTGATGTAGGTCACCGGGTTTGAGCGAGGGGTCCGTCCGATCGGCGACTGATCGACCAGCACGACCTCGTCCAGGTGGGTGATGCCCTCGAGCGCCTGGTACTCGCCGACCACCTCGCCGAGATGCTCCTTGGCGGAAGTCTCGCCCGAGCCCAACTCCTGCTCGGCCGCACGGTACAGCACGTCGTGCACGAGCGTTGATTTGCCCGATCCCGATACCCCCGTCACGACGGTCATCACGCCGAGCGGAATCTCGACGTCCACTCCCCTCAGGTTGTGCTGCGTCGCTCCGCGCAGCACGAGGGCCGGACCGTCGAGAGGCCGTGGCCGGTCGGGCGGCAGGAGGGGTGAGGCGCCGGCAAGGTACCGCCCCGTCGCCGTATCCTGGTTCGGGAGGTCACCGGGAGGTCCTTCGAAGACTACCTGAACCCCGTGCTCACCGGATTCGGGACCGAGCTCGACGACGTGGTCGGCCACACGGATCGCCTGGGTGTCGTGCTCGACGACGACGACCGTGTTGCCGGCGCTGCGGAGCCGGCCCAAGAGGTCCAAGAGGGCACCCGTGTCGCGAGGATGCAGCCCGACGGTAGGCTCGTCCAGGACGTAGAGCGTGTCGACCAGTGCCGAGCCCAGCGAATTGGCGAGGTTGATACGCTGGGCTTCCCCACCGGAGAGCGTCCTCATCTGCCGACTCAGCGAGAGGTACCCGAGTCCGACGTCGACGAGGAAGCTGACCCGCGCGCGCAGCTCCCTGAGAATCGTCTCCGCGATCTGCTCTTCCATCTCTGAAAGCGTGAGCTCGTCGAGCCACGACGCGAGTCCGTCGAGGGGCAGGTCCGCAACGTGCGCGATCGTGCGATCGCCGACCCGGACGTACAGCGCCTGGCCGCGGATGCGCGCCCCACCACACTCTCGGCAAGGATTGGGGCTCTGATACTGTCGAAGGAAGACGCGGATGTATTGCTTGTAGCGCTTCCTCTCGCGAGAGACGAGGAACGGGATGATGCCCTTGAATCCCTTGGTGCCGTGGAGCACGTCGGAGCGGAAATCGTCAGGAAGATCCTCCCACGGGTCGGACGCCGAGACGCCTCGCTTCTTCGCGAACTCCAGGAGCTTCGCACGCTCACGCTTGTAGCGTGGCTTCGTCCACGGATCGATCGCCCCCGCCCGGAGCGATCGATTCGGCGCCGGGACGATGAGCGCTTCGTCATAGTCGAGCGTCGCCCCGAAGCCCGTGCACAAAGGGCACGTGCCGTAGGGGTTGTTGAACGAGAAGAGCTGGGGCGTAGGCTCGAGGAATTCGACGTCGGGGTGATCGGGACACCGGAATTGCTCGGTGAAGAGGAGGCGCGCCGGAGCCCCCTCCGGTGGGTCGGCCACGACCACGACCGCCTCGCCGTCTCCCTCCACGAAGCACGTGCCGAGCGAGTCGGCCAATCGATCGGCCTCCTCGGGATCGACCTTCAGCCGGTCCACCACGACCAGGATCTCGTCGGCGGCCGTCACGTCGAGTCCCAATCCCTCCGTCGTCTCCGCACCGGGGCCCGACAGATCGACCGGATCTCCATCGATCATGACGCGGACGAAGCCCATGGCCAGGAGATTGGAAACGACCAGCTCATGGGTGATCTCCTCGCTGCGAGGGAGCGGAAAGGAGACTTGGATGCGGGCCCCCGCGCCGAGCTCGAGGACCCGATCGACGGCACCGCTCACGGTGTCGGGGCGAACGCGGCGGCCGCACTCGGGGCAGTGCGTCCGTCCGACCCGCGACCAGAGCAGACGCATGTAGTCGTAGACCTCGGTCGCCGTGCCGACCGTCGAGCGGCTCGACTTCGTGGGGTTCTTCTGCTCGATGGCCACCGCGGGTGAGATTCCGTCGACCGAGTCGACGTCCGGCTTCTCCATGCGCTCCAGAAACTGCTTCGCGTACGTCGACAGCGATTCGACGTACCGGCGCTGACCTTCTGCGAAGAGGGTGTCGAGCGCGAGAGAGCTCTTGCCCGACCCGGACGGTCCGGTGATCACGGTGAGGCTCCGCCTGGGGAGATCGAGATCGATCCCCTTGAGGTTGTGCTGGCGCGCGCCTCGAATGCGTATCGGGTCCTTCATCTCGCTCGTCGGAACGACGGGTGCACGAACAGGGTTCTGGTCCCCGAGCCGTGACGGGTGATGGAAGATGATGATACACCGGACGTCCCGTGTCGCGGGGTTGACGCCCGATCATTTTTCTTGAGGTCGACGGTGGTCCACCACGGACGACCGAAACGCAGAGTCACTATGGACGACATGCAGAACGAGGCAGGCATCGGGCGGCCGATCCGCGTCGACGGCCGACACGTACGAGGACGCTCGTCCCTGGCACCCTCTCCGAGCGAGGCGTGATGACGACCGACCGAAGGATCAACCTGGTTCATGGCGCCGAAGAGATCGATTTCGGTAAGAGCGGTCTCGTCCCCGTCGTCGCCCAGGATTCGAAGTCCGGAGTCGTGCTGATGGTCGCGTGGGCGAATCGGGAGGCGATCGAGAAGACGATGGAAACGAGGGACGTCCACTTCTGGTGCCGTTCGCGTGGCGAGCTCTGGCGAAAGGGCGAGACCAGTGGAAACACGCTCTCTTTGGTATCGCTTCATCTCGACTGCGACGGCGATGCGCTTCTCGCGCGGGTCAGGCCCTCCGGGCCCTCCTGCCACACGGGAGAGGCCACGTGCTTCGGTGCGGGCACGATGCCGGAATGGGGCGAGTCGGACGCCTTCGCGCGCCTCGACCGGATGCTGCTTTCGCGAGCCGTCGAGCGACCCTCGGGGAGCTACACGGTGCGGTTGCTGGAGGACGAGAACCTCCGGCTCGAGAAGCTCGGCGAGGGGACCGCCGAACTGGTGGCCGTGCTCGCCAAGAAAGACAGCGCGCGCTCTGTGGAAGAAGGAGCGGATCTCCTCTACCACACCCTCGTTGCTTTGCGGGCGCAGGGGATCGGAATCGAACAGCTCCGCGCCGCCCTCGAGGATCGGGCCGGCTGACCATGGCCGACGCCGCGACCCTGCACGAAGAGGAGGCGCTGGGGAAGGCGTACGACGCTCGCCTCATGCGGCGCCTGCTGCGATACCTCGGGCCGTACAAACGGTACGTGGCACTCGCGCTCCTCGTGCTTCTCTTCGGCTCAGGGCTCGCGATCGTCGGCCCGTGGATCACACAGCTGGTCATCGACGAGGCGATCCCCAACAACGATCGGCGGCTGCTCGGCCTGTTGATCTGGGCATATGTGGCGTCGATCGTGGTCGGCTTCGTCCTGGAGTACGCACAGGCGCTCATCACGACCTGGCTCGGCCAGTCGGTCATGTACGATCTCCGCCAAGAGATCTTCGAGAAGCTTCAGCGGCTCGACCTGCGCTTCTACGATCGGAACCCGATCGGGCGATTGATGACGCGGATCACGAACGACGTCGAAACGCTCAACACGCTCTTCAGCTCCGGCGTGGTTTCCGTGTTCGGCGACGTCTTCACGCTCGTGTTCATCGTCGGCGCCATGCTGAGCATGAACTGGCGTCTGGCGCTCGTTTCGTTCGCTGTGTTGCCGCTCGTATTCCTGACGGCGTTCATCTTCCGGGCAAAGGTGCGCGAAGCATATCGCGACATCCGCGTCCGGATCGCGCGTGTCAACGCGTTCCTGCACGAGCACATCACCGGTGTCCGCGTCGTGCAGCTGTTCAATCGCGAGGACGCCGACGCCCGCCGTCTCGCTGAGCTGAACGAAAGCCACCTGCAGGCTCACCTCCGCTCGATCACGTACTACGCGCTGTTCTTCCCAGCCATCCAATTCTTCACCGCGCTCGCGCTCGCGCTGATCCTCTGGTACGGCGGCCTCCGCATGCTCGACGGCTTCCTGACCGTGGGTGTCATCGCGGCGTTTCTACAGTACGCGCGCCGATTCTTCCGCCCGATTCAGGATCTCTCCGAGAAGTACAACCTCCTTCAAGCGGCGATGGCGTCTTCGGAGCGGGTCTTCAAGCTCCTCGACGAGGAGATCGAGATCAGGGACCCGACGCCAATGCGCGCGCTTCCGGCGAGCGGACGCGGAGAGATCGTCTTCGAAGACGTCTGGTTCGCCTACGGCAACGACGAGGATGGCCAGCCCGACTGGGTCCTCCGGGAGGTGAGCTTCACGGTTGCGCCTGGAGAGAAGGTGGCGATCGTCGGGCACACGGGAGCCGGGAAGACCACACTCATCAACCTTCTCATGCGCTTTTACGACGTTCAGAAAGGGCGCATCCTGCTGGACGGCGTCCCCATACGCGACGTCGGTCTCGACGAGCTTCGTGGCCGGATCGGGCTGGTGCTCCAGGACGTTTTCCTGTTCAGCCAAGACGTCGCGTACAACGTAAGGCTCGGATCGCCCGACATCGGGGACGACCGGATCATCGAGGCGGCCCGGCGCGTCGGCGCCTCCGACTTCATCGACCGACTGGAGGCGGGATACGAACAGCCACTCGGAGAGCGGGGGGCTACTCTGTCCGTCGGGCAGCGCCAGCTCGTCAGCTTCGCGAGGGCCCTCGCGTTCGATCCCCAAATCCTGGTGCTCGATGAGGCGACGAGCTCGGTGGACTCGGAGATCGAGGCGCAGATCGAGCAGGCGACCGATCAGCTCCTGCGGGGTCGGACCTCAGTGGTGATCGCGCACCGTCTTTCCACCGTGCAGAACGCCGACCGCATCATCGTCATGCACCACGGACGGGTGCACGAGCAGGGAACGCACCAGGCGCTGCTGGAGGCGGGTGGCCTCTACGCCCGCCTGCACGAGCTGCAGTTCACTACCGTCGCCGCCTGACCAGGTCGGTCTCGGAAAGGGTATCCACGGGGGTCGCCGGGAGCTCCAACGAATCGCCCGTGAGGGCACCCACCCCAAGCATCTCGGCCTTCAGCGTGTCGACCCGGACGCTGTCACCCGCCGTTGTATCGACCGGGACGGCAAGCGTGTCCACGGACATCGTCTCGGACGGTAGAGCCGCCACGGAGTCCATGACGATGTGCCTTCGGGACGCGGGCGTCAGCACGCCGGCGACCCTCAGGAGCGGCTCTTCCTCGAATCCGCCCACCGGCTCGAGCGCCGACTCCGAGTAACGCGTCGAGGGATTCCAGAGAATCCACTCCTGGATGCCGACGTCGTAGGCCGCCTGGATCTGGGCCCGAACCTCCGGAGCTCCGTACCGAGGCGGGCCGAGCGTGAAGTCCTGAATCCAGGGTCGGGTGAGGCCCGCGCCAGCCACCTTGGACGAACGGCCGATCGCGTCGCGGAGCGCCGCACGCACGACCTCGTACGGGTACGCATTCGGTTCGCTGTATCCGAAGCTGTCCTCCCAATAGTGACTGGGGTACACCATCGGCAGCGCGACGTCGACCACGTCGATGAACGACTCCCAGAGTTGG
The DNA here is from genome assembly GCA_029863525.1 of Gemmatimonadota bacterium. Taxonomy (GTDB): domain Bacteria; phylum Gemmatimonadota; class Gemmatimonadetes; order Longimicrobiales; family Gaopeijiaceae; genus UBA2589. Next base: position 44,248 of record JAOTVL010000002.1, read on the forward strand.
CCTAGGCCGATGTCGCGACGAAACGACGTGGTCACGCCGAACACGTCGGCGGTCGAGCGAACCGGCAGGTCCGCCAACCCGTCGCGGGCGTACGTGAGGAAACCGCGAATGGCCTCGTCCCTCGCGCGACCCTCACTTCCGGGGAAAACCGCCCGGTCCATGTCCGCGGGCGGCGCGTCCGGGAAGCGGATGTAGTCCCACTGGATCTCGGGAAAGCCCATCTGGGCAACTTCACGCGCGATCTGCACGTGGTATTCCCACACGCCCCGGGCGTACGGGTTCAACCAGACGATGTCCTTGCTGTCGATCCACACCCCGCCCGCCGTGTCCTGGATCGCGAGCTCGGGTCGGTGGGTCGAGAGGAGCGGGTCCTTGGCGACGGTGATCCGGGCGATGGGATAGATGCCCTCGGCCTCCAGTCGATCCAGCAGCGCCGGGAGGTCTCGGATCCTACGTTCCCCGGTCGCGCCGATCTCGTGCGCGAGCGGGACCTCGGTGCGGTGGCTCAGGTAGCCCGTGACGTCTTTGATGTCGATGACGAACGAATTGACCTCCGTGCGTCGGGCCAGATCGAGCAGCGCGGTCATGCGGGCTTCTGAGCCGGCGGCCCAGGCGTTCACGTACAGCCCACGCACGTGCTCGGGCCGGGGGAAGCGCGCGTCCGGGAAGTCGACGAGCTCTCGCGGTGTGTGGATCATCGGGCCGGAGGCTTCCATGTCGACCGCGTCGCTGCCCATGCCCAGCTCGGGAGCCGGTCGGGACAGTTCGGCCGTGCCGCTGGCCAGTGGCGCACCGTCCGGACGCGCCTCTGGCGCTTCGCCCCGATCCTCCGTGTCGGGCGGCTCGAGCTCGGTCAGCGGCAGCTCGCCGGCTAGGTCTGCCGCGTCGTCGGCCTGGGCGGCGCCGCATCCGAAAAGCACGACGAGCGAGACGAGGCCGAGCGCGATACGAGGTGCCACGGAGGAGCGCATCGAGTCGTTCGGGCTCAGTAGGCCGTCAGAGACGGATCGACGTCTTGACGCCATCGGAGGATTCCACCCTCCAGATTCCAAACGCGCTCGTACCCTTTGGCCAAAAGGAACTGCGTGGCCATGGCACTTCGTGCTCCACTCCGGCAATAGATGACCACTTCGGCCGAGGGGTCGACCTCGTCGCTGCGCGACAAGAACTCGCCCGACGGAATTCGGAGCTGGCCCACATCCGGAAGGTCGGCGATGGCGATCTCGAACGGTTGGCGTACGTCGATGAGCACCGGCACGTCGCCCGCGTCGAGGCGCTCCTTCAGCGCAAGCGGCGTGATCTCCGGCACTTCTGGGGGTTCGTTCATGCGCTGGGCCCGTCGTCCAACAGTTGGCGGAGTCGCGCGGCGGCTCTGTCAGCCGCGCCTCGGTGGCGCTGAATATAGTCGACTGCTGCCTGGCCAGCCCGTGAGCGGAGCTCCTCGTCGAGCAGCCATTCCGTCATGACACCGGCCAGTTCGTCCGAAGACGTTGCAATCTTCGCGCCGCCCTCGCGAAGCAGGTCGGACGCGGCCCGTGTGTTCCCGTGACGCGGTCCGAAAACGACGGGTGTCTCGGCGGCCGCCGGCTCCAGCACCGAGTGGAGACCCTCGGCGTGGAACCCGCCTCCCACGTAGGAGATCGCCGCCACTCCGTACAGATGGGCGAGAGCCCCCACTCGGTCCACGACGACCGCATCCAGCGGCTCGTCGACTCCACGCTCCCGAGCTGCCCCGCCGTGAGCCCCCGACCCACCCCGAGCATCGCCGGAACCCCCCGACGCGCGCTCGACATCGGTCAACGTGCCGGCGCCCCATCCGTCCTCGCGCAGGCGCACCACGAGATCCGCCACGGAATCCGCGTGGGGCTCGTGCGGCGCGATGATTACGCGGAGCGCCGGCGCCGCGTCGCGGACCTGCCGCAGCGCGGGCAGCAGGACGTCCTCGTCGGAGCGCCACGTGGAGCCCGCTACGATCGTGGGGCGAGAGGAAGCGCGGAACGGGTCGAGGTAGGGTGCGGAGCGAGGGGTGTCATCGAACCGGGACGCGGCCGAATCGATCCCGGGATCCCCCGTCGACACCAAAGCGGAGCGCCGAACGCCGAGCCCGGACAATCGCTCCGCATCGGCCTCGGTGTTCGCGCACACCAGGTCGAGCGTGGCCCAAGTGGCCCGCAAGAAGGTCCGAGCAAGACGCCCTCCTCGGCCCGCCCCCTCGGTCACGGTCGCCCCCACCATGGCGACGGGAATCCCATGCCGGCCCGCTTCGGCGACCAGCACGGGCCAGACCTCCGTCTTCGTGAACACGATCAGGCTCGGCTCGACCGAGCGGAGCACGCGGGTCAGCGGGCCGCGCAAGTCCCACGGGAGATACGTCGCCACATCGGCTCCGAATCGCCCCGCGAGCGACTCGGCCGATGGAGAAAAGAACGTGTAAACGACCTGAACGTCCGGGCGGGCCTCGAGGAGCGCGTCCTTCACGGCCATTGCCTGGAGCCCTTCGCCGACGCTGGGGGCGTGGAACCACACAACGGGCCGATCGCGGTCTCGGACGACGTCGCCCCACGTGGCCAAGAGCCGATCCGCGTGACGTCGACCCGCCATTCCTCGCGCGAGCTTGGAGTCGCCGACCGAAAACAGAGGGGCGGCGAGACGCACGATCGCCACCGCGATCTGATAGAGGATCGACATGGTCTGAGGATAGGTCGGGTGGACCACCGTCGGTAGATTCTCCGCATGCGCTTCCAAATCACGGTGCGATACGGCGGAGCCAGACAGAGCTATCACACCTTCCTCGTCGAGGCCGCGGACGCGGCCGCCGCGCTGAGACAGGCGGCCGAGGACATGCCCTCCGAGATCGCAGTCGAAGCCGATCTGGTGGAGCTCCGCATCGCGGTCGATCCCGACGCGCGCACCTACCTGGGTGAAGGTGGGGGTCCATGATGCGCCGGGCGGCCGAAGTCGGTGCAAGCCGGGCCGGGAGCGCAGGCGAGATCGAAGAAACGTGAGGTCGACCGCGTATTGGAGTTGAGACGAGCTTTCTCAGAGCCTAGGAGACAATGATGGGCCAGATCATAGTCGCGATCTTCATAATCCTCATCGGTGCCACGGTCCGCACAGTCGGCGCGGCAAGCGGCAAGGCCAGCGCCGAAGGTCCGGCCAAGGTCGCCAGCTACGGCTTCATGCTCGCCGGCATCGCGCTCATCGTCGGCAACGCCTTCGCCGTGATTTCGGTCGGGCAGGTCGGGGTGAAGCACTTCCTCGGCAAGGTCGACATGGTGCCGCTCGGCGAAGGGGTGCACCTGGTCAATCCGCTCGCCAGCATCGAGAAGATGTCCGTTCGTGAACAGAGCTACCCGTCCGGAGGTGGTGTCGAGATCATCGAGGCTCAGACGAGCGAGCAGCTCAACGTGACGCTCGAGGTCGCCATCCTGTTTCGGCTCGACGGCACGGTCGCGCCGGACCTGTATCAGCGGCTCGGCAGCGAGGAGAGCATCAAGAGCAGCATCGTCTTGAACGCCATGAGGAACGGCGTTCGCGACGCCGTGGCCACGAAGTCGATCAACGAGATCTTCTCACCCAACCGTCGGGAGATCGCGTCCGACATGTTCGAAGCGATCCAGTCGAAGGCCGGGGACCGGATCGAGGTCGTCGAGGTCTTCGTTCGAGACGTGCAGGCGCCCCCGCGTGTGCGCGAGGCGATCGAAGCCAAGCTCGAGCGGGAGCAGGAGGTCGAACAGGAGCGTTTCCAGACCGAGATCATCCAAGAGCGGGCACAGCAGGCGATCGAGGAGGCGAAGGGCATCGCCGAGGCGCAGAAGATCATCTCCGAGGGCCTGACGCCCGCGTACCTCACGTTCCACTACATCGAGCAGCTGGGCACGCTTCCCGCCGGCTCTGTGGTCTACGTACCGACCGAGGGCGGCATCCCGCTCATGCGGCAACTCGGCGGCGGGAACTAGCGGTTCACCGGTGCCGGCATCGGCCGCTGGACCATCTTCGCGACGGCGCGCGCGTCCTCCGGGGCGTCGCGCGCTGTTCGCGATGGCAGGCGTCGCGCTCTCGCTGACGTCGACCGCATGCTCACCGGTCTACGTGGTCAAGGCGGGCATCGCCGAGGCGAGGATCCTGAGGGCGCGGCGCTCCATCCCGCTCGTGCTCGCCGATACTACGGTGGACGCGGCCACCCGAGCGAAGTTGGCGTGGGTCATGGAGGCCAGGCGATTCGCCGCCGAGGGCTTGGGCTTCGAGGTGGGTGAGGCGTACACCCAGTACACCGAGCTCGAACGTGACACGCTGGCGCTGGTCGTGACGGCGGCCTACCGGGACCGACTCGTCCCGAAAACGTGGTGGTTTCCGATCGTCGGCCACGTGCCGTACAAAGGGCACTTTTCTCCGTCATCGGCGCACGCCGAGGCGGAGTCGCTTCGCGCGGAAGGCTTCGACACATACGTGCGCCCTACTCCGGCGTTCAGCACGCTCGGGTGGTTCAACGATCCCGTGCTCTCGACGACACTGAAGTCCGATGAGATCGAGGTCGTCACGACCCTGATCCACGAGCTCACGCACCAGCACCTGTTCGTGCCCGGACAGGTAACGTTCAACGAGAGCTTCGCCACGTTCGTAGGACGGGTAGGCGCGGTCCGGTTCTTCTGCACGCGCGACGGAGGCGGCCCTGACTCGGTGAAGTGTGAGCGGGCACAGCGTCGGTGGCGGGACGTGCAGCGATTCAGCGCCTACCTGGACGAGCTGGTCGCGGAGCTCGAGGCCCTATACGGAGACGCGTCCCTCGACTTCGACACCAAGATCGAGCGCCGCGAAGGGGTTTTCACCGCCGGAATGGATCGATTCGACCGGGATTTGATTCCCGAATTGGAGGAACTCTCCTTCGCGAGCTTCCGCAACGACCGGCTGGACAACGCGACCCTGCTGTCGAGGATCCGCTACTACAACCGACTCACCGACTTCGACGCGTTCCTGGCGATCCATGACGGAGACCTCGTTCGGGCGCTCGCGGATCTGAGGGAGCGGGTCGGCTCGGTCGACGACCCGTTCTCGCTCCTGCCGGACGCGTCCTAACCGATCGGGGGCCCCATGCCGGTCCGATGCATCCGATACCGAAGCGGCTACAAGTACCAGCTCCGCGGCGAGTACGTGGACTGGGTCGCTATCCGCCCCGAGCGGGCGATCGAAACGGAATACGTGTGCCTCGAAGAGGACGGGAGGGTGACTCTGAAGGGAGGCTATGCCTGGGATGGCCCCTCCGGGCCCTCGATCGATACGCAGACCTTCATGCGCGGATCGCTGGTGCATGACGCGCTGTATCAACTCATGAGACTCGGCGAGCTCGACGCGGAGCGGTGGCGGGACACGACCGATCGCGAGCTTCAGCGCATGTGTCGCGATGACGGCATGTTCTGGCTACGCTCCGTCTGGGTGTACTTCGCCGTCCGATGGTTCGGCGAGCCGTTCGCCTCGCCCGCCGCGTCGAAACAGGTCGAGACGGCGCCCCGGGGGTGCGAGCCGTGATCCATTCTGCGAGAGGAAATCCCACATGAGAAGCAGTACCCGCGCACGAGTCCGGTGCCGACCCGGACGTGGTCCGGCCCGGCAACCAGGTGGCACCCGCCCGATCGCGAGCACCCTCGGACTCGCAACCGCCGCCCTTCTCCTGTGCTCTCCGTCCGCGCACGGGCAATACGACATGCCGACCGAAGGTCAGCGGGTGGTCCTGGTGACCGGCTCCACGAGCGGCCTCGGCCGAGAGGTCGCGCTCCGCATGGCCAACCGCGGAGCCCACGTCATCGTCCACGGCCGCAACGCGGCGCGCGGGCGGGAGTTGGCATCCGAAATCCAGGCGACCCCAGGGAGCGCCCGGTTCATCGCCGCCGACTTCGCCTCGTTCGACGCGGTCCGTCGCTTCGCCCGAACGATCCTGGCCGACTACGACCGACTCGACGTGCTGGTCAACAACGCGGGGTTCGGCTCGGCACCGGACGAGCGACTGGTGACCGACGACGGCCACGAGTTCCGGTTTCAAGTCAACTACCTCTCGCACTACCTCCTGACGCACATGCTCCTGCCACTCTTGGAGGAGAGCGCGCCCTCCCGCATCGTCAACGTGTCGTCGCTCGCCCAGAGTCCCATCGATTGGGACGACGTGATGATCATGCGGGGCTTCAGCGGTGGCCGCGCGTACGGTCAGAGCAAGCTCGCCCAGATCGGCTTCACCTTCGACCTGCACGAGCAGCTCGAGGGCACCGGCGTGATTGTGAACGCGCTGCACCCGGCGACGTACATGCCGACGGGCATGGTCGCCCGTGCGGGCGTCGAGCCTCGCGCCACCATCGATGAGGGCGCCGACGCGGTCATGAACCTGATCCTCTCGGAAGAGATCGAGGGGGGGCAGTTCTTCAATCAGATGCAACCGCGTCGCGCGCACGAGCAAGCCTACGACCCGGAGTCGCGTCGTCGACTCCGCGAGCTCAGTCGCGCGCTGACCGGTGTCGGACCCGGAGGCTGAGCGAGCCGGCGACGCCCGCCTCGATCGGCTAGCGCGTCAGCAGATACGTCGCCTTCAGAATCAGCCGGCGGTCGCGGTACTCGAAGAGCGTGTCGGGGTCACGCCGAATCTCGTCATAGACGACGTACAGGTCACTGCCCGGACGGTACGTCCAACGGAACCGGGCGCTGGTCCCGAACTGGTCCGCCAGCGAGTTGTACTGTGTGACCGACCGGACCGTCATCGTGGGGGACAGCGCAAAGTCGATCCGCAAGGCGGCGAGATCGATTTCGAAGGGTCCATTCGGCAGCTCAACCGAGTTGCGCGTGTACTGCGCCTCGGTGGAAAAGCGATCGGTCAGCCGCGCTCCCAGCTTGACCTGGGCATCCTGTCTCGTTCCTCCGTAGAAGTCCTGCGGTGACCACATGAGACCGTAGTAGATCCGCCGGGCGGGATTGCTATCGAAGGAAAAACGCCACTCACCGAAAGAATAATCCCCAGCGGGAATCGCGACCCCGTTGAGCGAGAAGTCCTGATCGACTCGATCGAAGTGGTCGTTGTACCACATATTCAGGTACGCCCCATTGTCGAAGCGCGTCCCGAGCATGTAGTGCCAGCGCTGCGCGACCCTTCGTCCCGTCTGATCCGTCGTATAGGTCCAGTTGATCATGGGCGAAAGGACCCGGATGCCCCAGCGATCGGGACGCGGGTTGCGCTCCATATGCAGCCTCGTCGATCGGATCCCCGCGCGCGGCAGGAAGCCGACCTCCGGATTGAAGTCGTTCTCCAGATCGGCGTACTCTCCGTAGATCCGCCAGTCCTGATCGAGCCATGTGGCGTTCACGTACGCGCCCATTTCACCGAAGCCTTCGGCACCCGGCGGGGGCGTCGTCGCGGGTGGCGTTTCCGTCTTCGCGATGAAGCCCATCACCGTGAAGTTCGGGTGTGGCGCGAGTGAAGCGTCGATGGCGTAGGTGCGGTTGAAGGCGTCCCCGCTGGTTTGGGCCTTGTTGATGAAGAGCCCACCGATACGGGAGCGGGACCAGATGTTCCGGCTGTACTTGGCCACGAGGAAGTTCTCGCCCGAGCGACCGAACGCTTCGGCCGTCTGCACATCCATGATGGCGATGTCGTTCCGTCCGATCTTCCCGGTCATGCGACCGCCGGCCACGATGGGGACGGCTCCTTCCGAAGCCAGGCCGATCCGCCGGCTGAAGAACAGGTCGACGTAGCGGTTGAAGGCCAGCGCCGAGCCGACGTTGAACTGACCGGAGTTCTCGAGAAAGAAGTCGCGCTTCTCGGGGAAGAAGAGCGGGAAGCGGGTGAGGTTCACCTGTTCGTCGTCGACCTCCGCCTGGGCGAAGTCGGTGTTCACCGTGACGTCCAGGTTCAGGCCGGGGGTGATCCCGTACTTGAGATCGATCCCAAAATCCCGGTCGAAGGAATCGTCTTCGATGCTGGCGTCGAGCACCCGGGTCACACCGCTCGTGACGAAAGGCGTCACCCGCAGATCGAGTCCGCGACTCAGTTCCTCCAGTCCGTCGAGCGTTCCGGCCATGCTCACCCGGGCGATCGTGAACTCTTTGGAGATCGGCGACCAGAACGATTGCTCGTTCCGGCTGCCGATATTGCGCATGACGTTCAGACCCCAGCGCTGGCGTTCGTTGTCGGGGAAGCGAAGCGTAACCATCGGGATCGCGATCTCAGCCACCCAGCCGTCCTCGACGATCCTCGCCGACACGTGCCACACGCCGTCCCAATCGCGATTGATGTTGGAGGTCGGGAATCCCGGACGGGCCCCTTCCCCTTCATTGAAGACCTGCTGGTCGAGCTGCGCCCCGAGCGGATTGGTCACGAACATGTATCCGGAGCGGGAGTCCTTGAACGTGTCCAGGATGATTTGGATGTTGTCCTCTTCGAGGATCCGTTCCGAGTCGCGCCGCATCTCGGTGGCCGTGACGCCCGAGCGCGACGCATCCCACGCCCTCACCCCCAAGTAGAGATTGGCGGCGTCGTAAAGGACGTAGACTTCGGTCCGTTCCGACGAGGGGGCGCCCTCGTCGGGCTCTTGCTGGATAAAGCCATCGAGCCGTCCTCCGCGCTCCCAAACGCCTTCGTTCAGAAATCCGTCGAGGATCGGCGGCGCGGCGGTGCGGACCGCGAGCACCTGATAGTCCCCCCGCGACTCCTGTGCGGCGAGCGGGGCAACCGCGGCGAAGCCGATGCCGAAAACCGATACCAGCGTCGGAATGATTCGAGTCATGATACCCGTGGGAGTGGGGCGGACCAGCCTATGGCAGAAGCTCGCTTGCGCGGCCGCGCGAGGCGGTCGGATGTTGAGGCGCCTCTTCGGGTGGTGCAACACCCGACCTCCCCATGGACACCGACCGATCCCTCAATGATGACGCGACGCCTTCGCCGCTTGCTCCCCGCCTTCTGTGCCTCCCTCTTCGCGCTCCCTGGCTTCGGTCTGGCGCAGCAGAGCGATTGGGGGGTCGACCAGGAGATGGTTGCGGCGATTCGAGCCGAAGGTCTCCAGCGGTCGCACCTCCCGAACACGCTCTCCTACATGACCGATGTGCTCGGCGCTCGCCTCACCAACTCGGTCGACATGGAGCGGGCCCAGCGATGGGTCGTAGCGGAGATGGAGCGCATGGGACTGACGAACGTGGCCCGCGAGCCTTTCATGGAGTACGGCGTCAGCTGGGACAACGAGTATGTCTCGCTCCACATGCTCACGCCGGACTACTCACCCCTCGTCGGCTACCCGATCGCGCACACGCCGGGCACACAGGGTCGTCAGCAGCTCGACGCGATGATCGCCGACGTACACACGCGCTCCGATCTGGACCGATTCCGAGGGCGACTGAAGGGAAGAGCCGTACTCTCCACCCCGCCTGCGGCGATCGACTTGACGAGGTACGAGACCGGCACGCCGCGGCGCACCGACGCGGAAATGAGGGCGCTCGCCGAGGACGTCATCGTCCCGCCGCCCGGACCGGACCCCTACTTCTCGCGGCTCTACCCACCACCACCGGCCAACCCGGAGATCCTCACTGCGGCCGACAAGTTGGCCTTCTACGTGGCAGAAGGAGCGGCCGTGGTCCTCGAATCGAGTAGCGGGTGGCCCGGAGCGGTCCGCGGCTTCGCACGACCCGGCGCGAAGATCGACCAGTGGTCGCGAGAGGAGACGCTCGCGTCGGTGCCGATCATCGCGATCAACCCCGAGCACTACAACCGCATGTATCGTGTGCTCGCGCGCGACATTCCGGTTCAAGTCGAGGTGGAGGTCCGCAACCGTCACGGCGACGCAGTGTCGCAGGCCCACAACATCGTGGGCGAGATCGAGGGCACGGACCGCGCGGACGAAGTCGTCATGCTCGGCGCGCACTTCGACACATGGCACGCGAGCCCCAACGCCTCAGACAACACCTCCGGGGTCGCCGTCATGCTCGAGGCGATGCGCATCTTGAGGGCGGTGGGTGTCCGTCCGCACCGGACCATTCGCATCGCGCTCTGGTCTGGCGAGGAGCAGGGCCTGTGGGGATCGCGCGCGTACGTTCGCGACCATTTCGGGGACCCGAGAGACCCGTCCATCGGAACGCGACCCGCGTTTGAAAAGCTGTCGGCGTACTTCAACCAGGACTACGGACCGGGCCAGTACAGAGGCATCTGGCTGCAGGGGAACGAGCACGTCCGCGCGCCTTTCGCAGCCTGGATGGAGCCGCTGCGCGACATGGGTATGACCACAATCTCCGCCCAGGGCGTGGGAAGCACAGATCACGTCGCCTTCGACGAAGTGGGACTCCCCGGCTACCAATTCCTACAGGCGCGCGTCGGTGGGACGGGTGGCCACACGAACCTGGACTTCTTCGATACGATCCCGCTGGACGACCTCAAGAAGAACGCCACGATCATGGCCGTCTTCGTCTATCACGCAGCGATGGCGGACGAGCGCCTGCCCAGGAAGGACGGACGGTAGGACCGGCGCCTATTCTCCGGCGGAGAGCACGCTCTCGTTCGAAGTCCGGGTCAACGGGCGTACGTCACCGCCCGCAGGAGCAGACGTCCCTCGACGTCGGCGAAAAGCGAAGGCTCGCTCCGGGACGCCTCTCCGACGACCGCAGCCACGTCCGCGCCCCGCACCGCAGCGTCCCTGATCATGGTGGCGACCCGCCCGAGCGCGCCCGGAGCGGCCGAGCCGAAGTCGGCCAACTCCGATGTCTCGTCGAGCGCCGCAGCCGCCGACGCTCCGAGCAAGTCGAGCCGAGCGAGCGGAAGATCGCCTACCAGCGCCCTCCGGCTCGCGCTGACCACCACGCCCCACTCGGACCGGCCTGCCTCGACCCTACCACTTCGCGCGAGCACAATCCCCTTCAAATAGCGCTGGAGTCGCTCCTCAGGCTCGTAGGGACGGCCCAGGCCCAGCCGCTCCGGCCACGTCATGGCCGCGTCGAGGTGACGCTCCGCGTCGTCCCAGGCTCCTTCATCCATCGCCGCGAGCGCAGCCATGGTGTGCGCCTCCGCGAAGAGCCGATGACTGTCTCCCGCGTGCTCGGACGGCAGCACTCGCACCCGGTCGAGAATCTCGATCGCCTCCCGGAAGCGCATCATCTCATTGAGCGACTGCACGTGCAGAAGCGCCAGATCGAAGTCGTCCTCGAAGCGTTCTCGCCCCGCCCCGCTAACCGAGAGCGCGTCGGACCATCGACCGTGCCTCTGCAGGTACTGGACCAACCCGACGTGCATGCCCCGGTCACCCGGCGAGAGGAAGACGGCGCGGCGGAGATCGGCCTCGGGGTCAGTAGCCGCTCCGACGAGCTCGGCCAGGTGGGCTCGACTCACATAGAACGGCGCGGAATCGGGATCGCCACCGAGCCGCTCGAACAGAGCGTATGCTTCTTCGGCGCGATCTCTGCCCCAGAGGTTCAACCCCAGCAGATACCGCCACGACCAGTGGGTGTCGTTCGCCACGGCCCACTCCAGGGCGTCGATGGACTCGATGCGATAGGGGAATACGAAATCGGGCTGGACACCGCCCCCGAGGAGCGTGGCGTCCTTCGTCAGATACGCGGTCCACAGCCTCAACATCGCGTCGCCAGGGGCGGTCCCTCGGGTGGCGGGCTCGAGACCGGTCCGTCCGAGCCGCAGAAGCCGGACCGCGTCCGACGTCCTACCCCGCCGCTCGTATGCCAACGCGAGCTCGAGAATCTCCTGCTCCGGGAACTCGCCGCGAAGGAGTCCCAGGAATCGCGCGCTCGCCTCCTGCGCCTCCGTCGCCACCTCGGGCGTGTCCGTCACCGACCCCGTCAGATAGCGCTCTGCGCGAACGAAGTGGTGGAGGGGATCGACACGAGCCAGTTCCGCGAGCGCCGACTCGGCCAGCGATTGCTCCCGCCGAAGTCGGCCGACGATGGCGAGGACCTCGTAGGCCCCCGGTCCGTGCCGGTCGTAGTCCACCGACAGACTCGCGTACCGTTCCGCCTCCGCCAGGTCGCCCAGGCCGAGCTCGAGCTCGGCCAGCTGAAGGTACGAGACCGAGCGGAACTGCATGGAACGCGCCGACCAACCGAACGCTTCGACGGCATCCACACTGCGGTTGGCGGCGCGGTGGAGCATGCCCGCGACGAAGTTGGCCTCCGGGTCGTACGCATCGAGTTGGAGCGAGCGCTGGACGAGGTCGCTTCCGGCCTCGAAGCGTCCACGTCGGTACTCTGCGTCGGCAAGGCCGAGTAGCGCGTCTCGGTTCCACGGCTCGAGTGCCATCGCTCGTTCGAACAGCGATCTTGCATCGGGCAACCGACCCGCGCGCATCGACTGGCGAGCGGTGGTCACGAGTCGGGCGGCCTCCGGCAGACTCGGAAGCGCCTCGGGATCCGTGCCGAATGGACGCCGCAGCGCGGTCGCCGCGGGATCGCTGTCGTACCGCAGCCCGAGACCAGGCAACGCTACGATGACCTGCCCCCCCACCGGCGAGGATTCGTCCGGCAGTTCGACCTCGACGTCCATCGGCTCGAGCGCGCGCAACGTAACGGGTACCTCCGCGACCGGAACGCCGTCGAGTGATACCCGCAGCGTGTCGATGCTCCTTCCAAACGAGTGCGCCCTCACGCGGACCCCTCTCCGCGTGCGTGATACGTGCATCGCTCCTTCGCGGGAGGCGTCCGTCAGGCCGCCGAGTCGCTCGACCGGGAACCACGTCTCGGACCATCGATCCGTCGCGCCCGGACCGAAGCCTACTTCCGAAATCGGGTTCACTTCCTCACCGCGCGAATACTGCACCAGGAGACGGCCAGCCTGAAACTCGATGTACTGACCGTCGGTGTCGGTCAGGAGATCCTCCCAGATGCCGCCCTGACGCGACAGCGCCCAGAGCCAAAGCTTCTGACCCGGCATCTCCTCGTGCCGAGCCCAGTGACCGAAGCCGTAGTCGTCGTCGAGGTAGTATCCGCCGAAGAAGTCCTCGAGCTCGCCGACGACGTGAAACGATTTGTTGCCACCGAACCGGTTCTGGTCATACACGGAGAGGTCGCGACCCTGGTCGTCGACGGGCCAAGCGTGGCGCTCTCCCGGATGTCCGAGGTATGCGTTGCCAGGAATCGACATGACGAGATCGTCCTGGGCGAACGCGGCACCGGTCATCCAGTTGTAGTACGGCTGCTCGAGCGGAGTCGGGTTCTGCCACACGACGTTCGTCTCGAAGTACGCCCGATCCGCTGGGAGTCTCACCTCGACCCGCCACCGTGTGCGGGTTGGCAGATCCATCGCTCCGACGAAGACGCTCACGCTCCCATCGTCGTTCTCACGCGTCAGGTAATCGACCGGAGTCGCCGTGGCCGGTGTGTGACCGATCACGCCGAAGTTGAATTCGATCCCGCCCGAGGTCCACGGCCCGCGGAGCGCGATGTTGCGGAATTTCACGACCTCATTGCGGTAAATGAACTCGTGTCCCGTCTGTTTGACCCTCGCTCCCCAGACCTTCCCCCCGATCTGGGGCAGCACCCAGAGCTCGATGTGATCGTTCTCCAAATGAACGACCTTCCACTCCCTAGGCGTCGAGTCGTGCGCGTAGCCCGTGAACCGGTGGTACGGGTAGAGGCGGGTGTCGCGCACAAGGATCGGGACCGGATCCGGCTGGGAGAACGGATAGGTGTCCAGGGCGCGCAGCTCCTCCGAGATCCTCGCCCGAGGTTCCTGACCGTTGACCGACCCACCGCAGACCGCCAATCCGAAGAGCACCACAGCGACGAGCGCCACGCCGAGCAGAAGGCTGGAAGCAGGAACGCGCGCGCGCATACGTCCCATCCGGGTTGGGGGATCCATCATGATCGTGCGTCCGACCCTAGAGTGCGGGCCAGGAGAGGCAACCTCGGCCGCGCGCCAGGCGCACACAACCCCACTCCCGTCGAACGAGACGGGACCGGTTGCCCTGCATACATTACTGTATTACTATGTGGGAATATATAGACCGCCCCTGCGCATTTATTCGATGACCCAGCGACTCTCCTCGGACGTCCTCGCACTCGTTGCGGAGCGATTTCGCGTCCTCTCCGAGCCCACCCGTCTGGGCATCCTGAACGTACTGCTGGAGGGAGAGCGATCCGTCACGGATCTCGTCGACGAGACCGGGCTGAATCAGGCAAACGTCTCCAAACATCTCGGCATTCTCAGGGCTTCTGGGTACGTCGACCGACGAAAAGAAGGGCTCTACGCCTACTACAGCGTCGCAGACTCGTCCGTTGCGGAGCTGTGCGACATCATGTGCCGTAAGCTCGAGGCCGAGGCAGAAGAGCAAGCCGAGATGCTCGCGACCGGTACCTGATCCGATCACCACTCGAAACCCAAAAGACCATTCATGGATCTGCTCACTCGACCCTGGCCCTGGTACGTGGCCGGCCCGATCATCGGCCTAGCCGTCCCGCTGGTTTATCTCTACGCGGGTCGCAAATGGGGGATCTCTTCGACCTTCCGCGACGTTTGCGCGGCCACCCTCCCTCGGGACCTCGACTACTTCCGCTATTCGTGGCGCGCTCAGGGCGGATGGCGGCTCACGATGGCCCTCGGGCTGATCTTCGGGGGCTTCGTCGCGGGTGTCACGAGGTCGACCGACGTCGCGGTGTCCGAGGCCACGCGGGCCGACCTGACCGCACTCGGGATCACCGACTTCACCGGCCTCGTACCAGCCGAGCTCTTCGCGTGGAGCGCGCTCGGCACCGTTCCGGGGATCGTCCTGATCGTCGGCGGCGGTTTCCTCGTCGGGTTCGGTACTCGCTACGCGAACGGCTGCACTTCGGGGCACGCGATCTCGGGGCTCTCCGCCCTGCGGGTCACCTCCTTCGTAGCCGTACTGGGCTTCTTCGCGGGTGGGCTCATCGCGACGCACCTGCTTCTGCCGGTCCTGCTCGGGGGAGGGTCCTGATGGCCACCGGAACGGCGCAGTCCGCGGCTACACAGTCCTCCCTGGCGACGCGGCCGGAGCGTCTTTGGCCCTACGCGGTCATCGGAATCGTCCTCGGGATCGTCTTCACGAGGTCCGAAGTCGTCTCCTGGTTCCGCATTCAGGAGATGTTCCGCTTCCAGTCCTTCCACATGTACGGCATCATCGGCTCCGCCGTCGCGGTCGGAGCAGTCGGCGTGTGGCTCATCAAACGATTCGAGATCCGGTCCGTGACGAACCACCCCATGCGGATTCCGACCGACCGCTTTGAAGTTCCCGGCTACCAGTACTGGCTGGGCGGCACGGCCTTCGGGCTCGGGTGGGGCCTTCTAGGCGCTTGCCCGGGTCCCATCTACGTACTCATCGGCAACGGCGTGACCGTCATGTTCGTCGCCTTCCTCAGCGCCCTGGTCGGAGTCTGGACCTACGGCGCCATGCGCCACCGACTACCCCACAGCTGACGTCCACGTCCGGAGCCAAACATGTTCTTTCGACAGATTTTCGATCCCGAGCTCGCCCAATACGCCTACATCATCGGCTGCCAACGCACCGGTGAAGCGCTCGTCATCGATCCCGAGCGAGACATCGACCGCTACGTCGAGATCGCCGCAGAAGAGAGCCTGCGCATCGTCGCCGCGACCGAGACGCACATTCACGCGGACTTCCTTTCGGGTGTTCGCGAGTTCGCGGAGCAGCACGGCGTGAAGCTCTACCTCTCCGACGAGGGCGACGAGAACTGGAAATACAACTGGGCGAAGGGCAGCGCGTACGACGTGCACCTTCTCAAAGACAAAGACGTCTTCGAGATCGGTAACATCAGGATCCAAGCGCTGCACACGCCCGGGCATACACCAGAGCACATGAGCTTCCTCGTCACCGACCTGGGCGGGGGCGCTAACGAGCCGATCGGAATCGCATCCGGTGACTTCGTCTTCGTCGGCGACCTCGGCCGCCCCGACCTGCTGGAGACGGCAGCCGGCGTAACGGGGGCCCGCGAACCGTCAGCCCGTAAGCTGTTCGACTCGACCCGACGCTTCCTCCAGCTCGACGACCACCTTCAGGTATGGCCTGGACACGGCGCGGGGAGTGCCTGCGGAAAGGCGCTCGGCGCGGTTCCGCAATCGACGGTGGGCTACGAGCGTCGCTTCAACGCCTCGCTCTCCTTCGACGACGAGCAGGGCTTCGTCGACGCGATCTTGGACGGACAGCCCGAGCCGCCCCTCTATTTCGCCCGGATGAAGGACCTCAACAAGAACGGCGTGCCGGTGCTGGGTGACCTGCCTTCGCCCAAGGCATGCAGCATCGAGGAGCTCGTCGAGCGGGGCAGCTCGGACGACGCGGTCATCGTCGACACGCGCGCGGACCGGAAGGGCTTCATGGCCGGACACATTCCCGGCTCCCTGTACGCGCCCCTCGGGATCAACTTCGCGATGATCGTCGGGTCGTACGTCGACCCGTCGACGAAGATCTACCTCCTGGTAGATCACGCCGACATGGACGAGACCGTCCGCACGCTGGTCAGAATCGGGTACGACAACATCGCCGGATTCGCGCCCATTTCGGCGTTGACGGAGCGGGGGCTGTCGGAAGAGATCATCGAGCGTGTGGACTTCCACGACCTCCCGGAGGAGCTCGAGACGGATCGGTACACCATCCTGGATGTTCGGGGCGCGGCCGAATACGCGGGAGCGCACGTGCCGGGGGCGATCAACATCGCCCACACCCGTCTGGCGTCGCGAATCGACGAGATTCCCCGCGACAAGCCGGTGATGACCTACTGCCGATCGGGGAATCGGGCCTCCGCCGCGGCTGCGTTGCTCAAGCGTGAAGGGTTCGCGGTTACGCTCATCGACGGGATGTTCGACTCGTGGCCAGGATTGAAGGAGGCGATGAAGCGGACGGCCGCGGGCGTCGCCTGAGGGTGGTCCCGCTCGCCCGGAGCCTGGCGGGTCACGATCGGGAGGCGTTCGTCTCGGATCTGACCGCCGGCGCCACCGTGGGCGTCATGCTCATCCCGCAGGGGATGGCGTACGCGATGATCGCCGGGCTACCCCCGGTCTACGGGTTGTACGCAGCGCTGGTGCCGCTCGCGATCTACGCGCTGATGGGTACCTCTCGGCAGCTCGCGGTGGGTCCGGTCGCGATGGTGGCGCTCCTCGTCGCGGACGGGGTCGCGCCCCTCGCGGCCGGCCAGGCCGACCGGTACCTCATGCTGGCCGTCCTGCTTTCTGCCCTGGTCGGCGCGATCCAGCTAGGCATGGGGCTCCTGCGCGCCGGATTTCTCGTGAACCTCCTGTCCCACCCGGTTCTCGCCGGCTTCACCGCCGCGGCGGCGATCATCATCGGGACCAGTCAGCTCGGGGGACTGACCGGGCTCGACATCTCCAAAGGCCCCGTCCACCAAATGCTCGCGGCGGCCGTCGGGGAGTGGGGAAGCCTGGAGGCTTCCACCTTGACGGTGGGCCTCGGGGCGATTCTGGCCGGGCTCGCATTGAAGAGGTGGGCGCCGAAGCTGCCGGGTCCGATGATCGTCGTCGCCGTCGGCACGTTGGCATCGTGGGCCTTTTCCCTGTCGCGGCACGGGGTTCAGGTCGTAGGTGAGGTACCCTCGGGACTACCCATGCCCACCGTTCCGGGCTTATGGGGTGCGGCGGGCAATGCGGGCTTGGCACCCGGCGATTTCACGGCCCTCCTCCCGGTGGCCCTCGCGATCGCACTGGTCGGCTTCATGGAATCGATCGCGGTCGCCAAGGTCTACGCCTCTCGGTATCGATACGATATCGACCCCGATCAGGAGCTGAAGGCGCTCGGCTTGGCGAACATCGGCGGCGCGTTCGCGCAGGCCTTCCCCGTGACCGGGGGCTTCTCGCGGACCGCGGTCAACGCGCAGGCCGGGGCGCGATCTCAGCTCTCGTCGCTGGTGAGCGCCGGCGTGATCGCCGTTACCCTGCTCTTCCTCACTCCGTTGTTTTACCACCTCCCCAACGCGATTCTGGCGGCGATCATCGTGGTCGCGGTCGCCGGGTTGGTCGACGTGAAGGGGGCGAAAGCGCTGTGGCGCGTGGACAGGAGGGACTTCGCCCTCATGGTGGCCACGTTCACGGCGACGCTACTCCTCGGAATCGAAGAGGGCATCCTCGTCGGCGCGGCTCTCTCGGTCACGGTCCTGCTACAGCAGATCGCGCAACCGCACGTGGCACGGCTCGGACGCCTACCGGGGACCGATCATTTTCGAAACCTCGCCCGTCATTCCGATGCCCGGGTGGAAGAGGGCATGGCGATCCTGCGCGTGGACGCGTCGCTGTTTTACGGCAACGCAGAGGCTTTCCGCGACGAGGCCCGGCACGCCTTTGCCGACACGGAAACGGTAGACCCGAGTGGCACTCAACGCACGCTGATCCTCGACGCCTATCCCGTGAACCGGACCGACTCGACCGGATTGCACATGCTCCACGCGCTCCTCGACGAGATCCATGGTGCCGGGGGGCGCGTCTTTCTTTCAGGCGTCAAAGGTCCCCTGCACGACAAGCTCCTGGTCGGTGGGATCGTAGACCGGATCGGACCGGAGCATTTCTTCCCCGATGTCGCGTCGGCGGTGGAAGCGGCGTCGGGCCGGGAGCGGGTGGGGCCTCCTACAAGTGCCTCGGCCGCGATGTGACTTGTTCTCTTCGCTCGCGGTCAGGGAGTAGGGCCATCCGTTCAGATCGGAGCGAGCGGACGCTATAGTTTTTGTCTTGCCCAGTCATCACCCAACAGGAGAGGACCCCCATGGGAATCTTCAAATTCGTACGTGAAGCCGGGTCGAAGGTCGGGATCGGCGAGTCGCCGTCCAAGGCGGAGGCCGAGGCCGCGAAGGACGAGGAGCTGCACGAGCTTCGCGAAGGCAACAAGCTCCTGCGCTTCATCATGCAGATGGATCTCGGCGTCGAGAACCCGAAGGTGAAGTACGACGACGGCGTCGCCACAGTCACGGGAACCGCGCCGACCCAGAAGGTCCGCGAGAACGTCATCCTCGCCATCGGCAACTGTGCCGGCGTCGAGGCCGTCGACGACCGCATGGAGGTGAGGGAGGCAGCTCCGGAAGCCACCTTCTATACCGTCAAGAAGGGCGACACATTGGGCGCGATCGCCAAAGAGCACCTCGGATCCGCGAAGCGGTACACGGAGATCTTCGAGGCGAATCAGCCGCTGCTCAAGGATCCCAACCTGATCTATCCCGGCCAGGTGCTCCGCATTCCGGCCGAGTAATCAGTCACTCACCGCCACGTCCGTGGCACATCGAATCGAGGGACGAACACATGGCACACCATGACGTAGCGAAGATCATCGAGATCGTCGGCAGCTCGAAAGAGGGCTGGGCCCAAGCCGCCGACGCCGCCGTCCGTACGGCGAGCAAGAGCGTCAAGAACATCACCGGGGTGCAGGTCGGTGGGATGACCGCACAGGTCAATTCCGGCAAGATCTCGATGTACAAGACCACCGTGAAAATCGCCTTCGGCGTGGACGACTAGGAGCCGGATTCGATGAGCCAGAAGCCCGGATCGCTTTACCTCGGACAGATTCTCGACACCGAAACAGGCGAGCGAAGCGAGGAGCGTCTCGCGCTCGACAGTGATCGCCTCACGACCCACGGCGTAATCGTGGGCATGACCGGGTCCGGTAAGACCGGGCTCGGGATCGTCCTGATCGAGGAAATCCTGGCTTCTGGCATCCCCGCCCTCATTCTCGATCCGAAGGGCGACATGGGGAACCTCCTGCTCAACTTCCCCACCTTCGATCCTGCCGACTTCGAACCGTGGGTCGATGCAGGAGAGGCGAAACGGAAGGACCTGTCAGCGAGCGAGCTGGCGGCCCAGGAGGCCGCGAAGTGGAAGAAAGGACTGGCTGGCTCGGGGATCGACGCGGCGCGTATGCGCTCTCTGAAGGACGGCGTCGATATCCGGATCCTCACGCCCGGATCTACGGCCGGGATCCCCCTGAACATGGTCGGTGACCTGACCCCGCCGGATGTTTCATTCGACGAGCACGGAGAGACGATTCGAGACGAGATCGAGGGGCTCGTCTCCGGGCTGCTCGTGATGGCCGGGATCGAGGCCGATCCCCTGACGAGCCGCGAGCACATCCTGCTGTCGAACCTCATCGAGCACGGGTGGCAGGCGGGTCGGTCGTTGGACCTGCCCACCCTGCTGCTCCAAATCCAGAGCCCGCCCATGAGGAAGTTGGGTGTGTTCGAGCTCGACACCTTCTATCCGGAAAAGGACCGGATGAAATTGGCCATGCGCCTCAACGGGCTCATGGCTTCCCCGTCGTTCGCCGAGTGGATGGCCGGCGAGCCGCTGGACATCGGATCGTTGCTCAGAGCTCCGGACGGTCGGCCTCGGGCGAGTATCATCCACCTGGCACACCTCTCCGATTCGGAGCGGATGTTCGTCGTAACGCTCCTGCTCACCAAGTTCGTGACGTGGATGCGCAAGCTGCCGGGCACATCCGAGCTCAAGGCGCTCATCTACGCCGACGAGGTCATGGGCTTCGCGCCTCCGACCGCCGAGCCTCCGACCAAGCGGCCCATCCTCACGTTGTACAAGCAGGCTCGGGCGCACGGCGTGGGATTCGTCATGGCGACGCAGAACCCGGTGGACCTGGACTACAAGCTCATGTCGAACGCCGGCACGTGGATGGTGGGCCGCCTCCAAACGGAGCGCGACAAGGCCCGTATCATCGAGGGACTTCGGTCTGCCTCGGGCGAGATCGACATCTCCGCCTGGGACGCGCGCATCGGTGCGCTCGGCAAGCGTGAGTTCCTCCTGAAGAGCGCGAAGTCCGCGAAGCCGACGCTGTTCACCACCCGTTGGGCTATGTCGTACCTCCGCGGTCCGCTGACCCGGGCGGAGCTCCTCCGGCTCAAGCCGGAGGTCACGGACTTCGAGACGGTAACGAGCGCGGCGACGGAGGTGTCTGGCGCGCCGGCTGTCGAGGACGATGAGACGACCGTCCAACCCAAGGTCGCGTCGGGTGTCCAGGTGAAGTACCTCGACCCGGCGGCCACATGGAGCGACCAGTTCGGGGTCCGGGCGGGCGGTACCAGACTCGAGCCCGGACTCGCCACACGCATTCGCATGATCTTCGACGGAGTGGGCGACCTCCGACACGAAGAGGAATGGGAGGCGGTTGTCTTCCCGATCCGCGATCCCTTCGATGCCGACGACGCGGTGGCGGTGGATTTCGATGAGCGGGACTTCCGTGGACGCGCGCCGGACGACGCGCGGTACGCGCTTCCGGCCGCTCCAATCGATCGGTCGGCGTTCTTCGATGCCGCCGAAAAAGCGCTCGAAGAACGACTCTTTCGGGAAGAGACTTTGGAGCTCTACCGGAATCAAAAGCTCAAGCTCTACTCGAGGCCCGGAGAATCCGAAGACGACTTCCTTCAGCGATGCCTCGCGGCTGCGGAGGACCAAGCGGACTCTGACGCGGAGAAGATCCGCGACCGGTACGAGAAGAAGGTCGATACCGCGAAGAAGCGCCTCGCTCAGGCCGAGCGGCGTGTCCGCGAGCTCGACGTGGACGTGGGGCAGCGGACCCAGCAGGAGCTGATTTCGGGCGCCGGTCAGGTCCTCTCGATGTTCCTGGGAGGTCGTCGGCGGGTGAGCGGCATCTCGGGCATGGCGTCACGACGGTCGCAGACGCGACGCACGCAGGAGCGGCTGCGCAGCGCCACCGAAAAAGCGGACGAGTACGGAGCGACGATCGAGGAGCTCGAAGAAGAGCTGACCGAAGAGTTGGACGAGATCTGGGAGGAATGGAAGGAGAAGGCGGCCGAGGTCGAGCGCTTCGAGGTTTCCCTCGAGCGCACCGACGTCAGCCTCGACTCGATGATCCTCTTCTGGGCTCCGGTGGCCTGACGCACTCTACTGCTTGACCACTTCCTCCAGGAAGACCGAATTCGCCACTGCGACGACCCGGTCGCCTTGTTGGAGTAGGGTCTGGGTCGGGGTGATCGTCTTCAGCTCGCCGGACTCGCCGCGCACCTCCATCGTGCGGCCGATCTCGAAAGTCTTTCGTGCGTAGAAGCCCGCGAGGATGTTCCTGGTCAGGTCTCGGCTCCCGAGCCCGAAGGTGAGCCCGAACGCGAGCGCCATCCCGGCGAGGACAGCGGCCGTCACGACCTGAACGATTTCGGTGTCGATCTTCAGTTGGCTGACGGCCATGATCCCGAGCACGAACATCACGACGGCCGAGACGACTGAGCCCAACGAGCCCGCGAACTCGATCCCGGAGCTGGTCGCCGCTTCCGTAACCGCACGGCCGGCGAACTGCGCCGCCGTGCTCCCCAGCACCAAAATCAAGATGGCGGCCACGATGTTCGGCAGGTACGCCATGAAGGCGCCGATCGCGTCGGAGATCGCCGCGAGACCCATGGAGTCGGCGGCGGTCTTCGCGAAGAGTATCAGGAGCAGGTAGTAGACGATCCGCGGAACGACCTGATTCAGAGATTCGCGGATCCCCACTTTGGCCATCATCTGATCCAGACCCGCACGCTCTATGAGTGTGTCGAAGCGAAGGCGGGTCATGATGGCCCGGAGCACGCGCTCGGTGATCTTCGCGAACACGAGCGCGACGACGACGAGCACGAGCGCGAGAATCATCCGGGGCGTCCAAGCGATCACGGAGTCGATCATGCCCTGGTAGGTCACTAGCAACTGATCACGCACTTGGATCAGCATCGGTCCCCTCCTGTCGGTCCGCCGGACCGGTATCGAATAGTGAGTAGATCACCTTGACGAACTCGAGGAAGACCTCCCCGAGTCCCGTCCATCCCAGGGTCGCGAGATGCGAGCTCAGATCCCTCCGGCGCAACGCATTGAGGAGCCTGAATACGAACCCCTGCGGCGGCTCCGTGACGAAGTCCGCCAATTCGCCGATCGGATCGCCCATCTCCTCCGCGCCCAGCCCTTCGCCGAGCGCGGCTTCGTCATCGGCCATGACTCACTCCGCCACCTCGTCGGCTTGCGCCTCTCTGAACAGGGTGCGGAATTCCTCTCGACCTCGCTTGATGCGCATCTTGACGGCCGAGAGCCCGATCCCGAGCTGATCGGCGATCTCGTCGTAGGCCATCCCGTCCAAGTCTCGTAGCACGAGCGGGATCCTCAATGTCTCGGTCATGCGGAGGAGGACGGCCCCGACACGGCCCTGGGTATCCTGGTTGTCCAAAGCCCGCTCCACGGCGGGTGGCTGCCGCGCGGCGTTCTCGACCACGCCCGGGTCCACGTCCACGGTCTGCACCCGCTTCTTTGTCACGAAGTTGATGCAGTGATTGGACTTGATGCGCTTCACCCACGTCTCGAAGGACGCTCGCCCCTCGAAGCCCGCGAGCCCGAAGTACGCCTTCACGAATACCTCCTGTGCCAGATCTTCCGCGTCGCTTGGGGAGCCGGACAGGTAGCGGCAGTTCGTATAGACCTTCCGCTCGTACCTCCGCACGAGCTCCTCGAACGGCCTCGTGTCCCCCTCGGGCGCTTCACGCGCGAGGCGTACGAGATCCTCGTCCGACAGGCCTTGCTCGAAGGTCATCGCAGCAGACGTTCCCCTTTGCTTTCTCTCATGGACCCTCCTCGAGCGGGGAAAGTCACACGTGGGCCGTCGAATGCAAATCTGGAGGAGTGCCAGCCGGTCATGTGACTTTCTCGAAGGAGTTCGGTCTATGCCTCCGAATGACCGCGGCTCGGCGGCGGAGTGAACGACTCATTTCGCCACTGGATCGCACCTTCTGGAGAAAGCAATCCATGCTGAACGAGTTCAAGGAGTTCGCCGTGAAGGGCAACATGCTCGACATGGCGGTCGGAATCATCATCGGTGCCGCGTTCGGCACCGTGATCACGTCACTGGTCAACGACGTCCTCATGCCTCCGATCGGGCTGGCTATGGGCGGGGTCGACTTCACCGACCTCTTCGTGACACTGCAGACGGGAGCCACCCCGGGGCCGTACGCTACGTTGACCGCCGCTCAGGAAGCGGGCGCCGTAACGATCAACTACGGTCTCTTCGTGAACTCGATCGTCTCGTTCTTGATCGTCGCGTTCGCGGTTTTCATGGTCGTTCGGAATTTCAACAAGATGAAGCGCCAGCAAGAGGAGGCCCCCGCGGCACCGCCCGCCCCCTCCGCGGAAGAGACGCTCCTATCCGAGATCCGTGACCTATTGAAGACTCGGGCTTGAGGCCAGTCGAGCATGAACGAACTTATGACACTCGTCTGTCCCGACGACGCGAAGAGGCTGGAGGCGGCTGGCGTCGACTCCGTGGCCGAGCTCGCGCGGCGGAATCCGACGAATCTTGCGGCGCGGATCTTCGCGGGCGCCCCGGAAGGCGCCACACTGGGTCCCTCCGCACAAGCCGTCGCCGACTGGGTTCGGCGTGCCCGAACCACCACGGAAAGGAAGACAACTATGCGAAATGGATCGCGAGCGCTTCTTACGATCGCAGCGCTCATCATGGCAGTGACGACGCCAACGCAGGTGGACGCCCAATATGTCTGGGAGAACGCCACCGAGCTCAGCTTCGTCTCCACGGGCGGCAACGCCTCATCGAACACGCTCGGACTCAAGGCGCTCCTTTCGGGAAGCGACGATGTCAACTCGTTCCAGATTCAGCTCGGCGGGATTCGCGGAGAAACGAATTTCCGCATCCTGACGGCGACGGGCACGGCATCGAACTTCACCGTCAACGAGGACACCGACTCGCAGTTAACGGCGGAGAGCTACTTCGCCCGAAGCCGATACGACCGGTCGTTCGGCGTCGCGTACGGCTTCGGCGGGATTGGGTGGGATCGGAATACCTTCGCAGGTATTCAGAACCGCTACTCCGGTGTCGTGGGGCTCGGAAAGGCGTGGGTCGACGACGACGCGTCTCGCTTCAAGACGGACCTGGGCGTCACCTACACGATCCAGAAGGACGTGAGCCCGGTTCCCGGGGCCGATGACGGGTTCGGCGGACTGAGGCTGTCGGTCGAGGCTATGCGCCAACTGTCCCAGACGACCCAGTTCACGTCGATGCTGATCGCCGACGAGAATGTCGAAGATACGGAGGATTTCCGCGCTGACTGGACGAACGCGCTCTCGGTTTCGTTGTCCGACCGGCTCGCGCTCAAGACTTCCCTCCAG